>JAIQFZ010000146.1 GCA_020073015.1 Terriglobia bacterium | reverse complement strand
TTTCAGGCTTTGCTCCAGTCCTCGACCTTCAAGCCCTTCACCCGCCGAAACACATGGTCATGCGTAACCAGCATCGCCTGCGCCGCCACGGCCTGCGCTGCGATCATCAAGTCCAAGTTGCCCATCGGCTCCCCTTCCTTCTCCAACGCGGCCCGGATGCGAGCGTACTGCTGCGCGGACTCTGAGTTCCACGGCAGCACTTCCACCCGCAACAGAAATTCCTCAACCACCCTTTTCAGCGCCGCCGCCTCCGGACCCCTCGCCACGCCAAAGCGCAATTCCGCCTCGGTGATTGCCGAGATTCCGACCTCGGCCATGGGAACTTTCAGCAGCCGCTCCCGCACGCGAGGAAAGTTCCCTTTGATGACGTAGCTGGCGGTGTTGGTGTCGAGAAGATAGCGGACAGCCATCTAGAACAACTCGCGCTTCTGTGGGGGCGCGTCCTTGCGATCGGAGAGGAAATCTTTGGGCACGTCGACGGTCGCCAGGAACGCGAAGAAATCCTTCCACGATTCCGGGCGCCGCGACAGGATCACGTCGCCCGTAGCCGGGTCCCGGCGCACATAGACCTCCGACCCCTCAAATCGATATTCGGAGGGCAAGCGGACGGCCTGGCTGCGGCCATTCCGAAACAGTTTGGCAGTCCTTAGCATGGTATATATTGTGATATATACCACTCTAGTTGTCAAGCCCTACGCGCCATCCGGTAACAGCCAGATGTTTCTCCGCGCCCTTTGCGGCTTTTCTTTGCGACCTATGTGGTTAAGACCGAATCTTAAACAGCACAACACCGTCGAGGCCCCAATGTCCAAAGTCAACATCGCCGAAAAGTTCTCGAAGATCACCGAGTACTGGAAGCCCTACATCGGTGCCGAACTCAATGGGCAGTGTGTGAAGTTCGACAAACTCAAGGGCGAGTTCGTCTTTCACCATCACGACCACGAAGACGAAATGTTCCTGGTGGTCAAAGGCCGCTTCTGCATGGAATTCCGCGATCGCCACGAGTGGATCGAGGAAGGCGAGTTCATCGTAGTGCCACGCGGCGTCGAGCACTGTCCCGTGGCCGAGGAGGAATGCTGGATTCTGTTGTTCGAGCCAGCCACAACGCTGAATACTGGCAACGTGGAGAACGAACTCACCCTGCACGAACTGAATCGGGTGTGAAGAAGCCTTACCTGATGGCTGATGGCTGATGGCTGAGAGCTGACTACTGCCCCCGCTCCTCCATCATCAATCTTCGTAACGCCCGATTAATCCGCGTCTGGTAGCCCCGCCCCGCACGCTGGAACCACGCCAGAACATCGGCGTCCAAACGTAGCGTGACCGGCTTCTTAATGGGCTTGTAGAACCCCGCCAGGTCGGAAGGCAGGTAGCGCGCACGCTTCCCCTCCCCCGCCGAGGCCCGCAGGCTGGCAACCTTGTGTCGCTTCGTAACCCGTTTCCGCTGTTTCATTTAAGCCCCTTTGTACATATATCATAATACGTATACTATCGCTAGTACAATGTTCCTCGTGGAACATAACGCGCAATTCTTCGGCGAGAGACTTGGTTACCTTTGTTCGATTCCCACCTGTCTTCAGTACCCTACTCGGAGGTGCCGGATTGCGTCAGGATAGGGGCTGCCCCGGAGCCTCCCTCTCTTCGGGCCTGACGCCCCATGCCCGATTCTGAGAATAAGGACATCGAAGTCGTCGAGACCTGGCAGCGCTTTGTACAAGGGTTGCTGGGCGTGCTCGCGCTCTCGGGCGCCCTGGTGATGGCGCACTACTATGCGCCCACACAACCCGAGGACGCGGACCTGGCACGGCAGGTACATGAACTGTCCCGGCAGGTTCAGGACCTTCAGAATCAGCAGTCGCTTTCCATGGCCTCGGTGGACGATGCGCGCGAATCGGTAGCCTATATCTATGGCGTCTATCACGTCTCGAGCAAAATCGGGAGCCAGAGTTTTCGGGCACGCGTAGGCGGGACAGGATTTGTCGTAGGGCCGGGATTGCTGGCCACGAATCGTCATGTGGCCGAACCCTGGTATGGAGATCGGGACGCGGCGGTGGCCTTGCGGCAGGGCGCGTCGGCAACGCTGGAAAAGCTGGTGGCTTATTTTCCGGGATCGCCGCTGCCGGTGGACTTGCGCCCCGGGGTGCTGGCCAAGCATGGCGACCTGGCCGTGCTGAAGATTCAAGAGACTCCGTTCACACAGAAACTGCGTCCGCTGGCACTGGCACAGGCGCAACCGCACGTGGGTGAAGCGGTGAGCGTGCTCGCGTATCCGATGGGCGTGACGGGGATGGTGGCGAAATCACCGGCAGTGGTTTACGAGCGGCTCTCCTCGCACGAGGACGATGGCAACACGGCGGGCGAGTTGGCGGCGCTGTCTTTGATCCGGCCTTCCGCTACCTTTGGACACATCGGGGACGTGGCCGGCGACAAGTTGATCTACGACGCGCCCACTGCGCGCGGCGGCAGTGGCGGGCCGGTACTCAACCGGCGCGGCGAAGTGGTGGGCATTAATTCCGCGTACATCGACGGCTTCTCGGGTGGCACACTGGGAATCTCCGCCTCAGAGTTGATTCCACTGGTGGAAGCCGCGAAACAAGCGACCGCTAGTGGTCAGTAACCATCGTGCCTTTCTGGCAGGTGCAATTTGTGGTGCAGAAAGTTATACTCGGCGCCTGTTCCCCCTTGATCATTGCCCTGGATGCGGCCACTCGGTAAACTGGCGGAACGATAACCGATCAGCGGTATACGCGACGCTTGAGCGCCGCTTCTGCAGCTTCACAAACGGGTTCCTACGAGACTTCATCATGACTAAGCATTGTTTATTCGCAGCGGCTTTGGTAAGTGTGGCGCTCTGGACGGGTTGTGCGAAGGGTCTGGGCAGCACGCCGTCGGTGACGGTGAGTGACGGCAACATCACGGTGGTGCCCGTCACACAGACGGTGCAGTTTACGGCGACGGTGACGGGGACGACCAACACTGCAGTCAACTGGAGTCTGAGTGGCAAGGCATGCACGGGAAGCGGGAATCCTTGCGGGACGATTGATTCGAACGGGAATTACACCGCGCCGGCCACCGCCCCATCTCCGGCGGGGGTAAACATCGTCGCCACTTCACAAGCCGATAGCTCTGGAAAGGGCCAACTGACGATCACGGTGGCGCAGGTCAAAGTGAGTGTGACGCCCTCGCCGGTGAGCGTGGGCCAAGGGCTGGTGCAGCAACTTACGGCCGTGGCGGTGCCCGACATTGCTCCGCAGACATTCACGTGGGCACTGACCTGTACACAAAGCGGGCTTGCCTGCGGGACCGTGCAGCAGGATGCAAATGTTTCCGGGCTGGCGGTCTATACAGCTCCGGCGCCGCCAGCGACTCTTCCGACCAGCGTGCAAGTGACGGCGACCTCGACGATCGACGCGACCGGAGTCGGGACTGCAAAGGTGACGGTTCTGAGTTCGCGGGTTCCAGCGAACACGGCGTATGCGGTTCGCTTCTCGGGCTACGACCTTCCCAATCACAACCCGGTGGAGATCGCGGGCAGCGTGACGTTTGGGGCCAACGGTACGATCACGTCCGGCGTGGAAGATGTGGTCATCAACGGTGTCTATCACCAATACACGACGGTGTCGGGCTCGTACACTCCGAGTACTGGGGACAACAATACCAACAACGCAGGCACACTCACGCTGATTGCGAACGGCGGTCCGACCTACACCTTCACCGCGGTTCTCGATGCGGCGGGCAATCTTCGGATGATCGAATCGGATGGGAACGGGACCGGGTCGGGTTCGATGGAAAAATCGGCGCCACTGGGGCAATTCAATAGTGGGGCGCAGAAGTTCGTCTTCGGATTCACGGGCCTAGACTCGAGCGGTCAGCGGGTCGGATATGTTGGCCTGTTGCCGATGGACGGAACCGCGACCGCAACCAACCCAGGGAATATCAGCGGCGGGCTGGCCGACACCAACGACAACGGAACAGCGGCCAGCGTGTGTGCATCGCCACCTTGCAGTGTTGGCGGCACCTACCGGCTTGTCGGTGGAGTGTGGACGATGCATCTCTTGATCGGCAGCCAGTTTTTAGATTTTGATTTCTACATCGGGTCCGGGCAGACGACCGCGAACACCAAGAAACCTCTGACGCTGTATGCGATTTTGACGAATGCGGTCGGCGTGACCCATCTGGCGCTTTCGGGCCGGATGGAGTTTCAGGATCCGGGAAATCCACCGATTACGTATGACCAGACTGCTTTGAACTCCGACTCCGTTTCTCATCTTACGGGCGTGGACAGCACGGGCTCGAACACACTGGTGTCGCTGGTTGCGGCGACGGGACTCAGTAGCGGGAGCATCAACGAGATTTTTGACGCGAACAATGCGGGCACCATTGTGCAAGCGGCGACTCAGCCTTCCACATGCACCTATACGACCGACGCGAATAAAACGGGGCGGTACGTGGTGACCATGCTGGGCACGGGCAGCACCTGCACGTCCGGGGTTCCGTTTGTGTTCTATGCCAGTGGGGCGAACCGTGGGTTCCTGCTGGATCAATCGAGCACGGCGGTGATGACCGGAGCAATGGATCCGCAGACTGGTAGCGGCACCTTTGCGCCTTCGGAGTTGCCGGGCACATATGCGGTGGGGACGGTGAGCAACGCGACCAGCGGGGTCGTCCCGATGGTGGCGAATTTACTGCTGACGTCTCCGGGCAACCGGGTCTACAACGTGGCCGGGACGCAGTATACCTGGGCGACACAGCTGCAGACACAGGCAGTGGCCGGAGCGTACAACGTGATGACCACGGGCAACGGCACGATTGTGCTGACAACGCCGACGGCCCACTACGTTATTTATGCGACGGACACCTCGCACTTCGAGATGATCGACGTGGATACGGCGGTTACAAACGCGGCCGTCATTTTCGCGCAGCAGTGAGCCGATTCCCACTCATTCGCAAAAAACGCGAATGAGTGGGGCACCCGCACACAGCACCCAGCAATTCTCAAGTGGTGAAATGGTTGTTTGCGACAGTTACCGCTCCCCCAGTGGTGCAAAAGAAAAGCCGCCCAGACATCGAGCGGCTCACCTGTGATTTCGGGTCGATAAGTAGAGTAATGTGGCCTGTGTCGAACTATTGCACCCCCTGATTCACCACTGAGGATGTGCTCTTGTCGGAGACAGCATCCCCCAGGTACTGAGCCGTGATCGGGTGCGTGCCCACGGCTAGCGTGGACTTGCTAAGCTTAGCCACGCCATTGTGCAAACCCGCCGTCCCTATGGCGGTTGTTCCATCCCAAAACTTCACGGTGCCGGTCAGCGGATAGGGCCCAGTCGGCGTGACGGTCGCAGTAAAGGTCACACGCTGCCCATAAGCGGAAGGATTCGGACTCGAGCTCAGGACTGTCGTCGTCGAGTACTTAACCACGACCTGCGTTACCCTCCCAGTGCTTGGCTTAAAGGTCGCATCCCCAGCGTAAGTTGCCTTGATGACGTGCGTCTTCGCTTTCAGCGCGGACGTTGAATACGATGCAACCCCGCCGGCCAGGGAAATGGAGGTCAGAACAACGCCGTTGTCGCTGAATGTCACTAGTTCTCCGTCAGGGATTGGCCCGTCGGGTGAACTGACGGTAGCTGTGAAAGTCACCAACTGCTTAACCATCGATGGCGAGCCTGACGTTTCGACCACAGTTGTGCTTGCCGATGGCGGAGCCAGCACCACCTGTTTCAGAACCGCCGACGTGCTACCGCTATAGTTGGCGTCGCCGCCATAAACGGCCGTTATTGAATGTCTACCCGCGGACAGCGTCGAAGTGACAAGCGTGGCTACGCCACTGTTCAAGGTACCCGTACCCAGCGACTTCGCGCCGTCCCTGAAGGTGACCATTCCCGCAGGGTTTGCGCCAGTCCCGCTGACGGTGACAGTGAACGTCACGTCTTCGCGATAGCGGGACGGGTTCGGAGATGATGTCAACGCGGTGGTTGTCTGGACATTCCCCGAACTCACGTTCAATAGAATGAAAACATCGCCACCGTTTAGAGCCACATCAGGTTTGGCATCCCCATTGAAGTCACCGATAGCCATCTCCAATCCAGCTACCAGGTAATTCGTCTGGGCTTCAAACGTGCCGTCGCCCTTACCGAGCAGCACACTCGTACCTCGATCACTCGTCACCAGCAGGTCCGGCTTGCCGTTCCCGTTGAAGTCCTGGAGCGCGACGGAAAACGCCGCCGACCCGATGGTGTAGTCCGACCAAACCGGAAACGTGTCATCGCCCTTGCCCAAGAACACTCTGACCAGTCCGTAGTTGGTGGCCACGGCCAGATCCAACTTTCCGTCGGCGTTCACGTCACCCACGGCAATCTTCCACGCGTACATCCCGCCCGCATCGTAGGGAACTGCTGGCTGAAAGGTGCCGTCACCATTGCCCAGCAGTACCGCCACTCTGCCGTTGCCCCCATAGCCGACGTTCGAAGCCACGTTGGCGACAGCCAGATCCAGCTTGCCATCCCCGTTCAAGTCACCTACGACGACGGACTCCGCATAGTACCCACCCGAGTTGTAGCCTCCTACAGGGTCAAAGGTCCCATCCCCGTGACCGAGATAAATCGCGAGCCAACCGCCGTAGCCGCATGAGGCTGGGGCACAATCGTTCGCTACGACCAGGTCGGGCTTACCGTCCCGGTTGAAGTCTCCGACCGCGACCGAATACGGCCTAGTTCCCGATCCATAAACTGTTGCTGGTCGAAAAGTCCCATCCCCTTTCCCTAACCTCACGGTGAGAGACCCGGTCGAACAATCGCCATTGCCTTTGCAATAATTGGCGACTGCCAGATCCGCTTTACCGTCGTTGTCGAAATCGCCGACCGCGACGGCATTCGTATACGGCCCGGACTCTACAATCGATAGCAGATGAAAAGAGCCATCCCCATTTCCTGACAGCAGTCCAATCGTGCCCGTTGAGCAATCGGCGCCGGGGCCTAAACACAGGTTAGCAATCGCCAGATCCAGCCTGCCGTCTCCGTTGAAATCTCCGGTGGCCACGGAGTCTGCCTGGGATCCGCCAGACGCGTAACCCGGCAGCGCTTGGAAGGTCCCGTCGCCGTTCCCGAACAGCACGCCAACTGAGCCAAGAGAACTCGGTGAGCCAAGACTGACCACGTTGTCGACCGCGATATCGGGTTTGCCATCACCGTTAAACTCTCCCACCACTATCGATTGGGCTCCGCCACCACCTGACGCATAGATGAAAGTCAAGTTTGCGAGGGCTATTTTCCTCGGAGCACGGTTTTGGCGTTGGCCTGGTTGTCGAAGCGGTCGTAGGCCCGGACTACCACGACGTGGTCGTTGGCGGCGGTGGCGGCCATGGGAGGCGGAGTCGCGTCGGGTTGCGGGACTGGGATCCGGAAATCGTAGTCTTCGGTTTTGGAGTCGGAGAGCTGGCCGGTGGGCTCGACGAACTGCCAGTCCCCACCGTCGAGAGAATACTCGGCGCGCTTGATCGAAGAAAAGGAATCAGCGGCCTGGAAACGGACGTGGATCTGTTTGGCTTCGAGCACGGCTGTTAGCTTTTCGATGACGGGCGGCGTGGTGTCGACTTCGAAGCGGGCGCTTTCTCTTTCGGCGTAGAGGGCTTCGCCGGGGGAATGCGAGGGCGCGTCGGAGGCGACGATCTTCACGGTGTAGCCGCCATCGGGCAAGAGGCTGGCGTCGAAGGAGTAGTAGCGGTCGGAGAGATTGTCTTTGAGCAGGAGCCAGCGGGATTCTCCGTCGCCGCGGTAGTACATGGAGTAGACGAGCTGGTCGTCGTTGTCGTCGTGGGCGGACCAGCGGATGCCGATCTGGTCGCGGTCGCGCACGCTGGGGGGCGGCGGATCGAAGTGGGGCTGACCGGGATTGGGCGGCTCGTTTCCGGTGACGTGCGGGATGGGCTGGTAACGGTAGCCGGGTTGCAGGGTGATGTCGTCGATGGCGGGCGCGACGTTTTTGGGCAGGTAGTAGAGAAGAACGCTGTCGACGCGCGGGGCAGGACTTCCGGCGTGGAGAACGGACTTCCACTGCACGAAACGCGCGGGCGGAATCTTTAGTTCGGCGCCGCTGAGGTCGGCGCGGGTCCAGGGACTCCAGTTGCGGTCGGGATTATCGACATTGCCGCTGCGGGTGAAGAGTTCCACGTTGCCGGAGGAGCGAGTGGTGGAGCGTCCGAAACGGGAGAAAACGTGAGCGTCGAAGACGTCGCTTTCGTAGGTGCCTTCGGATTCGAGGGCGGGACCGAGCAGAAAAATCTTGCCGAGGTTGCTGCCGGAGGCGTAAAGGCCGCCGCCCGGAGCGGGGGCGAAGGCGGTGATCTGGGTGGCGCTGGCTTTGAGGAGGTCGGCGAAGTCGTCGATGCCGTTGATGGCGAAGATGTGGCCGTGATTGCCAGAGCCGGCGAGCAGGCGGCCTTGCTGGTCGAAACCCAGGGCGTAGACGAGGTCCTCGCGCGAACTCCAGAGGCGTGCGGGAGCACCGTCGGGGGCGATGCGGTAGATTTCGGAGCCTCCGGTGGCGCCGAGACCGGGCGCGGGAAAGGGTGTGACGGCGCCGATTGGCTGGTTGGGGTTCATGCCCATCATCGAGAGATGCGATAGATGAGTCCGCTGCCGTCGGAGCCGGCGATGAGGTTTCCTTTGGGATCGAGGGCGAGGACGCGGATGTGGACTTCGTCGCTCTTGAAGAAGACGGAATGCTGTCCGCTGGCGGTGACTTTGAAAATTTCGCCGTGGTCGCCGGTGGCGACGTAGAGGTTGCCGGAGCTGTCGAGGATGATGTCCCAAATGTACTTGGTGCCGGGCTCGAAGTAGGGCTTGGCGGTGAAGGCGGACTTGGAGCCAGGCTTAGAGGCGGCGTCGGGAGCGATGCGATAGACCTTGCCGTCGGGCGCGGTGGCGGCGTAGACGACGTTGTTCTTGTCGACGACGAGCGATTGCACCTGGAGTTCTTGCGGTTCGAAGATCGCGGTACTCTGGCCGTCCGGGGTGATGCGGTAGACGCGGGCGGGGGATCCGGCGGCGGCGTAGATGTTGCCGGCGGAATCGGAGGCGATCGACCAGATGTAGGTCGAGGCAGTGGTGGCGAGCGCCTTGAAGGCGGGAGCGAGTTCGAGGCCGCCCGTACTGCGGAGGGCGACGCCCTTGGCGGTGCCCTTGTTGAGTTCTTCGAACTTGGATTGCTCCCAGGTGCGTGTGCCCTCGGCGAGGGCGAGCGTGGACAGAGCGAGCGTGCAGAGCAGGATGAGAGTCTTACGAGCCAAAGTTATCCTCGATTCGAACGAAGGTGCGGAAGATGACGGTGCGAATATCAATGTTCAGGTTCGGAAGTCAATGGCGAAATGAGCTGTACCTCTGGGGCTAACGCCCCGTCCTGAGAAGCATTGTTCATGCGGCACGGAAGCGCTGCTCCACCCAAAAGCTTCGCGAAAAGCATAACCAAAATCACATGAAGCTAATGCTGTCCCTGACGCGGCATTTGCCCGCGTGACAGCCGGCGAGTCGCCGGCGCTACTTTATGTTGATGAGCAGCACCTGGGCGCCGGAGACTACGTAGTCTAACGGTTCAGTGGATGCTTCGTTTACCGACGATTCGCCCAGGACGACCATGTCCTGGTTGCCGCGCATGTTTTCCATGACGTTCATCACGGAGAGCGGTAGCGTGGGCATGACCTTGTCGGCCACCATGGCTTCGGGATCGGCTTCGAACAAGGACACGTACACGCGGTTGTTCGCGCGCTCTTTGTTGAGCAAGGCGATGGTGGGGGCGAGGGCGAGTTTGCGGCTCAACATGGGCGAGCCGCGGCGCATACGATCGAGCGTGTCACCGTCACTGACCAGGACGCGCAGAATTCCCTTAGACATCGAGGCCGGAATCCGAATGGGGATCTGGCGTACGAGGCGCTCGCCACGATAGGGGCGCAGTTCCGCTTCCACGACAATCTGCTCGCCGGGACGCGCTTCCGTGACGTCGGTGCGCGAAGATTCGAGACGGGCGGTGCGGCGCTCGCGAACGAGGTCGAAATCGAGCTTCACGCCCTCAACGTCGGGAGCATCAAAGGGGTTGCCGTAGATTCGTCCAAAGCGGTCGCCGATGGTGGCGGCAGCGAGAGCGGCGGCGGGCTGGCCGCTATCCTGAGGCGCAAACATAGTGCGCATGGTGACGACGGGATATCCCTTGACGTTGAGCACGCCGTTCATGCGGTAGGTGATGTCCTCCCCGTAGTCGTTGGTGCCGCGCAGGGCGTTGAAGACGGTCGCCATCATGGCCAGCGGGCTGAGCCGGGCGTTGTTCAGAATCTGGT
>JAIQFZ010000145.1 GCA_020073015.1 Terriglobia bacterium | reverse complement strand
CTAAACGGCGTGCGCAGGTCGCCAGCATTGCAGAAAGGTACGGCGTCAGCGAGCAGTTTGTCGATGGCGTATCAATGAGACCGGGGTGGCCATTCAGGTGGCGCGCTGGGGGGCGAGGAGAGGGGCATGAGTCTATCTGAATTTTCGCCTACTATCGCCTACTAAAAACGGCTGGTTTTGAGGGTCAAAATTTCCCAGTTATACTGGTAAAGTGATTTTGGGCCGTCCTGCTAAAAGCCAGTAGCGACGCGGGTTTTGCCAGTAGAAATGGAAATTTTGGCATGTGGGCGTAACGTTTCCCGGTAGCGCTACCAAATCTTTTCTTAGCTCAAATCTCCAGTATTTATGCCATGTTTTGAACTAGTGGTTGACGGCCAATAGGCACCCTACCGAAGTCCCCCTCGAGTGTCATGAGAGTGTTCTCTTCAGAAGACATCACAAAGAGTAGTGACTGGAATCACTGACGCAGAGGACAGTAGCTGACTAACTTTGTGGTCGTTTTTCGGCCAGCCGCACATTGGGGTGGGGCGCAGGATGGTAGATGATCACACTGGCGACCAAGAACTAAGCTCGCCGATGAAGGTGCGCGAGCTGATCGACTCGGGCGCCGTCACCTACGGCGGCAAGTGGGTCGTGAACCCGTCGGGCGGCCTCATCTCGAAGGGCCACCCGCTCGGCGCGACCGGCCTCGCGCAGTGCGCCGAGCTCAACTGGCAGATTCGCGGGCTCGCCGAGAAGCGCCAGGTCCCCGGCGTCAAGGCCGCGCTCCAGCACAACCTCGGGCTCGGCGGCGCGGCGGTGGTGACGATGTACCGGAAGGTGGAGCTCGCCTAGCTTCCCGCGTCCGTAACGCGCACGAGCGGCCGGGAGGTGCGGGCCGAAGCCCGCTCCTCCCGGCTCGCACCTACGCCCGCGCGCGACGGCTCAGAAGCACCCGCAGGCGCCTCCGCTCGGAAGCGGCTGGCACGTCAGCGTCGGATCGCCGCACTGGCCGCCGCAGGTCGGCACTCGAGGGGGACTTCGGTAGGGTGCCTATTGGCCGTCAACCACTAGTTCAAAACATGGCATAAATACTGGAGATTTGAGCTAAGAAAAGTGTTGGTAGCGCTACCGGGAATCGAACCCGGGTTTGAAGATTGAGAATCTTCCGTCCTAACCCCTAGACGATAGCGCCACGGGTGGGTTGCAACGACCCGATTATAACAAAGCTTTGCAGGCCTTAGACATACGCCGAAATCTGCGTTTGACAGTCGTTTGAAAATTATCCACGCTGCCATCTTGACAACATTCAGGGTTGGGGCGAGAATTATTGAAGGCGAATAAAAAGCGAAAGCTGATGACCTCGCTTGGGCCAATCTGCCCTTCTCCGTTCCCTGAAAATTGCGAGGAAGCTATGTCTGCCTCTCCGGTTTTATCCCCGGCGGCCCTGGGCCGCCCTTTCATTTTTGCGGCACAGCCATTGCTCAAGAAGCTGGGCTCCGTTCCCAAGCTTGCTCACGTTACACCAGCCTCGCGGTTGGAGGTGCGTCCTGCGCCGGAAATGGTTTCGAGCGGAATCGCAGCCCTGGATGGGCTGACCGGCGGATGGCCTCGCGGATGTCTGAGCGAGATCTGTGGGCCGGCGTCGTCCGGCCGAACGAGTGCGTTGCTGGCCGCGCTGGCCAGGTCCACGCAGAACGGAGAAGTGTGCGCATTGGTGGATGCGGGCGATGCATTGGACCCGGCTTCGGCGGAGGCCGCCGACGTGGATCTGAGAAAACTTTTGTGGGTGCGGTGCGGGAAAGCAGTTCTCAGTTCTCAGTTCCCAGTTCTCAGTTCACGCGGGAAACAAATGGATCGCCACAATATGGATGGACTGGAAATTGCTGCAGAACGCCGGAGGTGGGAATTGCGATTGGAGCAAGTGCTCAAAGTGACCGACCTGCTTCTGCAGAGTAATGGGTTCGGCCTGATTGTGCTCGATCTGGGAGACATCCCGGTACGCAATGCGCGTCAAATCCCGCTTGCTTCCTGGTTTCGCTTCCGGCGCGCCATTGAGCGCACGCCGACCGTGCTGCTCGTGGTGGAACAGCAGCCGATTGCGGGAAGTTGTTCGTCGGTGCTGGTGAAGGTCGCAGGGAAGAAGCTGTCAGCTGTCAGCTCTCAGCTCTCAGGAAATCGTCCCACTCATGTGGAACTGTTGGACAAGGTCGAGATCACGGCAGAATTGTTGCGCTCGCGGCTGGAACGCAAGCCCGTGCAATCGGTGATCGCAGGGTTCACAAGTAACTGGCCACTGACTAGAACTGCTTCAAACAACGGTTGTGGGAAGGGCATGGCTTTAGCCGTGCCGCCTAGAGCCGCAAACATACGGGCTTTAGCCCCTGAGGGCCGTCTTTCTGAGCCCTCAAAAGTATTTTTGAAACCAGTTTCACTGACCACTGACCACTGATTCTCCATGTTTGCAGGCATCTTCATCCCCGACTTTCCAGTGGAAGCGATCCTCCGCTTTGAGCCGGAACTGCGTGCATGCTGCGTGGCGGTGCTCGGCGGACGGCCTCCGCTGGAAAAAATAATTGCTCTGAATGAAAAGGCGCGCCATGCCGGCGTGGAAATCGGAGCAACCCGTGCGCAGCTGGAGGCGTGGGGAGAGTTGGTGTTGCGTGCGCGCTCGCCGGCGCAGGAGGACTCGGCCCATGCGGCTCTGCTCGACTGTGCGCAATCGTTTTCTCCGGAGATCGAAGACACGGCGCCGAATACCGTGTTGCTGAATCTTGCCGGACTCGAGCCGTTGTTTGGCCCGGTTTCGAAGATTGCTCGCGACTTGGCCCACCGGGTATCCAAGATGGAACTGGAGGCGAATGTTGCTGTTGCCTCGAATCCGGATGCTGCCCTGCTGGCCGCCCGTGGTTTTCCCGGCGTGACCTTGATTGCCGAAGGACACGAAGCGGAACGCCTGGGCGACTTGCCGGTGGATGTGCTGCTCGAAAGTTTTGCTTCCGATGTCGAAGAGGCCGTGCGCTGGCTGGAAACATTGGACCGTTGGGGCATCCGCAAACTGCGGGCGCTGGCGTCGCTCCCAGAAGTTCCTCTCAGTGAGCGTCTGGGACAGCAGGGAATTCGTTTGCAGAAACTGGCGCGAGGCGCAACCACGCGCAAATTGCGGTCGTTCGAGCCTCCGCTGGTGTTTGCCGAATGCGTGGAGCTGGAATATCCGATTGTGCTGCTGGAGCCACTGGCATTTCTGCTGAACTGCATGCTGGAGCAGGTGTGCGCCCGGCTCGGAGCGCGGGCGCTCGCAGCGCAGGAACTGCGGTTGCAATTGGAATTGGAGCCATGCACGCAAGGACGGAAGCCAGATGTTTCCGCGGCTGAGCAAGCGAACGATCCGGTGCGATTCACCCGCACGTTGCGGCTTCCCGTCCCGATGCTTGACGTGAAAATGTTTCTCAAATTGTTGCAATTGGATCTGCAGGCGCATCCGCCGGGAGCGCCCATTGTCAAGGTTCATGTATCGGCCGAGCCGGCGCGTCCGCGACCGACGCAGAGCGGGTTATTTCTTCCGCCGTTCCCGGAGCCCGAGAAACTGGAACTCACGCTGGCACGCATTGCCGGAATTGTCGGCGAGGGCAGAGTGGGATCGGTCGAGTTGCTGGATACGCATCGTGAAGGCGCCTTTGAGGTGCGACGCTTTGCGCCGGTGGAACCGGAAACAAAAAAATCTGGGAAACGAAGAAAAGATGGGAACGGCCATGAAAATGGCAGTGCCAGCCCGGTTGAAGAGAAGGCGCAAGAAAAAATGAGTGCAGTGATTGCTATGCGGCTGTTCCGCCCGCCACTCCGCGCGGTCATTACTATGCGCGAAGGCAAACCCGTACGGCTGCGATGCCTGCAGTGCGTGGACATTAAGGGAGAAATTGTCTGGACGGCCGGCCCGTGGCGTTCTTCCGGCGACTGGTCCGAACAGGAGGGCTGGTCGCGCGAGGAATGGGACATAGCCATACCCGCCGAAAGCGGCTTCGTGCTGTACCGGTTAGTGCAAGACAAGCTGAATGGGAAGTGGTTCGTAGAAGGAACGTATGACTAAAACGTAGCGCCGGCGTCCCGCCGGCTGTGTGGGGCGTCTCGCCCCCACCCTTCGAACGCAAAGTTTCCCTGAGCGAAGCCAAAGGTGCCGCCCAGAGCTGCAGAGAATGCGGTTTCAGCCCCTGACTGAGAACCGAGAACTGGGAACTATGTACATCGACCTCCATTCCCGCTCCGCATTCAGCTTTCTCGAAGGCGCATCTGTTCCCGAGAAACTCGTGGAAATGTGCGCGAACCTGGGGATGCCCGCCATGGCACTGCTCGATCGCGACGGAGTTTATGGTTCACCGCGATTCCATCTGGCAGCAAAAAAAACTGGAATCAAGGCACACATCGGGGCGGAGGTGACGTGCAGGTCGTTTTCACCACAGAGACACAGAGTCACAGAGAAAACCCAAAATACGGATGTCGTTGAGATCGCAAAATCCGTTCCGTGTCATCCTGAGCGGAGCAGGCCGATGCGCGGAGTGAATCGTCCTGCGGAGTCGAAGGACCCCTATTCCTCCCACCAAACCCGGCGAGATTCCGTCGGCGAAGGCGCCAATTTTCCATCCCGCCTTCCGCTGCTCGTCACATCCCGCGCCGGATATCAAAACCTGTGCCGCCTGATCACAAAAATGAAGTTGCGTGCCGGGCAAAAAGAAGGAGCCGTCGCGGAGGATCAGGATTTCATGGAGCATGCGGAGGGCTTGATTTGCCTGACCGGCGGAGAGGAAGGGCCGCTGGCACAGGCGTTAACGCAAGGCGGTCCACGAGCAGCGTTGCAATCGGTCCGTCGCCTGACGGAAACATTCGGCCGGGGCAATGTTTTTGTCGAGCTACAACGTCATTTCCATCGCGACGAAGAATATCGAAACCGCGTAGCAATTGAGATCGCGCAAGATCTGGGATTGCCTCTGCTGGCCACCAACGGCGTGAATTATGCCACACCGCACGAGCGGGAATTGGCCGATGCGTTTACAGCGCTCCGGCAGCATCGCACGCTGGCCACTGCCGGACGGTTGCTGGCACGCAATTCCGAACGGTATCTCAAACCTGCAGCGGACATGCGGGCGCTCTTTGCGGATCTTCCGGAGGCGATTGCAAACACCCGCGATCTTTCTGCTCGCCTCGACTTCACACTCGACGATCTCGGATACGAGTTCCCGCGCTATCCCGTGCCTGAAGGCGAAACCATGATGTCGTTTCTCCGCGAACGCACGCGCGAAGGATTTCAAAGCCGCTACGGCCGCGCCTCCTCAGAGCTGAAGAACCGCGCGCGCCGCCAGATCGAGCGCGAACTGGGGCTGATTGAAAAACTGGATTTGCCTGGATATTTCCTGATCGTCTGGGACTTAGTGCGCTTCTGCCGCGAGCAGAACATTCTGGTGCAAGGGCGCGGGTCAGCTGCCAACAGCGTGGTTTGCTACTCGCTCGGGATCACGGCGGTGGACCCGATTGCGATGGATTTGCTGTTCGAGCGTTTTCTTTCGGAAGAGCGCGGCGAGTGGCCCGACATCGATCTCGATCTACCCAGCGGCGACGAACGCGAGCGCGTGATCCAGTACGTGTACCAGCGCTACGGGCCACGTGGCGCGGCGATGACGGCCAACGTGATCACGTATCGCAATCGCATGGCCGCGCGTGAAATGGGCAAGGTGATCGGCTTCGACGCAGACACGTTGAAGCGCATTTCTGCCGCCGTCGCTACCTGGGAATTCAGAGACGAAAATGATGCGCTCGACCGCCGCCTGCGCGACGCCGGGCTCGATCTCACGCATCCGCGCATTCGCAAATATTTCGAGTTGTGTCTCGCCGTGCAGGATCTGCCGCGGCACTTGGGGCAGCACTCAGGCGGCATGGTTATTTGTCAGGGACGCTTGGATTCCGTCGTGCCGCTGGAACCTGCTTCCATGCCGGGCCGCGTCGTCGTGCAGTGGGACAAAGAAGATTGCGCGGACATGAAAATTATCAAAGTCGATCTGCTCGGACTGGGCATGATGGCCGTGCTCAAAGATTCCATCGAACTCATTCGCAATCATCACCAGGAAGAAGTTGACCTGGCGCACCTTCCATCGGACGATCCCGCCGTGTATTCCGCGCTGCAGAAAGCCGATACGGTCGGCATGTTTCAGGTCGAGAGCCGCGCGCAGATGTCGTGCCTGCCGCGCCTGAAACCACGGAAGTTTTACGACATCGTGGTGCAGGTCGCGATCATCCGGCCCGGGCCGATCGTGGGGAACATGGTGAACCCGTTTCTCAAGCGCCGC
Source organism: Terriglobia bacterium (assembly GCA_020073015.1). Lineage (GTDB taxonomy): Bacteria > Acidobacteriota > Terriglobia > Terriglobales > Acidobacteriaceae > Acidiflorens. Next base: position 2,651 of record JAIQFZ010000145.1, on the reverse strand, counting down.
CAGGGGAGAGAAGCAGTCACCTATCCGCATCCGTCGCTTGAGGGGGTGCTCGGGCGCACGCTGGGCGTGCCGCTTTTTCAGGAGCAGTTGTTGCGCATGGCCATGATCACCGCGAATTTCACCGGCGGCGAGGCGGAAGAGTTGCGCCGCGCCATGGGATTCAAGCGTTCCCAGGCTCGAATGAAAGTCATCGAAGAAAAGCTGCGTGCGGGCATGACGCGCAATGGAATTTGTGGTGAGACACAGGAGCAGATCATCCAGTCGATCACTTCGTTTGCGCTGTACGGATTTCCGGAATCGCACGCCGCCAGTTTTGCCCTGATCGCGTATGCGAGCGCCTATCTGAAGTGTCATTACCTGGCGGCATTCACGGCAGCGCTGCTGAATAATCAGCCGATGGGCTTTTACCATCCGTCGACGATTGTGAAGGATGCGCAACGGCACGGCTTGAAGATGTTGCCTTTGGATGTGACGAAGTCGGACTGGAAGTGCACGTTAGAGCCATCAGCCATCAGCCGTCAGCCGTCAGTTCGTCTCGGTCTGAACTATGCGCGCGGGTTGCGGGAGCAGGCGGGACAGGCGCTGGTGCGGGAGCGTAGTCTGGCGCCATTCGTTTCCATCCATGATCTGGCGCGACGCGTGCCGGAGTTACGCAAAGACGAACTGACCACGCTGGCAGAAATCGGTGCGTTGAACGAAATCGGCGGCAAAACTTTCCACCGCCGAGATGCGCTCTGGCAGGTCGAGAAAGCGGTTCGCTGGTCGGGGCCTTTGCTGGAGGAAGTTGCGGAACGGGACGCCAAATCTCCGCTCCGAGCCATGACGCACGAAGAGCGACTGGTTGCGGATTTTCGCGGGACCGGATTGACGGTCGGTCCTCATCCTATGCAATATCGTCGCGCGGAAATGCAGAAGATGGGGATTTACCGCGCTTCGGACCTCCCGCACATTCCCAACGGACGGCGCTTGCGCATTGGGGGATGCGTGATTGCGCGTCAACGTCCAGGCACAGCCAAGGGAATGATGTTCCTGAGTCTGGAAGATGAAACCGGAATCGCCAATGCGATCGTGGCGCCTGATCTTTTGCAGAAGAATCGCGTGTTGCTGATCTCCGAGCGCTTTCTGATGGTCGAGGGAATCCTGCAAAACCAGGACAACGTGATTCATATACGAGCGGAAAAAGTTTTCCCGTTGCGCATCACGCAGGCAGAAACAACGTCCCACGATTTTCACTAGAACTTTCAAAATCCACTCAAGAGATAAATCACGGGCCCTCGGGGGCTAAAGCCCGCATTTATTGCGGCTCTGAGCGGCACCCTTCGGCTTCGCTCAGGGCAGGCTCTAGAAGCCGTGCCCTTCCCAAACCAACCAAACGAATTCCTCGTAGCTACGAAGTGGAGAGCCTTCTGGCGTTGTGCCGCAGCGAGTGTCCTTCCGCCAGACTGCAGAGTTCCTCGGCGAGGTTCTTGGCGTGATCCCCAATACGCTCCAGGGCTTGCGCGGCGAGAAGAATGTCGAAATTCTGCCGGCCATCGGGAGTGTTAGTTTCGGCCAGGTGGCGCTGGAATAAGGCGTGGCACAGGTGATCGACCTCGGGATCGGCTTGCAAAATACGCTTACCGTAACTTACCTCGCGTTTGAGGAAACCCTGGTGCACCTGTTCCAGCATGTCGCAGAGCAGGGAAGCCATCTCCACCAACTGCCGCGAGTCGAGCGGCGGCACCTTCTCGCGCCGCGAGTGCAGTTGCATCACCGCACTGTAGGCAAGGTCCCCGATGCGTTCCAGGTCGGTAATGAATTTCAGACATGCCAGCAACTGGCGCGCCTTTGCCTCTCCTACGCGAGTGATGGCTCCGGGCAGTTGCTCGTCAATTTTTCGTTCGATCTGGTCGAGCTCTTTTTCGCAGTCCTTGATGGCCAAGAACGCCATGCGCGAACCGCTACTGAGGAAGTCTCTTACATTGAAGACCGCGTCCCGCGCGATCAGGCAGCCCCGCACGACCAGAGCGGACAGTTCATCGCCCGGAATTTCTTCGCTGGCGTCTCTATCCACGCGCGTGGCGGCTTGCACACGAGAGGGAACCGAGCGCCGCTTTGTTCGCGCAACCAAGACTGGCTGTTTTCGGGCCATGGCAAACTCGCGTAATCCCGAGAGACGGGAGACACCCAAGCATAAAGCAGAACTATGAATGGACTGTGAATGCCAGTGTCGCTGGGGGCTAGTTTGCTTCGCAGGTCTTTCAGGGTTTCGGTGGCAATTTGCGATGAATGGCGGCCTGTTTACTTATATGTTATTTACTGCCCAGGCAGCTACCCCCCCCTCCCCCCGGTCCTTTGGAATCATGGAGTTAAGTGGTCAAAATCCTCCAAAATCTTGATCGCAAAGGACTTATACGTAAAATATTCCAGTGAAAGGAGTTAGGAGCGAAAATCCTTGGTCCAATTCGCACCGGTTCCGGACTCGGTTCTTTAGAATCACTAACTTAGAGTGAACGATGCATCCAAAGGTAAGTATCCCTTGACAGTAGGTACGGATTCTGCTACATTTGATCCCGTCATAGTAGGTAACCTATGAGCAACCTTCCAACGAATCAGGTGCTTGTTTCGATTCTCCAGATGCTGAAAGAGCAGGCGATTTTTGCTCACCGTCA
>JAIQFZ010000144.1 GCA_020073015.1 Terriglobia bacterium | reverse complement strand
TTGTTGCCGCGGAAGAGGCGTAGGAAGAGCGTGCTCACGTGCCCGGTCTCGCTGACGACGACGGCCTGCAGTAACGATCTCACCGGGATGAACACCAATCCCAACAGCCCGACCACCGCTCCGGCCTCGTCGTTGTTCACCAACGCGACGGAGACGACGGTCGGCAGGTTCAACGGTTCGTTCAACACCCTGTCCATGACCTCCCTCTTTGCGCAGCACATCGCGCAGGTGCAGTACGTGGACGAGGACCGCGGCCACATCCGGATAGGGAAGGGCGGTCCGCTGTTCCAAGTCCTCGCACGTGAGTTCGTACAATTCCTGCAAGTCGGCGTCGCGGAAGGCGGGGCGCGCCGGGTGCAGGATTCGCGATCCAAAGCAAGCCAGCGCATGTTCCAGCACCGCGGCAAAGAACGCGTCCTGCGGCCCCCGCGGCTGGTGAGCCGTTCCATTCGCACGAGCCGGGAGGCCCCGGCAGGCATGATGGAGGAAGCGCGCGGCGTCCTCGGCGGTCGAGGTCATGTCGAACCTGCGCACGTAAAAGGCGTTCAGGGGCGGCAGGTAGGCGCTGCCGCGTTCGCGAACACGGTGCAGCATGGCGCGCCGCTGCGCCGCCGAAAATCCCTTTCGCGAAAGCAAGCGCCGCAGAAGCGCGTCGGAGTTGCGCGAATACACTTCCGGCACGGAGTCGACCAGCAGGCGCGGCTGCGTGGTGTTGTGCGGAGAATAAAGATTGATTTCCAGAAAACGGACCAGCCCGTCGATCAGGTTATAAACCGTGGGCCCAAGATCGGGCGCACCGTTCTGGTCGCGCACCCAGCGGTTCAGGTAGAGGCGATAATTTTCGTACTTTTCGAGCGGCGTCGCATTGAAAACGCAGAGAACATCGCCGGCCACTTGAACCGCCTCGACGTGATCGAGTTTCTCTCCGGCGGCGTTCCAGTAAAGTGCATCCACGTTCTGCAGCACGGTCAGTACGCGATCTTCCGGCAACGCCATGCGAACCTGCGCCGGCAAGTGCCGAGGCGCGAGATGTGATTCCCCGAAAAGCACGAGCACCAATGCGTCCGGATGCCGGCGGCGAATCTCGGCCAGCTTCCCCGCGGCGTGGCGGTCGCGCGCGCCAATCTTGCGCAAGTCCTCGCGCGGCATGCAGTCCAGGCCGTAGAGGGCAACCCCACATTCGCGAGCTGCCGACAGCAGTTCGTAGAACGGCGCCCAGTCGTATCCCCAATCGAGGTCAAACCGGATGCGCTGGCGAAGTTCAGCCTCGTCAATTTCACCGCACCACCACTCCTCGACGATGTGCTGGTCGCGCGAAAAGATGGTCTCAACGCCAAGCACAACGGGCCGCCGGTGCACTTCGGCATCGCGGATCAGCGCCGCCAGGTAGCGCTGGGAACTGGGAAGAGCGTGATAGTCGGCGATCAGTGCGATCTCGGCGTTCGCGATCGCGGCCCGCACCTGAGCCGACTCCAGCACGCTTTCGTAGGAACGGTACGCGTCATAGAAATCGCGAAGATACTTGCGCCCACCAGCGTGATCGTAGGAACGGATTTCGCGCTCCACGCTGGCCAGCGCGTGGCGCTGCGCCGCACTGCGCCGCGATCGTAATGCGCCGGTGGTTGCCATATCGCTAGAGCCCCACGTGGCTCGTGCCCACGTCCCCGCACCTCGAAGGCCACCGCGTGTGGCCTGCTTGACTTGCCCGCGAGCCGTCCCTATCCTCAATGTTTCGAGGCAATTAGCTGCATTTGCCGAAGGAGCGCCGCTTCTGATCCTCCCGCCTGAAAACTTGACGATCGCCACCACCGGGGCCAGCGGATCGTTGTTTCTCAAACACTTCCTGCTGACCGTTGAACGCGACAACCGAGTCAAGACCGTGAACTTCATCGCATCCGACAGCGGACTGCGCGTTATGGCCGAAGAACTCGGAATCGAAGGCCGTTCCGACCTCCTGCGTCAGATCATCGGCGCGCCTTCCACAAAGATTCAGCAGCAGTCGAACGCCGATATCGGAGCGAACGTAGCCAGCGGGTCGTATCCTTCCGATGCCATGGTCGTAATCCCCTGCAGCGTCGGTACGCTCGCCCGCATTGCCAATGGCATTGCGTCGCACCTGATCGAACGCGCCGCCGACGTGACCCTCAAGGAGCGCCGGCCGCTCGTGCTCTGCGTCCGCGAAACTCCGCTGAACAAGGTCCACATCCGCAACATGTCGCTCGCAGCCGACGCGGGCGCGACCATCTTTCCGCTGATCCCCACGTTCTATAACCATCCGTCGAGCCCCGATGCGATGGCACAGGAATTCGCGAACCGGGTACTCGCCCACATAGGCCTGCCCCAACCGAACGCGTTTCGGTGGAAGGGCTAGGACCCAGTAGTCGGTAGTCAGTAGCCAGTAGTCAGCGGAACTGGTTTCAAGAAATGGTTTTGGAAAGGGCACGGCTTCAGCCGTGCCGCTCAGAGCTGCAAAAATGCGGGTCTAGCCCCTGAGGGTCGCGTTCTTGCCCCCTGAGCAGATTTTTGAAACCAGCTCTAGTCAGATTTTCCTGAGACCTGACAGCTGAGAACTCGTTGAAAGATCTGTGACTTAGGGGGAAGCCGCCCCGCGTTTGCAGGGTCCTTTCAGTCTAGGGACGTGGGAGGCACGAAGGTAGATGTCTGGCGGGCATGTACTGCGAGTGCCTGTGGCTTTGGGCGCGAGGGGTCAGGGCTGAGGACTTGCCGGAATTCCTTCGATTTTTTGCAGTTCTGCTGCTGCGGGCGCGTCATCCGGATGCTCGGTCACCTCAGCCTTGAACGCAGCAATCGCAGCATTCCGATCTCCCCGAGCCTCTTCGATCAGCCCGAGAGCGAAATGGTAGCCGCGAGCCTTAGGGTTCCGGGCGATCGCCTGGCGGGCATTCTCGGCTGCTTCCGGGAGTTTCTTCAATTGAAGTTCCACGAGCGCAAGGTAGATGAACTCATCGGAGTCGCTGCGGTCGATCTGGATGGCCCTCTCCAGGTAGTTCTCGGCCGCAGCCGGGTTGCCCAGCTTGTAGTAGGCGAATCCCAGGTTGTAGTTCGATCGCCAGAATCCCGGGTTCCGTTTCAAGACCTCGAGATACATAGGAATGGCGCGCTCGGGCTGGTTTGCAGCCAGCAGGGCGTTGGCGAGATTGTCGCGTGCGGTCAGGTTGTCGGGCGCTGATTCCACGCCGCGGGTATAGAGCTGAATGTCGTTCGTCCACTGCCTTTGTTGCGTGAGGGTGAGCACCGCGAACAAAAGGGCGATCAGGCCAGTGCCCGCCAGCAGGAGCGAGACGGCGCGGAACGAAGGCATGCGCCGTTCGATTTCGCGCAGGGAGAGCGCGACCAGGAGCACAAATCCAACCGAGGGGAGGTACAGGTAACGGTCGTGGACGATGTCTCCCGCGGTGAGCGAACGCAGATCGAGAACCGGCAGCAGAGGCAGCACGATCAGCGTAACCGCAAACCACGCCGCACGGCGCTGGGAAAGCGCCCGGACCCAAGAGCAGCTGACCAGCGCTACGATCGCCAGCATCGCCAGCGGCAGCCAGAACCCGCGCCCAGTTGCGTGATCGAGATAATTGAGGGCATAGAACTCGCTCAGACCAATGGGCAGGAATAAATGTCGAGCATAGAACCACAAAACCGCAGGCCAGGTCAGCAATACCTGCGTCCAAGATAGCGAGATTGCGGGATGAGAGAACCCGTGCAGCGCCCAGAAGCGCACGCCGAGGTAGATCAGGGCGAACAGGATGTAGAGCGCGGCTTCCCGTATCGCAGCAACCGCCTTGGGTGGCACGTCGTCGCCTTGATTCTCGCTTTGTGGCCGAATCCGCGAGAGCTCAAAAATCAGCAACGGCAGCACAATCGCGGTTTCCTTCGCAAGCAGCGCCATGACGAACGACCCAAGCGACAAGCCGAGTTGCCACACTTTTCGCGACTCACGAAAACGTAAGAAAGCCGAGCAACTTCCCAGGACAAAGCACGCCATCAGCGGATCGGTGACGCCCGAGATCCACGCAACATTTTCAATGTGCGCCGGGTGCAACCCGAATAAGAGCGCGGCTGCAAAGGCGGTCATCCGGTCGCGCGTCAGCTGCTGCGCAACGCGAAAAATGAGGTAGGTCGCGGCCACATGGCACAGTACGCTGGTCCAGTGCCAACCGGCGGGGTCCGTACCGAAGAGCGCGTAGTTCAGCCTGAGCCACAAAAGAAACAGCGGCCGATAGTAGTTTCCCGCGCTATTAGGATAAATCGCCGCCCACACGTGGGAAGTAAAGTACTGGGGCAGGTAACGCCAGTCCTGGATGGCGGGGTTCTTCAGAATTTGCGGAACGTCGTCATACACGAATCCGAAAGCGAGCGTCCCGAGATTGGCGAGCGCAGTGATCCCGCAAGCCACCAACTCCATCACCCATGGACGATGGAACCAGTTCTGGGCAGGAGGTTCGCTCGGATGACTACTTTCCATGCAACTCCAGTCACGTGCGCGGGCGCGCGCGGGCGGTGAATGCGCGTCGTTGCCGAGAGACTAACGGCTCGCACTCGCCCGCGGCAAGTAACCGTCGGGTGCCGCGCGGCGCGCAGTCTAGCAGCCTGAGGCGCAAGCGTGATCCGTATCAGGGCATGCCTTCACAGGCTGCGAAACCCCTCATCGCCAGCGGGTTTTGGGAAGGGCACGACTTCAGTCGTGCCGCAACTCCCAATGAGTACGCCTTTAGGCGCTGGATCTGGGCGTTCGAGTTTCACCACGGGCTTGCTTAGGTCAGCCCAGGTGACTGAAACGATTCCCACATTCATCGCATTTGACTCCGCCAGCATTTCCGTACTACTCTGCGCTTACACCGGAAAGGAGGTGGTCGGATGACAAGTTCAGAAAGTCACAGTAGTACCAGACCAGGTGAGGTGGCTGAGACTTAGAGCGGTAGCTCTAAGGGGAGTTCCTGTAGACCCTCGGTCGGGGAAAGCAGGGACATTCTCTCGCAAACCATCCGTGAGTATGGGCTGATCCGCCCGGCACACGCTGTGACGGGCACCGGAGTGAGCGAGGGGCCACGAGAGTGACCGCCTCAGTCAATCCCAACCAGTCCACCGGACAGCCCGCAGGCTGCAAAGCTTGCGGGCTGTTCTTTTTAGCTCTCAGCCGTCAGCTGTCAGCTCTCAGGAAAACCGAGTACTCAGCGAAGCAGGCAACCGACCCCTACAAACCGAAATCGCACTTCTGAGAGCTGAGAGCTGAGAGCTGAGAGCTGAGAGCTGAGAGCTGCCCCTCGAATCATTTTCTCGATTCATCCAATCTAAAAATTGAATTGGCAGCCAGCCGTACATATCTGGTTGAGTGTGGTGCTGCAGTTGCACCTCAAGTACCCTTGTTGGGTCTGGCGCGCAAATTTCTTGACGCCAGAGTGGCCGGAGAAGGCTGGGAGCCTTGTGCGGCCTACCAGCCAGCCGCTGTCTTTGCCGTTTCGATTCAAGAGGATACCTGATGGCAATCGACGAAAAACACTACCGGGCCCGGATCACCAAGCGTGCAGATTTCGCGCCTGATCTCTGGATGATTCGTATCGATCCTGGTGCAGAATTTGCTTTTGCGCCAGGCCAGTATGCCACTCTGGGCGTAGAAAAAGATGCGCGGCGGCTGGAGCGGCCCTATTCCATCGTCTCCTCACCCTACGAGCGGGAGATCGAATTCTTCTTCGAGCTCGTACCGCACGGCCAGACGACTCCGCCCCTCTACGATCTCCAGCCGGGCGACGAGGTTCTGATGCGCAAGGTGCCCAAGGGGCGCTTCACGCTCGACACCTCGCAGCCAGCGCGCAAGAACCACCTGATGCTCTCGACCGTCACCGGCGTGGCGCCGTTTGTCAGCTACGTGCGGACGTTGTTCGCCGACTGGAAGAAGGGAAAGTTCGCCGGCGATCACAACTTGTTTTTGCTGAACGGGGCGAGCCGTCCCTGGGAATTCGGTTACCGCGAGGAGCTGGAACGATTCTCGCAGCAGGCCCCGTGGTTCACGTATGTGCCGACCGTGAGCCGCCCCTGGGAGGATGCGAGTTGGAAGGGTGAGGTCGGCCGTGTCGATGACCTGATCCGCAAGTACGCGGACCACTGGGGATGCACGGCGGCCACCAGCATTGCGTATCTGTGCGGGCATCCGGAGATGATCGAGCACGGCAAAGGCATTCTGAAGCGGCTGGGCTTCGAGAAAGAGAACTTCAAAGAAGAGGTGTACTGGGTGCCGGCCAAAGCGGCTGGGGCGTAGAAGTAGTTCCCGGTTCGCGGTTCTCAGCGAGCGTCTCTCAACAGCGATGGAGCGCCGGGCGCCCCCGCCCGGCCACGATGCGCGTCGTCGGAGCAGAACTCATCGCGCTCCTTGTCATCACTCCTGCTCTGCCGGTGCGAGGAACACCAGGACTTCGAGCTCTTCCTCGATGCTGTAGAACCGGTGTTCGGCCTCAGCTTCCACGAAGATCACCGACCCAGCACGCACCTCGGCATTCTCAGAACCGATCTGCATGCGGGCCCGCCCGCGGACCACGTAGTACATCTCATCTTCGCGATGCGGCTTCTGTGGATCGATCCCGCCTGCCGGCAGCACGTAAACGCCCGCGCTCATGGCCGGAACACGCAGGAACTCCAGGTAGAGTTTGTTTTTTCCCGTCCGCTCGCGATTCAGATCGTCGAGGTGGAAGAAGTGAGTCATGGGAAAACTGCTGCTAGCTGCTGGCTTCTAGCTAGTGGCAACTACAAAGACGCGGCAAGCCGCGTCTCAACGATAAACGCTGAGAACTACCCCACCGCTCCACGAAAGAAAATATCCGTGTACTGCCGCACCAGCGCGTCTCCAGTGAGCGAGCCATCAGGCTTGTACCACTGATAGATCCAGTTGATCATTCCGAGCAGGGCGAAGGCGGCGGCGCGCGGCGTGACCTGCGAGGTTGAATTGCGTTGGCGCTGCACATCCGCGACCAGGTTCTCCACAAAGTGCACGTAGTCTTTCTTGCGGCCATTGATCTTGCGGCGCAGCGCGGGCGGCAGGGGATGGTTCTCGTGCAGCATCACCGTAATCTCGCGGTCCTCCTCGCTGAGCACAACCTCGATATGCAACCGGATCAGCGTCCGCAGGCGTTCTTCGGCGCCTTCGGTGCGGCGCACGACGTTGATCACCCGCTCCTCAGTGATATCCATGGCGTGCGACATGATATGGAACAGGATCTCGTCCTTCGACTGAAAATGGTGGTAGAGGCCGCCCTTGGAGAGCTTGAGCGCGGCGGCCACATCGTTCATCGACGTGGCGTCGTAGCCCTGTTGCTGAAACAATCGGGCGGCAGCGCGCAGAATTTCCTGGCGGGGTTCGATGGTAGCTTCGCGGTGCATCACCACGATGGTATCGCGGAATGGGCGTCGGGCTCTACTAGCACCGTGACCGCATGAATGTTACTGCGGCCGATCCGAGATTCCTGATGGAGAGCCGGGCACCCCGCCCGGCCAGACGGCGAGATGCCCGTCCGTGACCGTGATATCACGCGGTCACGGCACTAGCGCATCGCTTGGAATCGCGCGCACTCGTCGGCAGTGGGTGGGGTCGTGCTGCCTTCGGTGTTCGCGTCCCGCCGGATCACTCCCTTTTCAGTCGCGCAGAACCTGCGGACGCCCGTGCGGTTGTAGGCCTCGGGCGCTGCGCCGACGACATAGGTTGTATTCGCCCCGTTCGCAGGATTGCCGCCGGCTACCGCGAAGTTGTATCCGGCCTTCGTCCCGCTGGTGAGCACTTCATCCAGGAGGCAGGCGTTTGCCGGGGACGGTGTGCACGACTCAGAGCCTCCCAGGGCCGCGAGGGAGCTGGCATATCCCTGTGCTTGATAAGTCGTCTGATATGACATCTGCGCGGTCAGGATCGCCTTGATCGAGGCCACTGCGGAAGTTTCATTCGCATTGATCTTTACGTGGACCAGACTCGGAATCGTGATGCCTGCAATAATCAGGATGATCGCCAACACGATCAACAGCTCCATGAGCGTGAATCCCCTCTGACGTCTCATCGTCTCGCTCCCTCCCGGCTCAACGCCTCGCTCCCGACTCAGCGAGGGCACCGCAACAGGGAACGGGCATGCGGGAACAACTTGCAGGGAGAAAAATGAACGCCATACGTCTACAGTGTCATCCTGAGCGCAGCGAAGGACCTATGGATTCGTTCGTGATGCATAGATCTCTCGCTTCGCTCAAGATGACTACCCGAGGTTATGGCACGCATTTGCAGGACATCCTAACCAGGCGAATCTACGCCGCCAGCCCGTACAGGAATTCCACGTAGGAACGCACGGCTCCATCCATGCCCTGCACCTTCGGGCTCGCCGACTCGATCAAGTAGTACTCATTCGGCGCGTGGGCGCCCTCACCGTGACCCAAGCCGAAATGGGTCGCAGGAAGGTGCAGAGGATCACTGGTGAAGACGTAACCGGGCCAGGATCCCGGACTGCGCGGAAGAACAATCGGATCGACGCCGGCATTTCGATATACCTTCAGTTCTGTCTGGATGATTCCTGCATCGGCGGACGTGCTGTTGGGATCGTAGCCGCCCGTCATGTTGACTTCAATGTCGCCGAATCCTTTGTTGCCTAGGTACGCCTTCAGTGACGCCAAAGCTTCGGCGGCGGTCATGTCGGGTACCAGGCGCAAGTCCATTTTCGCCACCGCACGGTGCGGAAGAATGGTCTTGCCACCCGGTCCCGTGTAGCCTCCAACCAGCCCTTCGATATTGACCGTGGGCCGCGACATCAGCAACTCAAGCGATTCCTGCCACCCCACGTCGTGCACCCAATGCTTCACGCCAAACGCTGTCTTCGCAAGACTTTCGTCCATGCGCTTTGCGGCGACTTCAATCATCGCCTTCTCGGCCGCTGAGAGTGGCCGCGCCTTGTCGGCGAATCCCGGAATCGCGGGCTCGTTGCCGTCAGCGGAAACGAGCGTGTTGAGCGCAT
>JAIQFZ010000024.1 GCA_020073015.1 Terriglobia bacterium | reverse complement strand
GCAAGGCCCTGACCTACCAGCGCACCACCATCAACCTGACCCGCGCCCGCCTCGACGACCTGAATCTTCCCGACATCGATCCCCAAAGAGTACGTGAAATGGACGCTGCCGACCAGATCGGCAACCTCCGGCGCATCGGACAAGCGGTTGCCAAAGAGCAGGTTAGGATGGATCTGCTCAAGCAGTTCTTCGTCTGACAGTCCGGCGATGACGGCCTTCACGCGGACCCAGACTCATGCGCCGAACTACACGGCTGCGGCAACAGCGGTGGTTCTAAGCTTTGCTATAATCCATTGCTTGCATCCAAGTGATTATCCTGCATGCTCCTGGAGTCCCAGGTTTTGAAAAGAGCCCTGTTCCTACTGTTGCTCCTGCTTGCGGCCAGTCTGACGCTGCTGAGCTGTGGATCCGCCAGCTCCGGCACGAACACCGGCAGCGGCCTCAAAGACCGCGCCTTCCTCTCCGAGAACGTCAGTGCCGGCAGCCTATCGGCAGCTGTGTATATCGTGGACGCTCAAAAAGACGTCCTTGGTGCCGTTGCTCCGATTGGCGCTGGCAATGCTCCGGGAATGATGGTGCTCACGCCCAATCGGACCACAACCCTGGTATTCAGCCCCGCAGAAAACCAGCTTACGTGGATCGACAATGCCAAGGAGAGCGACACCGCCCACCTGACTTTACCCGGCTTTACCGAGAGTTTCGTCGTATCGCCTGATAGCTCCACTGCCTACGCTGCCGTGCCCACGGCGTCCGTGGTGGGGCAGTCTCCCGGGGCGGTCAAGGTCATCGCGCTGGGCACGGGCACTTTCACCGCGGAGGTAGACATTCCCTCAGTCCGCTATCTTTCGATCGACAACACCGGCAACCGGATCCTTGCCTTCAGCGATAGCCCAGATTCGACTGACCCTCCCTGCTCTACACTGGTCCCCTGCTTTCTCTCTGTGATCACCCCCAGCAACATTGGCACACAGACTAATCCGGTGGTCAGGGTTCCCGGCTTCGACCATCCGGTTGCGGCCTTCTTCAGCAGTGACGACACCACCGCCTACGTGGTGAACTGCGGCGCCGAATGCGGCGGATCGCAGGCCAGCGTTCAAACGCTAGATTTGACGACGAACACACCCGGCGCGGCCGTTCCCGTTCCCGCCGCCAGCGTCGCGATGGTAAACGGTTCAACCATGTATCTGGCCGGAACACCTGTGCCCGCCTCGCCTTGCACCGGCCAGACCACTGCGGCTACCACGTGCGGACTGCTGACGGTCTTCGACCTTACCAGCATGACCGTGACGAACTCGGCGGATATCGTCATCACCGACGGCTACCACACTCGCATGGCTCTCGGGGCCAACGGCCAGATTTTAGTGGGCGCGCGGACGTGTACAGAGATCACCGCGATCAACCCAGGCGATGAAGTTCGCGGCTGCCTTTCCATTTACAACACGCTGAGTACCGCGGTCGGGAGCGTCCCGCCCGGCGGCACCGTAATTCCTTCCGCGAATGGAGACGTGACTGGCATCCAACCGATCGCCAAGCGCACCGCCGTGTATGTGATCCAGGGCGGATCGCTCCGTATCTACGACGCCAAGATCGATGCGTTGGAGGACAACCCGAATAATCCGAATAACCCCGGTGAGATTGCCAACCTCGTCGGCCAGTTCGTGGACGTGAAGACGCCAGATTTCTAGAGTCTAGTAGCGCCGGCACCTTGCCCTCGCATGTGGGGGCGGGACGCCCCCACCCTTCGGCTTCGCTCAGGGCAGGCTAGCCGCCGGGGCGGCGGCGCCACGTCAATCGAGCCAGTCTACTCCAGCGTCATCGCGTGCTGCTTGTGTTGCTCGACCGCTTCCTTCGAGAAGGGAAACCCGAACGTTGTTCCCCCATACCACGCCCGCCACTGGTCCATGTAGTACGGACTGAGGAAGATCCCGCTCTCTCCCGTGACGATGTTGAGCGTGCTCTCGTCGAAGTTCGCGAAATTCCATGTCAGGCGCTCCGAAGGCCCGAAGTCGCGCCCCACCGCTTTCACCGTGGATGCGCTGCCGCTCAAGGCACGAAGACCCGGCCCCGTCCATCGCCCGATCAGCGGCAGACGGCTCAGCACCAGGTGGTTAATTTCAACCGGATAGTTTTTCCCCCACTTCCATTCCCCCACGTCCGCGGGCACTCCCGGCTGCTTCAGCGCGTTTTCGACCGCCGCGGCCAGCAAGGTCTCGTAGTCCGGATATCCGGGCGGCAGCCAGCGGGTGGGCTGTTTCGTGAGCACGGCTTCCACCCACACCGTTGACATGCTCCAGCGATAGCTCTTCCAGTTCAGTTCGCCGTTCGGAGGGAAGTTCGGCGGGCCAGCGGGCGCCGGTCCCAGCTTTGGTTCCAGCAGCAGCCGCACCAGTTCCTGTCGCGACTTCGACTCGATCGTAGGCGCCGCGGAATCGGCGGTCATCCGTCCATCCCAATCGCGCAGAATATCCGCTGCCCGCTTCGCCCGGCTCGAGGTATTCGCGGCGTGATCGAGCGCATACACGAACTTGTCGGCGCAGAACCGGTCCAGCGTGGACGACACATCCATCTGCAGCGCCAGCATGTCCGCCGGTGCAAACTTCTTTCCCGATTCCAGCACTCGGTAGATGCGGTCGGTGCGCCACGGAGCATCCCATTCCGTGCTGATCGAGTACTTGTACTTGTCGGGAGCGATCCGCCCGTTCGCCGTCGCCAGAATTCCAGTGGGCGGATCAAACACACGCGGCAAGTCGTCGAACGGAATGTAGCTCTTCCACTCATGCGCATCGTCACTGCCCGCAACCGGCAGGCTGCCATCGCCCGCCGCCCGGATCGGAACCCGCCCCGTCGCCTGATAGCCAATGTGGCCGTCTACGTCGCCGTACATCGCGTTCTGTCCTGCGGCCGCAAAACCTGAGAAGGCCTTGCGGAACTCCTCCCAGTTTGTGGCTGCGTTGACGTCGAAGAAGGGTAGTCCCATGCCGTCGTACAGCGTCCAGCGCAACGCAATCTTGCGAGTCTCCCCCGGGACCAGCTCGCTGATGATCGGCCCATGCCGCGTCGTCACCACTTCGAGCGTCACGTCCGGCTTGCCTTTGACGTGGATGACTTCCTGCCGCCGCTCCGGGTCGCGCCATCCAGTAGGCGCCTTGTACTGGCCGCGCTCGTTGAACTCTTCGATGTAATCATCTTCGACCGTTGGCCCAACGTTGGTGAAGCCCCAGCCGATCCGCTGGTTGTGGCCCACGATGACGAAGGGCACGCCTGGCAGCGTGACGCCCGCCACGTCGAAGCTGCCGCTTTTCAGATGTGCCTCAAACCACAGGTTCGGCATCTGGTGGCCGAGATGCATGTCGTTCGAGAGCAGCGGCTTTCCCGTGACCGTGTGCTGTCCGGACACAACCCAGTTGTTCGATCCCGAGCGGAAGAGATCGTCTTCCGCCGCTGTGAGCCCGGCTACCGCGCGTGCTGAGATCAGGTGGTTGGTCTCGCCGGATGGATCAACTTCCTCCTCGTCCTCCTCATCTTCATCGCCGCTGCCGGCGCCTGGTTCGTCAGCCATCCCGCGCCGCAGGTCGGTGGGCGGCCGGTCCCGCCACGACCAATTCACGTACAGGTCTGCGGTAAGCTCGGGGCCCAGCTTCGCCAGAATTTTCTCGCGCGTGAGCGCCCGCGCATAGCTGTAGTGGTTCAAATCCTGCACCAGGCGCGCGCCGATCAGCAACGAATCGGTCACCGTCCAGGGACGTGGCTGATACTTCATCAAACGGAACTCGAGCGATAGCCGGTCGCGATGCGATGCAAGAAACGCATTCACGCCGCGAGCGTAGTCTTCGAAATAGGCGTGGTCGCGTGCAGAGATGGTTTTCTCCGCCGTCTCGGCCGCGACTCGAAGGCCCAGAATGCGCTGCTCGCGGTCCATCTTGACGGTATCTTCGCCGATGATCTCGGAAAGCTCACCGCCCGCCGCCCGCCGCATAAGGTCCATCTGCCACAGCCGGTCCTGCGCCGTGACGTACCCCTGCGCAAAGAAAAGATCATCCAGTGTGGCCGCTTCGATCGTCGGGACACCGTGCTCATCGCGCACCACGCGCACCTTCGCCGAAACCCCATGCACAGAGACGGAGCCATCCAACTGCGGCAAGGGAGAGCGGGCGATCCAGACCAGCCACCATAGGCCGCCGATCAGCGCCGCCAGCAACACGCAAAAGGCGTAATACAGGATTCGCAGCGCTGGGTTGCGACGGCGGACTTCAGGCAGGGAAGCGGTGACGGACATTATTGAAAGATTGTAGGGGTGCGTTCCGCCGCTGACAACCGTCCTTGACTTTGGGATTGGAGCGACAATGACAGGTCGTAGCGCCGCCGACCCGGCGGCTGTCGTGGGGGCGCCCCGCCCCCGCCTGCGAGGGCAAAGGTGCCCTCGCGACAGTCGGCAAGGTGCCGGCGCTACAGTTGAACGGTCTTCGTTTCAATGGTTTAACGCTATCTGTCCCTGGCTGGAAAAAGCTCTGGCCTTGCCCCGGCGCCCGATGCTATCCTCTTCAAAACCCGCACCCCAGCGGGTCATTTTGAATGGGGTGAACGCCATGGTTTGGACTGCGCCGGTTTTCGAGGAAGTCTCCCTCTGCTGCGAAATTAACTCCTACGCGAGCGCGAAGCTGTAATCTCAATTGATGCTGGTAAAAATCCTCGGCTCTGCTGCCGGAGGAGGATTTCCGCAATGGAATTGTGTCTGTCCGAACTGCCGTGCCGTGCGCGCCGGGCAGTTCGCGGGAAAGCCTCGCTTGCAGACGCAGGTCACGGTTGGTAGCGACGGCGTGTCCTGGTTCCTACTGGGCGCTTCGCCCGACCTGCGGCTCCAGATCGAGTCCACCCGCGAATTGCATCCCAGTTCGGGCACACGCAGTTCTCCCATCAGCGGCGTGGTTCTGGCCAGCGCCGATCTGGACCACGTTCTTGGGTTACTGCTTCTGCGCGAACTGCAGCCCTTCCAGGTGTGGGCCTCCGCGTCGGTGATTGAAATCCTCCGCAGCAACAGCATGTTTCGGATGCTGAACCGTGTGGACGACCAGGTGCGATGGAATGCGATTCGCGCCGGAGAGGACTTTGTCCTGCCATCTACGACTACTGATGGCCGCGTAATCGCCTGTCACGTCCTCGCCCTTCCCGCGCGGCATCCGGCATACGCCAGCGCCGCTCCTCATTCCGAAGAGGCTGTACTTGGGTTGATTCTGACATCTCCTTCCGGGAAGACTCTCGGCTTCTTTCCTCAGTTGCCCTCGCTCACTCCTGCGTTGAAGAACTTGTTCGCGACGCTCGACTGTCTGCTGCTCGACGGAACTTTCTGGAGCGACGACGAACTGATTCAGCGGCAAGGTTTCGGACAGAGAGCTCACGAGATGGGACACGTTCCCGTCGGCGGTGAGGACGGTACGCTGCGTCAACTCGCCGGGTTGACCAAGCCGCGCAGAATGTATATTCACATTAACAACACGAATCCCATGCTGAACGAAGCGGGCGCGGAGTATCGCCAGGTGCGCGATTCGGGATGGGAACTGGCGGAAGACGGATGCCATCTCAGCCTGTGAAAAAGGAAACCGGCGTACTGCCGTCGACGGGGCTTCTACCGATGGAAGAACTGCGCGCTGCCTTACGCGCAGTCGGTGACCAGCGTTATCACCATCAGCATCCGTTTCACCTCCTCATGCATGAAGGCAAACTCACGCGCGGCCAACTGCAGGCCTGGGCGCTCAACCGCTATTACTACCAGAGCGTAATTCCCATCAAGGACGCGATCATTCTTTCGCGCAGTGACGATCCTGAATTCCGCCGTGCCTGGCGTAAGCGAATCGTGGATCATGACGGCGACCTGCATGCCAAGGGCGGCATCGAAAAATGGTTGAAGCTCGCCGAAGCAACTGGCCTCGATGGGCAGCGTGTGGCCAGTAAGCAGGAAGTTCTTCCGGCGACGCGTTATGCCGTGAACGAATATTTGAATCTGGTACGCACGCGTCCGCTGCTGGAGGCGGTGGCGTCCTCACTCACAGAGTTGTTCTCCCGGGACCTGATCGCGCTGCGCATGGATCGCATGCGCCAGCATTATCCGTGGCTCAGCGGCGGGCTGGACTACTTCGAAGCCCGGCTCGACCAGGCTCCCGAGGACGCCGCCTTCGCCATCCGTTACGTGTACGACAGCGCAAAGACGCGCGCGGAGCAGGAAAGAGTGATCCAGTCGCTGCGCGACAAGTGTGACATTCTCTGGGCGCAGCTGGACGCGCTCTACTTTGCCTATGTGCAGCCGGGCTGGCCACCTCCGGGCGCGTTCAGGATCGAGAATTGACGATGATCGCCGAGACCAGCAAGCCCGCGCTCGCCGTCGGATGCCGCTGGGGCGGAAGCCAGGAAGACCCCATGCTCCTGTTTCCCGAGGGCGCGATGAAGGTGCAGGGCACGGGGCTTGCGATTCTGGAACTTTGCGATGGACAGCGGACATTTCTCGATATTGTCGAGGAATTGCACCGGCGGTATTTTGGTTCGGACGCCCAGCGCATCCGGGAAGACGCCGCCAAATTTCTCGAGCAATTGCATGAGAAGCGGATTGTGGATTATTAGATCATCGATTTCCAGTGTCGTTGTCTCGGAAATTCGTGACACAAATTCGGATTACTGATGCTTGCGAATCCTCTGGCGCTGATCGCTGAGATTACCCACCGCTGCCCCCTGCACTGCGTCTACTGCTCGAATCCTCTGGAACTTGCTGCTGCGAGTTCGGAGTTGAAAACGGAAGACTGGCGGTGCGTTTTTGCAGAGGCTGCGAAGATGGGGATTCTGCATCTCCACCTGACCGGCGGCGAGCCGCTGGCTCGTACGGATCTGGAAGAACTCATTGCGTCAGCGCATCAGGCGCGACTTTATACCAACCTGATCACCTCGGGCGTGGGCCTGTCGCGAGAGCGCCTCGCGCGGCTGGTGCAGGCCGGACTCGACCACATCCAGCTCAGCTTTCAGGATTCACACCCAGATCGGGCAGACTGGATCGCCGGGACCAAGTCGCACGCGCACAAGGTTGAACTTGCAGGCTGGATCCGCGAGCACCGCATCGCGTTCACTGCCAACTTGGTCGTGCACCGACAGAACCTCGACGATCTCGAAGCGACGCTCAAGTTTCTTGAGACGCTGCGGCCCGACCGCATCGAGATCGCGCACACGCAGTATTACGGATGGGCGCTAGAAAATCGCGCGGCCCTGATGCCGACGGCGGCGCAACTTGAGAAGGCGCTGGCTGTAGTTGCTGCCGCCGAGGTGCGCCTGAAGGGAAGCGTGCGCATCGACAGCGTCGTGCCGGATTATCACGCGCAATTTCCAAAAGCATGTATGGGTGGCTGGGGACGGCGGCTGATGCTGATCAATCCTGCAGGGCAAGCCCTTCCTTGTCACGCAGCCGGTGTGATTCCGGGCCTGGTGTTCGACAATGTAAAGGAACGCTCGCTGCAGTCAATCTGGAACGAATCGGCGGCCTTTCAGAAATTCCGGAGCGAGTCGTGGATGCAGGAACCCTGCCGCACCTGCGAGCGCCGCACCGAAGATTTCGGCGGCTGCCGTTGCCAGGCATTTCTACTGGCCGGTGACGCGGCGGCGACCGATCCAGTCTGTTCCCTTTCGCCTCGCCATGATTCCGTGCTACGGACGGTTTGTCAGGCTCCGGAGGATATCGTTTCTCCGGGTAGTCCGGCGAAGAGCTGGAAGTACCGTCCGAATCCGGGACGGGGATGAGCCCGGAGCGCACTGGGCCTTGAAAGACCAAGAGCCAACTAGAGGGGACACAGACGGGGACTTACGAATTGTGACGCTGGAAGCAGTTCGGGCGGTCTTTCGCTTTCAGTTGGCTTAATCTCCCCTCCCCAGTATCATGATTGCGTTCCCGGCCTTACCGCCTTTCTCGCGCCGAACGCCATGTTGCAGAAGAGAATCGACGATCAGCCATCCATTTCGCGGGAGAACATCCGCGAAGCCGAGGGCATCTTCCTGCGACACCTCCGAGGGGTTGGGCTCAAGCAGACCGAACAGCGCAGCACCATCCTGCGCACGTTTCTCGAAACACGGGAGCATCTCTCGACCGACGAGCTTCATCGACTCGTCAAAAAGAAAGATCCGCGCATCGGCTTCACGACCGTCTACCGCACTTTAAAGCTTCTGGCGGATTGCGGCCTGGCCAGCGAGGTGGCTTTCCATGACGGCATCGCGCGCTACGAGCATCAATACAACCGGCGGAGCCATCACCACATGGTGTGCACCGAGTGCGGCGCGTCGGTGGAGTTTTTCTCGCCCGAGGTTGGAGAGGTGGAACAGGAAATTGGGCGCAAGCACCATTACCTGACAACCCGCCACACTTTTCAGATTTACGGTGTCTGCGAAGAGTGCCGAAAGAAGCGCAATGGCCGCCGCATCGTCTAATCCGACGCCGCCTGCCCTGGTCTGTCCCAAGTGCCAGACTTCCATGCCCGCGAGCGCGGCCTTCTGTCCGGGATGCGGGCACGCGATGAAGCAGATTCCTCCCGCCGACCGCGCCCTGGCAGCGTTGGCCTACCTGACTTTGGTGCCCGCCGCTGTGCTCCTGTTCTTGCCTGCCTACCGCCACCGCGCGTTCGTCCGCTTCCATGCCTGGCAGAGCGTCCTGCTCTGGGGCGCTTTCGGTCTGGTCACAATTGTGTCGCTGTTGCTCTCCAATGTCACGGCAGCGATGGCGTTCCTGCTGTTCGGAATCCTCACGGCGCTGGCCATGTTTTTCCTGTGGGTGGTCTTGTCGCTCAAAGCATGGCAGGGCGAACTGTTTGAATTGCCGTTCCTCGGCATGCTGGCCGACCGCTTGCGTTAGACATTCTCCGTGCCATCGTTCAAAATAATTGATTCACTTACCCCTCAGGAGATTTCATTGAGCAACCTTCAGCGCGTTAAGATCAGCGCTCTCGGGACCTACGTTCCACCCCGTCTTCTCACCAACGCCGACCTGGAAAAGCTGGTCGACACCAACGACCAGTGGATCATGGAGCGGGTCGGCATCCGCGAACGGCACCTGGTCGATAAGGGCGTTGCCACCAGCGATCTTGCGACCGAAGCGGCGAAGAAGGCGCTCGCCGAACGCGGCATCACTCCTTCCGACCTGGATGCCATCCTGGTCGCGACCGTGACTCCCGACATGTTCTTTCCCGCGACCGCTTGCCTGGTCCAGCACAAACTGGGCGCAAAGGGCGTTTGGGGATGCGATATCTCGGCTGCGTGCTCGGCGTTTCTCTATGCGGTCCAGGTGGGCGCGCAGTTTGTCGCGACCGGATCGCACAAGAAAGTGCTGGTAATCGGTGCGGACGTGATGTCGTCGATCATCGACTACACCGACCGTGCGACCTGTGTGATCTTTGGCGACGGCGCAGGCGCGGTCCTGCTCGAGCCTACCGAAGACGATTCCGTCGGGCTCATCGATTTCGTGCACGAAGTCGATGGGTCAGGCGCGTGCTCACTTTACATGCCGGGCGGAGGGAGCCTGCATCCATCGACCCACGAAACAGTCGATCAGAAGATGCACTATGTGCACCAGGATGGGGGCGCAGTGTTCAAGTTCGCGGTGCGCAAGATGTCACAGCTTTGTGACGACATCCTCAAACGCAACAACATCAAGGGCAGCGAGATCGACGCCTTCATTCCCCATCAGGCCAACAAGCGCATCATTACCGCAACCGCCGATCGTCTCGGGCTGCGTCCCGAAAGCGTGATCATCAACATCGAGCGTTTCGGAAATACGACCGCGGGCACCATTCCGCTGGCCATGGAAACCGCGCGCCAGGAAGGCAAGTTGAAGAAGGGAAGTCTGGTGCTGCTGGCGTCCGTGGGTGCGGGATTTACGGTCGGAGCGACGCTGCTCAGGTGGGCCTACTAGATGCGAACGGAGACGCGGCAGGCCGCGTCTCTACGATTTATTTTGTTGCCATCGCTTCGACCAGCGACTCGAAAATCTTGACGCCGTCGGTGCCGCCGAGTTCTGGTTCGGCGGCTCGTTCGGGATGGGGCATCATGCCGAGGACATTGCGTCCGGGGCTGCAGATTCCGGCGATGTTTTCGAGCGATCCGTTGGGATTCGATTCGGGTGTGATCTCGCCCTGCGGGCTGGAGTAGCGGAAGACAATGCGGTGGTCGCGCTTGAGTTCGGCGAGCGTTGCTTCATCGCAGAAATAATTACCCTCCATGTGCCCGATGGGGATGGTCAGCACTTCGCCCTTCTTGCATGTGTTCGTAAACGGCGTCTCGTTGTTGTCCACCCGCACTTGAACGGGCTTGCAGACATACTTCAGGCCGATGTTGCGCATCAGCGCTCCGGGCAAGAGTCCGGACTCACACAAAATCTGGAAGCCGTTGCAGATACCGAGCACGAGACCACCGCCGTCGGCGAACTTGCGGACCGATTCCATGACAGGTGAAAACTTGGCGATGGCTCCGGTGCGGAGGTAGTCGCCGTAGGCGAAACCTCCGGGCACGATGATCGCGTCGCAGTTCTGAAGGTCGTGCGAGTCGTGCCAGAGAAAGGTCACGGGCTGCTTGGCCACGTGCTGAATGGTCCAGTAGGCATCGTGATCGCAGTTGGAACCGGGGAAAATAATGACGCCAAATTTCATTGAAATCCTCGAGTTAACTATCTGGTAACAGGGGATACCCCCCTCCCCCTCGATCTTTTGGAATCAGTGAGTTGCGCGGGGACTAGCATGTAAAATCTAGAACCGTAACAACTTACGCGCAAAATCTAGATTCGACTCGACTTAGGTTGCAATTTTCAAAGATCGTTGGGGTGGATGGTTTATGGTGACAACGTCCTATTCCGAGGTCAAGGAAAAAGTGCGGAGCGCGTGAGAAGTTGCCGCCCTCCCACCCTTCTCGCAAGAAGCGCGAGAAGGATGGGGCAACCTCCACCCTGCCGATGCCCGCGAAATCAAGAACCAAAGGCCGGGCGACCCGCCCGTTAGTTAATCCGATGGATCCGGATTGTACGGCGGATTGTCGTACCAGTCGTAGTTGTAATCCTGGTAGTAGGGGTACGGCCACGGGGTATACCAATAAGGGTCGTACCACCAAGGATCCCAGCCGAACGCCCAGCCCGATCCCCAGGAGCCGCCCCAGTACGGCCATCCGACGCCAAAGCCCCAACCTCCCCATCCCCAATCCCCCCAGCCCCAGCCGCCTCCCCAACCGCGGCCCCGACCCCAACCACCGACCCAGCCATCACCACGCCAGCCGTGCCTCCAACCATCGCCACGCCAACCGAAGCCCTGCGCTGCCCGGGAACCTTCACTGGCGAAACCAGACGCACGTCTTGCTGAGCCAAAGGAGTGCCAACGCCCGTCGGAGTTCCCGAAGTTGCGAGCGGAGAGGCTTGAGTTCGCGAAGCCTCGGGAACTGCCACTGGAACGCGCGGAACTTCTTGCGAAACCACCGCGGTTGCCGAACGAATGCCACTGGCCATCGTTGATTGCGGGATGGAAATTCGACGAGTGACTTCGGAACGAGCCAGAATTGCGGCCAGCTTCGAAGGCTCCGTGTCGCCCGTTCATGCCGCGCGATGCACTGAACCCGCCGTATGAATGGCCGCCCGCTCCGAAACGACCTGCCCCGGATTCACCGCGAAAGCCGCCGCCCTGGTAGTGACCACCTCCGCCAAAAGACCGCCCGCCGCCGTAATACCCGCCGCCACCATGGAAGCCTCCGCCTCCGCCACCGTGAAAGCCGCCTCCACCGCCGCCATGAAAGCCTCCGCCTCCGCCGCCGTGGAAACCCCCGCCGCCACCGCCACCATGAAAGCCTCCACCTCCGCCGCTGTGGAAACCCCCGCCACCACCACCGCCATGAAAACCACCTCCGCCACCGCCGTGGCCGCCGCCGCGTTGCGCAAAGATTGGATCAGGCGTGAGAGCAAGACCGGCGAAAGCAGCAAATGCGATGAGGAATCTGAGACCGAATCTGCTTGTCATCTTTACCTCCCTTGGAAGTGGGAGTGCAGTTTCGAACGAGGAAGCTTTGTACAAGGACCTCGTGCTCTTACCTGATCAGATTCTACCCCTACACGATGGGTTGCACGGATGCTAAGTGATAACAGGCTGATGTTTGGCGGCTCCCAGGTCTCGAAAGCCGCCAGACCTGGGGCACCATGCCGGGTTCTGACCTGGGTCCTCCCTCCGGGACTTTAGTCAGTCCTTCCACTTTTCCCAGCGCTGAAAGCGCTGGGCTAAGCTGGATCACCCCTCCGGGGCTGGATTCTGGGGCCTATTTGTGCGGGGCGGTTGAGGCCGTGGCGCCCGACACTTCGGCTTGCGCGACGCCTACGTATTTGTCCGCTCCGCCGTAATAGAAGAGATAGCGGTCGCCCTGCGGGACGGCGCCTTCCACGAACACTACGTTGGGAACCTGGCCGGTCTTCTCCCAATCTTTTTCTGGAGCGAAGATGGGGTCCGAGCTGCGTGCTATCAGATGGCGGGGATCCTTGCGGTCGAAAATGGCGTAGCCGGTACGATAGACGAGTTTGTCGTCGGCGCCGTTGTAGATGAGGACGATGCCGTCGTTCGTCAGGATTGGGGCGGGGCCCGGTTCTGCTACTCGCGCGTCGAATTTTCCGGGACGGACGGGGAGCACGGGCGTGTCGAGCGCTTCGGTCCAGTGGACGAGGTCGGTCGAGTAGGCAAGGCCCATCTGATCGGTCTTGTCGGCGCTGGTGCCGAGAAAGTACATCCAGTACTTGCCGTCGATTTTCTCAGGTACGATGGCTCCCGACTTGGTCCAGCCGACGTTCCATTTGCCTTTGTAGGGGGGAAGGATTACACCGAGGCGTTGCCAGTGAACCAGATCTCTCGAGGAGGCGAGGCAGAGCTGGGCGTCTTTTTTGTTGTAGGCGGTGTAGGTGAGGTAGTAGGTGTCGCCGAATTGCACCAGGCGCGGGTCTTCGATGCCGCCGCCTCTTTCGTAGGGGGTCAGAGGTGAGAGCGCGGGTGCAAGTGTGCGTTGGAAGTGGATACCGTCGGTGCTTTCGGCAAAGCCGAGGCGCGAAGTGCCGGCGCGATCCTGAGCGCGGTAGAGCATGACGAATTTTCCGTGAAACAAGGCCACGGCAGGATTAAAGGTCCCGGCGGATTCCCAGGCCTCGCCCTGCGGGGAAACGATCGGGGTTTCCGATGCGCGCTGCCAGTGGCTGATGGTCGAAGGTGCGGGTTGAGCGGACAGGGAAGCGAGTAGGGCGCATGCGGTGATGACGGCGAGCACGGTCCGCGGGGTGGAGTTCATGCGGACATTGTAGCGGAGAGGGCGAGGCGTCTGGAGAGAGACCGGTGTTGAAGTTTGCAGTAGTTCGGGTTCCAAAGCTGACCAGAGTACCCACTTTGGAACTAGACACTAGTGCGCAAGCGAGTAGCCTTTAGAGAACAGGGGCCCTGCACAGCAAGGTGGCGTATGCAGTTATCGGCAGAGGATGAAGTGTCCCGGTTAAGAGCGCTCGCTGAGTGCCGAATCGTTGACAGCCCGCCAGAGGAATTCTTCGACGATATAGCCAACCAGGCTGCCTACCTTTGTGGCACTACCATCGGGTTCATTAGTTTCATTGATTCGCAACGCGAATGGGTGAAAGCCAAAGTAGGGTGGGAGGTCGCAGAGATCCCGCGTGACCAATCGTTCAATGCGCTGATACTCGGCAATCCCCACTTCCTGATCGTGGAGGACACTGCTGCTGACAGAAGGTTTCGACTTCATCCCTGGGTGACGCAATCGGGAATCCGCTTTTATGCCGCTGCCCCTGTGGTTAGCAAAGAGGGCTACGTTCTAGGCGCGATTAACGTACTGGATCATTTGCCCCGATCACTGCCCACCGGTCACCGGAGGATTTTACAGACTCTAGCCCACGCGGTCGCTACTCAGCTGGATTTGCGACGCGCCTGGTTCAACTCAACCGCTTCCAGTCCCGAAAGCCGGTACCAACTCCTGTTTGACCAGAACGTAGCCGGTTTTTATCGCACCACACCAGACGGCCGAGTGCTGCTCGGATATGCCTCTCGGCAGGAAATGCTCGGCTGCCAGGCACAGCAGTTCTACTTCTCGGTGGAGGAGCACGACCAGTTCCTCAAGGATCTACAGCGGGAAGGGAGTCTGGTCAACGCGGAGCTGCGGCTCCGGCGGAAGGATGGAAGCGCGATCTGGGTGGTCGAGAACGCAGCAGCAATCCGCGATGAGCAGGACAATGTGGCGCTCATCATGGGTACGATGGTGGACGTCTCGGCTCACAAACGCGCGGAAGATGCCCTGCGCGACAGCCAGGAACGGCTGCTCGGTATTATCACCTCGGCGATGGATGCAATCATCACGGTCGACGACAAGCAGCAGATCATCGTGTTCAACAAAGCGGCCGAGGAAATTTTTCGGTGCACCGCCGCGGAAGTGATCGGCCAATCCATCGATCGCTTCATACCGCAGAGTTTTCGCGAGGTTCATCGACAGCATATCCGCGAGTTTGGACAAACCGGCGTGAGCACCCGTTCCATGTACATGCCGAGAACACTGGCCGCGGTGCGGTCGAATGGTGAGGAATTTCCGATCGAAGCTTCGATTTCGCGGGTCAGGACCTCTTCCGAGAATCTATTCACGGTGATCCTGCGTGACATCAGTATGCGCAAGCGCACCGAGGAGCAACTGCGTCAGGCCCAGAAGATGGAAGCGGTCGGGCATCTGGCCGGCGGTATTGCCCACGAGTTCAACAACTACCTCGCCATCATTATGGGATACACCGAAATGCTCGAACGCGAGACCGTTGGAAACGATACCTTGCGAATGGGCCTCTCGGAGATCAGAGACGCGAGCCAAAAAGTGGCCTCCCTGACCAGGCAGTTGCTGGCCTTCAGCCGGAAGCAGGTGATCGAGCCCAAGGAGGTCGATCTCAACTCCACCGTGTGGGAAACGCACAAGCTGCTGCGCCGATTAATTCCGGTGATGATTGACCTGATTCCAAGACTTCAGGGTGAGTTGGGTAAGGTGAAAGTCGATCCTGCTCAGATTCAGCAGATTCTCATCAATCTTGTACTCAATGCTCGAGACTCGTTGCCCAACGGCGGCACGATTGTGATTGAGACGGGAGAGGTAGAGTTGGACCAGGAGTACGCTAGCCGGCAGCTGGATGTCCAACCGGGCCAGTACGTGATGCTCTCGGTGTCGGACACAGGCACCGGGATGGATAAGGAAACTCTCTCCCACATCTTCGAACCCTTTTTCACCACCAAGGAGGAAGGCAAGGGAACAGGGTTGGGATTGTCCACCACTTACGGAATCGTGAAGCAGAGTGGAGGGCACATCACGGTGGCCAGCGTTCCGGGAAAAGGTTCTACCTTCCGTGTCTATCTGCCCAAGCTGTTGGATGCCGACGTTCTCCCGCAGCCCTCGAACGTGCCGTCCAGTCAACCAGGAAGACAAACTGTGTTGCTCGTTGAGGACGAGAGCGCCCTCCGCAAGCTCATGACGAAAGTGCTGGAAGGGGAAGGCTTCCAGGTTCTGGGAGCGAAAGACGGTGAGCAGGCAGCAGCGATTTGCAAGAGTTGGGCTGAACCGATCGACATGGTGGTAACCGACCTGGCGATGCCCAAACTGAATGGTCTTCAACTGAAGGAAATCGTCGCCGATCTGCGCCCCACGGCGAAATTCTTGCTCATGTCTGGCTATCCCGAGGACGTAGTCGAAGATCCCTCTATTCTGCCGACAGATACGGCCTTTCTCGAAAAAAAACGCTGGCAGAAGCACATCCTCGAAACCCCGCGCCGGTGAAATGACTGGTCTGCGCCTGTCAAGCTGTGCCGGTCCCAAAACCGTCGTGTTCTTCGAAACAGTGTTAATACTTCACGATGGCAGAGAACGACTTGGGATCGAGCGAGGCGCCGCCTACGAGACCGCCGTCAATTTCTGGTTCGGACATGAGGGCCGTGGCATTCTCGGGTTTCACGGAGCCGCCGTAGAGGATGCGGAGGTTGTCGGCGAATTCCTGTCCAAAGGCTTTGGCGGCTTCGCCGCGGATGATGATGTGGGCGTCTGAGGCCAACTGGGGAGTGGCGGTTTTGCCAGTGCCGATGGCCCAGACCGGTTCGTAGGCTACGACAAGTTTAGCGGCCTTCTTGGCCGAAATTTTGTAGAAGGCGCGCATGCATTGGCGGCGGAGAACGTCGTCGGTTAGGCCAGCCTCGCGCTCTTCCAACACTTCGCCTACGCAGACGATGGGGATGAGTCCGGCTTCGAGTGCGGACTTGAGTTTGAGATTGACGGTGTCATCGGTCTCGCCGAAGTACTGGCGGCGTTCGGAGTGTCCGATGATGACGCGGGTCGCGCCGACGGCGAGCAACATGGCGGCGTTGACTTCTCCGGTGAAGGCGCCTTCCTTTTCCCAGTGCAGATTCTGTGCGCCGACGGCGACACTGGATCCTTTGGCGGCGGTCACGGCGGCGTCGAGGCAGAGGTAGGTGGGGCAGACGACGATCTCGTCGCGGTCGTGGGCTTGGACGAGGGGGAGGAAGTCGCGGAAGAAGTCACGGGCCTGGTCGGGGGTTTTGTACATCTTCCAGTTGGCGGCAATGAGTTTTTTTCTCATGAAGGACCTTTCTCGAAGATAGCGGAATTTGCAGGTTGTCGCTGGGATAGTTTTTCGGCGGCCCGGACGTAGGCTTGGCACGTGGCAATGTCGAAGAGGACGAAACGGACGCGCTCTACGTGTGCGCAGGGCGGCAGAACCTCGACGATGGTCTTGACGGCGACTTCGGCGGCTTCGTGCACGGGGTAGCCGTAGGCTCCAGTTGAGATGGCAGGGAAGGCCAGGGAGTGGATTCCGTGATCGTCGGCGGTGCGGATGGACTCACGATAGCAACTGGCGAGCGTTTCGGCCTCGCGCTGCTTGCCTCCCCAATACAACGGGCCCACGGTGTGAATGACATACTTAGCCGGCAGGCGTCCTCCGGTGGTCATGACGGCTTTGCCGGCGGGAAGAGTGCCGATCTCGGCCACGATGCGCTTGCACTCTTGGAGGATTGAAGGGCCGCCCGCGCGGTGGATCGCTCCGTCGACGCCTCCGCCGCCGAGTAGAGAGGAGTTGGCGGCGTTGACGATGGCCTCGGTCGTTTCCTTTGTGATGTCGGCGGGGCCGGCGAGTTCGAGCGTCTTGCCGTTGGCGAAAGTCAGTCGAGCTGCGAAGTCGGACATAGCGGCCCCAAAGGGGCAGTCGGTGAAGCGCGGTTCTTGGCATCGCTAAAGCGATGCCCTGATACGAAACCAAGCGGCGAAAGCAAGTGCCAGCGCTTATTTTCTGTTGGTCAGTGCCTCGACGCCGGGCAACTGCCGGCCTTCGAGAAATTCGAGCGATGCGCCTCCGCCGGTGGAGATGTGCGTGACTTTGTCGGCGACGCCGGCAGCTTTCACGGCGGCGACGGAATCTCCTCCTCCTACGATTGATGTGGCGCCGGCGTTTTCGGCGACGGCTTGGGCGATCTTGAATGTGCCTTTGGCGAATGGCGGCATTTCAAAGACGCCCATGGGGCCGTTCCAGACGATTGTGCGGGCGCGCGAGACCTCTTCGCAAAACGCTTCGGTGGTGGCGGGGCCGATGTCGAGCGCCATCATGTTGGCCGGGATCGGTTGGCCGTGGTTGACGATCCGGGTGAGCGCATTGGCCTCGACCCGGTCGGCGATGACGTGATCGGTGGGCAGCAGGAACTTGAGCTTGTGGGTTTTGGCTTGCTGCAGAAGATCCTTGGCGAGCGGGATCTTGTCTTCTTCGACCAGCGACTTGCCGACGGATTCTCCCTGGGCTTTGAGGAAGGTGTAGGCCATGCCGCCGCCGATAATGAGGACGTCGACTTTGCTGAGCAGGTTCTGGATGACACCGATTTTGTCGCTGACTTTGGCGCCGCCCAGAATGGCGACGAAGGGGCGCTCGGGGTTCTGGAGCGCGCGGCCGAGGTATTGGAGTTCTTTTTCCATCAGCAGGCCGGCGGCGGATTTCTGCAGGAACTTGGTAATGCCGACAGTCGAGGCATGGGCGCGATGCGCGGTACCGAAAGCGTCGTTGACGTAGAACTCGGCGAGCTTGGCTAATTTCTTTGAGAAATTCTCGTCGTTGGCTTCTTCTTCGGCGTGGAAACGCAGATTTTCGAGCAGGAGAGCCTGGCCTTTTTCGAGCTTGAGGGCCATTTCTTCGGCTTCGGGGCCGACGCATTCGGGACAGAAGCCGACGTTTTCGCCGCGCGCGAGATCTTTATCGAGCAGCATCCGCAGGCGCTCGGCGACCGGCTTCAGGCTCATCTTGGGATTCGGCCTGCCCTTGGGACGGCCGAGGTGGGAGGCGAGGATGAGACGGGCGCCGTGGCGCAGTGCGTACTCGATGGTGGGCAGCGTTTCTCGGATGCGAGTGTCGTCCATGACGCGGCCGTCGTCGAGCGGAACGTTGAAGTCGACACGCATGAAGATGCGGTGATCGTTGAGAGGGAGATCGCGAATCGAAAGTTTGGACATGAGGCACCTGTCGTTCGTCGTTGCCAGAATCTTTGCAGATTGCAGTGGCGGGCGAGGGCGCCCGCCACCACAGCCGGCGGGGCGCCGGCGCTACGCTACAGCTTGGGCGGACAGGAGTGTCCGCCCTACACGAGTTACAGGCCTTTTGCTGCCATGTAGTTGATCAGGTCGCGGACGCGGCAGGAGTATCCCCACTCGTTGTCGTACCAGGAGATCACCTTCACGCAGTTGCCGCCGACCACCAGTGTCATGGGCGCGTCCACGATGGAAGAGCGAGCATCGCCTTTGAAATCGGACGAGACCAGTTCGCCTTCCTCGAAGCCCAGATAACCCTTCAGCGGGCCGGATTCGGACGCTTTCTTGAGTGCGGCGTTGACCTCTTCTTTCGTCGTCTTCTTTTCTACGAAGGCAACCAGGTCTACGACGGACACGTTGGGCGTGGGCACGCGCATCGCGAAACCGTCGAGTTTGCCGGCCAGGTCGGGAATGACGAGCTTGAGCGCTTTGGCCGCGCCGGTCGAAGTCGGTATCATCGAGAGCGCCGCTGCGCGGGCACGACGCAGATCCTTGTGCGGGAAGTCGAGGATGACCTGATCGTTGGTGTAGGAGTGGATGGTGGTCATCGTCCCGCAGGTGATCTTGAAGTTGTCATGAATGACCTTGGCGATGGGGGCCAGGCAGTTGGTGGTGCAGGACGCATTCGAGATCACGTGGTGCTTGGCGGGATCATATTTGCCTTCGTTGACGCCGAGCACGAGAGTGATGTCTTCGTTTTTTGCCGGAGCGGAAATGATGACTTTCTTCACGGGGCCGCGCAGATGTTTCTTGGCGTCGTTGGCATCCGTGAAGCGGCCGGTGGACTCGATGACGACCTGCGCGCCGACGGACTCCCAAGGCAGGGCGGCGGGGTCTTTCTCTTTGAAGACCTTGATGGTCTTGCCGTCGATCGAGATGCTGTCGGGGCCGGCGGTGATTTTGTGCGGCAGGTTGCCGAGGATCGAGTCGTACTTGAGCAGATGGGCGAGCGTCTTCGGGTCGGTGAGATCGTTGACGGCGACGAATTCCAGGTTCTTGTCGGCGAGCGAGGTGCGAAGAACGTTGCGCCCGATGCGTCCGAAACCGTTAATGCCTACTTTGATAGCCATTTTGCCTCCGAGAAAAAAGTTCGAACTAATAGGAAACGCAGAGAGACCCTGCGATAAGCTTCGATGTTAACAGGGGAGAGGAGCCATCGTAAACGTGGTGCACAAAGAAACAGATTTAGAGAAACGGATCTTTGGCGCAGATCTCTCAACCAACGGGCGTGATTTCGAGATAGGCGTCGGTGTTGGGCCATAGGAAGGGCACGCGGGCCAGCCAGTACTTCGCATTGATGATCTTGCGGGCGGAGGCGAACTCCTCGGGCGGGAGAATACGAACGATGGCGGAGAACTCGGGGCCGGTGATTTTTCCGCGCATAGTGCAGGGAGCGATCTTGACCTGCGGGTTGTTGCGAATGCGTTTGTATTTGCCGGATTTGCTGCTGGTCATGAAGTAAAGTTTGCCGCTGTCTTCCGCGAACCAAATCGGCGTAGAGACGGCGACGCCGGATTTGCGGAAAGTTGCGAGGCTGAGGTAGCGCTGGCCCTGGATTTCGGGGGGAATCGGGGAAGTCATCGCAACATTCTAACAACCGACTTGGCTCTGTTGACATCCAGGTCGGGCAGATCTTTCCCTTTCGATAGGGCCAGGGTGGATGGACAAATCAACGGTGGGTTCTTCGACCTCGCTGAGAAACGGGATGATGATGGATGAGTGACGGGCGTCGGCCGTCCCGCGGTTTTGTAAGACCGGGTGCGTACCCATACAATAGCTGCTCTATTTCATCGAGGCAGGAATGAACGACAGTTGGAAGCGATGGGAAGGTCAGTTGGTCAACGGCGAGTTCCCGCTGCTGCGTTTTTTGGGTGGGTCTGAGCACAGCAGCGTGTTTCTGGTGGACAAAAGTGTTGGCGGCAAGCCGCAGGTTGCCATCAAGCTGATTCCCGCAACTTCCGTCGATGCAAATGACCAGTTGCGCGAGTGGAAGGTAGCGGCTGATCTCGATCATCCCAATGTGATTCGTGTGTTTGAATCTGGCCGGTGCGAACTGGGTGGCGCTGATTTTCTGTATGTGCTGACCGAGTATGCCGAGGAGGATTTGTCGCAGATTCTGCCGCAGCGAGCTCTCACCGACGAGGAAACGCGGCAGGTGCTCGCTGCTGTGTTGAAGGCGCTGGCATACATTCACGGCAAAGGTCTGGTGCATGGGCGGGTGAAGCCCTCGAATATTCTGGCCGCCGGGGATGTGGTGAAAATGTCGAGCGACTCACTTCGTTCCGCGGGCGAAGGGAAGCGGCAGCAGCGGGAGAAGAGTGTGTACGATGCGCCTGAGACCGCGAGTGGTCAACTCGGGCCATCGGCGGATGTCTGGTCGCTCGGTGTGACCCTGGTGGAGGTGCTGACGCAGCGGTTGCCGGTTCTGGATTCGGTGCAGGGGAGGGAATTGACTTTGCCCGCGGGAATTCCGGAGCCGTTTCGGGAGATGGCGCGGCGCTGCCTGCAAGTCCATCCTGGCAGCCGATGGACGGTGGCGGAGATTGCCGCTCGGCTGGCGGGGAAGGCAGAAGCGCGCCGCCCTCAAACGCTGCAAGGCGAACCTGCGGCGCAGGCGGGGAGGGAAGCAGCCGCAACTCCGTCATCGGATGCTGGTGATCAGAAAAAATCTGCGAAGTGGCCTTACGCCCTGGCGCTGGTTGCGGTGATGGTTGTGGCGGCGGTTTTGATTCTGAGGCCTAAGCCGCCCGTCTCTCCGTCCGAGGCGCCGACAGGAGTGTCCGCGCTACATCCAGCGAGTCCCGATGTGGCGGGATCTGCAGGCGGGTCCCCGGAAGCGTCTGCGGCCTCCGCTCAAGCCGAGCCCGAGGAGACGTCCGATCAGGGCGGCAATGACGAGATGTTGACCAAAGCTGGCGGCCGAGGCGGCGTTGTGACGCGGGTCATACCGCGCGTCTCGCCGGGGGCGCGGCATACGATTACGGGCAAGATCCGAGTGCTGGTGAAAGTGAATGTGGACGCAGCGGGCAACGTCACGCAAGCGCGTTTGCAATCAGCCGGGCCGAGCAAGTATTTTGCGCGGCTCGCGCTGGAAGCGGCTCGTGGCTGGAAATTCAAGCCTGTGCTGGCGAATGGTCAAGCGATCGCGAGCGAGTGGGTGGTACGGTTTGGTTTCAGCCGGCGCCGGATCGAAGGCTCGGCGGAGCGAACGGCGCCGTAGGGGTCAGGGTTTGTTCCCGGTCGTCATTTGGCGGCGAGCTTCTTCGCAGGCCTGCACGGGATCGCGTCCGGTCATCTGCTTGTACCAGGCGGGGTGGAAGGTCCAGGCCCACGCTTCACTCACCGCGCCTCGGGTCATGGATTGAAATGTGCCCGGCTGGCCGAACGTGCTTTCATAGATGTGAATGAAGATTCCGCCGAGCATGATGAGGGCGGAGATGTCGTGGATCACGTAACTGATCGCGACGAGGATTCTTCCGAACGTTGGCGCACCTACCCACAGGATGATTCCGGTGATCAGGTAGGCCGTGCAGCCGCCGACGATCTCCCAGAACTGAACTTTCTGGCCGGCGTTGAAGAATCCCGTGTCGGGCGCCTCCATTTTTTCTTCGCTGCTGACGATCTTCTTCATGTTCCGCATCCAGTTGGAGTCGGCTGGAGTCCAGATCATCGGCTGGAGCCAGTTGAGAGCCTGCAATCCGAAGAAGACGACGAAGCCGAGTCCAAACCAGGGATGCATGGCCCGAAGCAGTTGCCCGCCGCCGAAGATCGGCGTGAACCAGCGGAAGAGCCAGGGCAGGTAGATGCCGAAACCTGAAAACAGCGCGAGGAAGAAGAACAGAGCGACCATCCAGTGCAGGGCGCGGCTGTACACGGGATGGCGCAGCAGTTCGCCACGATAGACCGTGGTGCGGCCTACGGATTCGAAAGTTTCGCTCGCTTTGTCGTCGAAGCGCTCCACCGCGCTAGCCATTGCGCTCCCCTTTCCTGGGCGGCTCCGGTTGGGTGCGGCGCGGGCCGGCCGTTACGTAGTGCAGGCAGACTCCCAGCAGTCCGAACAACGCAAAGGTTCCGAGCACGGGTTTGAACAGCCACTTCCACACCGTGTAACTCCACGGGATCTCTGGATTCTTGGGCAGGCCGCCATAGCGCTCGGGATCGGTTGCGTCGTGGAGCACGTAGATGACGTGGGTTCCGCCCACCGATTGCGGATCGTACACTCCGGCCTTCTCAATCCCGAAGTTTTCGCGCAATTGCTTGGCGCGTTCTTCGGCGATGAATTTCATGTCGTCTTTGGTGCCGAACTTCAGGCACCCGGTGGGACAGGCCTTGATACAGGCAGGTTCAAGACCCTCGCCGACACGGTCCGAGCAGAGCGTGCACTTGTACACTCGCTTGGTTTCTGGATTGAAGCGCGGAATATTGAACGGGCAGCCGGAAATGCAGAACTCGCAGCCGATGCAGTTCTCCTGGTTGAAGTCGACGATGCCGTTGGCGTACTTCACAATGGCGCCGTCGGCGGGGCAAGCCGCCAGGCAGCCGGGATCGGCGCAGTGCATGCACTGATCCTTCCGCATGAGCCACTGGATGGTGCCGTCTTCCTTCTGGTGCTCGTTGAACTTGATGAGGTTCCAGAAGTTCCAGCGGGTTTCCGGCATCGTCTGGTACGTGTTGTCGAAGGTGGTCGGGCTGAACGGCATGTCGTTCCACTCGACACAGGCGACTTCGCAGGCTTTGCAGCCGATGCAGGTGGTCGTATCGACCAGTTTGCAGACTTCGAGGTTGCGCTGCACACCGTGGCCGGGCACCGGGCCGGGGTGGGCCGAGATCATTTCGACTTGGAGCGCCTTGCGATCTGCCATCTCGTCCCCCTCCCTAGGCTTTCTCGATTTTCACGAGGAAGCCCTTGAATTCCGGCGTGAAGGCGTTCGGATCGATCACGGTCGGTGTGAGCTCATTGGCCAGGGTCTTGGCCGTTTTCCCTTCATCTTCTGCGATGCCGCGGAAGCCCCAGTGAATCGGGATGCCGATCTGGAACATTTCCTTGCCGTCGATCTTCATTGGGCGAATACGGCGCGTCACCATGGCTTTCGCAATGTAATGACTGCGCGCGCTCGTGACTTTGACTTTCTCACCGCCGCGTATCCCCATCTGGTTGGCCAGTTCGGTCGGCACTTCAATGAACGGCTCGGGCACGAGCTGGACGTTCATCGGATTGTTTTTCGTCCAGTAGTGGTAGTGCTCGGTCAGGCGATAGGTGGTGCAGATGACGTTGAATCCCTGTTCCACCGTCCCATATTTGTCCATATCGGTCTTGTATCGTTTCACCACCGGATTGTTGGACTGGTTCGGATGCAACAAATTCGGAATCGGGCTCTCGATCGGCTCGTAGTATTCCGGGAACGGACCGTCGGCCATCGCGCCCAGCGGCACGAACAAACGTCCAACCCCTTCGGGATTCATGATGAACGGGCCCATGTGATCTTTGGGCGAGGAGTCAACCTTGAAATCGGGAACGTCATTGCCGACCCAGCTCTGCTTCGCTTCGTCCCACCAAACCTGGCGGCGCGAAGGATCCCAGGGTTTGCCGTTGAGATCGCACGATGCGCGGTTATAGAGGACGCGACGGTTCGCCGGCCACGACCATCCCCAGTTGGGATAAATGCCGAGGCCGGACGGGTCTTCGGTTCCGCGCCGCTGAATCATGGCGCCGGCCTCGGTCCATGATCCGCAATAGAGCCAGTTGCCGGCGAGTGTGGTGCCGTCGTCTTTGAGCCAGGCAAAGCCGGGGAGTTGCTGACCGGCCTTGATGGTCGTGTTCGTCTTTGGGTCGGTGATGTCGGCGAGTGCTTTGCCGTTGATCTCTTTGGCGACTTCGGCAAGCGACGGATTGTACGGGTTCGTATAGGAAAACGTCGCGTGCAGGATAGGATCTGGGAACTTGCCGCCTTCTTTCTGATACAGTTCGCGAACTTTTAGGAAAATCGTCGCCAGAATTTCCTGGTCGAGGCGAGCTTGACCGGGCGGAGGGACGGCGACGTTCTTCCACTGCAGCCAGCGCGCGGAGTTCACGAACGTGCCGTCTTTTTCGGCGAAACCAGCGCCGGGCAGACGATACACGGTGGTGTTGATCTTCTTAACCTCGTCGGCGGTGATGCCGGGAGCGCGCCAGAACTCACTGGTCTCGTCGGGATAGATCTCGCAAACCACCAGCCAGTCGGCCTTTTTCAGCGCATCAATGTTCTTCTGTGAATCAGGACCGATCATGACGCCGTTCATGCCGAAGGCGAAGATGCCCTTAACCTTGCCTTCGTACATGTCGTTCCACAAATTTACCCACGAATAGTTGCGGTCGATTTTCGGCAGGTGATTGAAGGCCCAGTCGTTCTCTTTGGTCGCCGCGGGGCCATACATCGCTTTCAGGAGTGAGACGGTGAACTTGGGCGTGTTCGACCAGTAGTTGAACGAATCCCACGGATCCGGCTTGGCTTGTCCGGGCGTGATCCGCTTCAGGTACGTGGCCAGATCGACGTCCGTGGGGGTCGGCATCTTCAGATAGCCGGGAAGGATGTCGAATATGCCCGCCATGTCGGTTGCGCCCTGGATGTTGGAGTGCCCGCGCAGCGCATTGACGCCGCCACCGGCGCGGCCGACATTCCCCATCAGCAACTGGAGCATGGCGGCGGTGCGGATGATCTGTGTGCCGAAACTGTGCTGGGTCCATCCAACCGCGTAAATGATGGTGGCGACTTTTTTCATGTCGCCGTCTTTGCGGATGGACGTGAAAAGATCGGCGGCCTTGAGGAACTGTTCTTTCGGGATGCCGGTGATGCGTTCGACCATCTCAGGCGTGTAGCGCTCGTACTGCTTCTTCAGCAATTGATAGACGCAGCGCGGATGCTGCAGCGAGAGGTCGAACGCAATCTTCTGGGGAAGGACCGGCGCGGGCGGAGGTGTGCCCGCCTTCAAAGGTGGTGGAGTTTTCTCGGGCGGCGTGGCCGCGACCGGTTTGCCGGTCAGGTCCCCACCTTCTTCGTAGTTCCAGGTCTTCTTGTCGTAGACCTTCTTCTCGGCGTCGAATCCGGAATACAGGCCGTCCTCGGGCAACTTGAACCCGTCTTTAATAATGAAGGCGGCGTTGGTGTAGTTGAGGAGATAGTCCTTGGCGATGCGGTTGTTCTCGATGGCGTAGCGGATCAGCCCGCCCAGGAACGCGATATCAGCGCCGGCGCGGATCTGCAGATACATGTCTGCGTTCGCGGCCGTGCGGGTCAGCCGTGGATCGACGACGATGGTCTTGGCATTGCGGTGGATTTTGGCTTCAATCGCCCACTTGAAGCCGCAGGGGTGGTTTTCGGCTGGATTGCCGCCCATGATCAACATCATGTCGGTGTTCTTGATGTCGATCCAGCCATTGGTCATTGCGCCGCGTCCGAAGGTGGGCCCCAAACTGGAGACCGTTGGGCCGTGTCAAACCCGGGCCTGGTTTTCCAGGTAGCAGACCCCCAGGCTGCGCATACTTTTTACGGCGAGATAGTTGAATTCGTTGGTGTCGGTGCATCCGCCGGTCCAGGCGATGCCTTCGCAGCGATTGACGGTGCGGCCCTGCGTGTCGGTCTCAAGGAACGTTTCGTCGCGCGTCTTCTTCACGCGCTGCGCAATTTCCGTGTAGGCCTGGTCCCACGAGATGTCCTCCCAGTGGTCGGAACCGGGGCGCCGAACTTGCGGCTTCAGCAGACGACGATCGTTGAGGATGTCCTGCTCGAGCGACGACCCCTTCGGACACAGCGTGCCGCGATTGATGGGATGATCGGGATCGCCCTCGACGTGCACAACCTGCGGAATGGCGTTCTTCGCCTTGTCTCCCAGCGTGTAGATGATGACGCCGCAG
The DNA here is from genome assembly GCA_020073015.1 of Terriglobia bacterium. GTDB lineage: Bacteria > Acidobacteriota > Terriglobia > Terriglobales > Acidobacteriaceae > Acidiflorens. The sequence continues at coordinate 33,468 of JAIQFZ010000024.1, read as the reverse complement.
CTCACCGCACAATAAGGACAGGTGCTGCGCGTTTCGCTGGCGCGGGAGATCTTGAGGGCTTGCGTTTGCGCGTGGAGGGGGGTCAGGTCGAAGCCGAGAGCCGAGAAACCGGCTCCGCCGAGGACGGTGCCTTTAATAAAGGTCCTGCGAGAGAACTCCATTTTCACAGCCTCCGCGTTGCTCGTGACAGGGAAGTACGGAGGTTAATGGTTGCAGGCGTCGCAAAGACGCCCAGCCTCTACTCACTGAACGCCGCCCACTATAGCGCTGAACATCCTGAATCGTCAATCACAGAAATGCAAGGTCGGTCATTGCTTGTCAACTCCGTCGAAGGGATAATCGGACGTGGCGAAAAACGAATGGCAGCGACGCAGGGACCGTGCCGAGGAACTGATTGCCGATCGTCCAGCAGCAAGCGAAGTCTTGCGCTTCTTTGTGACGATCACCGAGCTGCAAGAGGAGCTGTGGCGGGAACTGGAGGCGGGATTGGCCCCGGCTCCGAGCGCCGACCCGGGGACGAACTCCTTCGCGCAGTCTTTACCGCTGTCGCTGATTGGAAGGTTCGGATCGTTTTTGTCCGGAGTGAAAGACAGTGCTCCAGGGCCGGTTGTGGAAGGGGCAGAAAGGCTGCGTCGTGAGGACGCCGCGTCGCAGATCGAGATGCTAGCCAGTTTCTGGCAGGGAACTGCGGGCGCGGTTTTGCAGCCAGGGCCCGACGATTTCTTCGCACGCGCGTTCCTGCAGCCTTACGCGGTTTATGTTCGCTCCCGAATGAGCCTGCAGCAGACAGGACCGACTCCGTGCCTGTGCCCGTTTTGCGGACGCAAGCCTGGTTCCGGTGTGCTTCGTCCGCTAGGAGACGGGGGCCAGCGATCGCTGATCTGCTCGCTGTGTCTCTATGAATGGGAGTTTCGGCGGATCGTCTGTCCTGCGTGCGGGGAGGAGAATCACGCGAAGCTTCCGGTTTACACGGCGGAAGAACCCAAAGACGTGCGCGTGGAGTGTTGCGACAGCTGCCGTTGCTATATCAAGACAGTCGATCTTACGAAGAGCGGATTGGCGGATCCGGTGGTCGATGAGATCGCTGCCATTCCGCTTGACCTGTGGGCGCAGGACCACGGGTACGCGAAGCTGCAGTTGAACTTGATGCAGCTGTGAGCCTGACCGCAGCGGCTAAAGCCGTTGCCGAACACAAGCCCTCTATCGCAGCGCTAAAGCGCTGCGCCACCCCAAAGCTTACGGATTCTGCCGGGCCACCTTTCCCGTGAGTTCGATCTGGGCTGAGGAGCTTCCGACCAGGACATCGAAGTCGGCAGCATCGGCCGTCCAGCGATGGTTCTTGGCGTCGTAGTAGGAGAACGCTCGGCGGTTCAGCTCAACCGAAACATGCCTGGTTTCTCCAGGTTTCAACGAAACCTTCACGAATCCCTTGAGCTCTTTCGCCGGCCGCGGGACGCTTGCGTGGGGTTCGCCCACGTACACCTCCGCGATCTCCGCAGCCTCGCGGTTGCCGGTGTTGGCTACGTCGAAGCTGACGGTAACCGGTTGATCTCCTGAAACATTTGCCGGAGTCACGGAGAGATTCTTGTAAGCAAACGTGGTGTAGGAAAGCCCGTAGCCGAAGGGGAACTGCGGCTTGACTGCGGCTTTGTCGAAGTGGCGGTATCCGATGAAAACGCCTTCGGTGTACGGAGTCTTTTTGTCCCCGGCCTTCGGGTAGTAGACATCGTGCGCGGGGTTGTCTTCCCAATGGCGCTCGAAGGTGACCGGTAACTTGCCGGACGGGCTGTACTCGCCGAACAGCAACTGTGCCAGCGCCGTGCCTTGTGCCTGGCCTGCGTACCAGGACTGGAAGAGTGCGGGAACGTGGCCGAGCCAGGCATTCATGTCGACCGCGCCGCCGGAAGTCACGACGACGATCGTGTTCTTGTTCGCGGCGGCAATCTGATGGATGAGTTCATCCTGAGCGGGAGGAAGTTGGAAGGTGCGGTCTGCGCCCTCGCTCTCACTGTCCGGGTCGAAGCCCACGGCCAGCACCACTGCGTCCACCTTGGACGCCAGAGCTTTGGCGTCGTCGTTCACAACCGTGTCTGGACGGACGATGCCGACTCTTACGCTCGGACCGCCCCAGCTCCAGTGTACGGAGTACTCGAAACGAATCTTGTGCGGACCGGAAGCCAGCGGCAAGCGTGCCTGACTCACCTGCGCACGAGAGAGTTCCCATGTGTCGATCGCGAGCTTGTCGTCCACGTAGAGGCGATAGCCGCCGCCTTCGCCGGGGCCCTGCACAAAGAAGAGGTGCTCGCCGGGATTGCCGGGCGTGAAATATCCCGACCAGCGGGCCGACACGTCGTTTTGATTGACGCCATCGCCCAGCGAGTGATCGGCGTTGATATGTTGCTCGTTGCGATGGACCGCGGCCGAGCCGCTCAGATTGGTATTGTTGAATGCCTCCAGGTTGAGGCCCGACTCCTTGCCGGCCGCATCGGTTGAGAAGGCGGTGGCATCGGCCAGTTCACCCAGAGACGGGACTCCGCGATCGTAGTAGACGGTTGCGCCGCCGAGGTAGCCGGCGAGACCTTCCAGATAGCTCACCGCACCGAAGGGACGCACGCCCGCGCTGCCTCCGCCAACCACGGGAGCGGGATAGGCATCCGGGCCGATGACGGCGATCGATTTGATTTTCGTTTTGTCGAGCGGAAGCAGATTGCCGTCGTTCTTGAGCAGCACCATGCCGGCGCGTGCGGCTTCGAGCGCGACTTGTCCGCCCTTCTCGTTGTAGAGCGGCACGGACAAATCTGTCTGGTCGCGATCGAGCCAGCCGAAACGAAGGGCGGTGCGCAGGATGCGGCGGACCTTGTCGTCAATGGTGGCTTCGCTGACCTTGCCCGACTTCACGGCGGGCAGGAGGTTGGCGCGATTCATGAATTTCCCCGACGGCATTTCGAGGTCGAGCCCGCCGTTGGCCGCGCCGACGCCGTCGTAGGTCGAATCCCAGTCGGACATGATGATGCCCTCGAAGCCCCAATCTTTTTTCGCAACGTCATTATTCAGATAGCCGTTCTGGGTGGCGTGCTGGCCGTTGATCAGATTGTAAGAATCCATGATGGCGCCTACGTGCGCTTCTTTTACGGCGGCTTCGAAGGTGGGCAGATAGATCTCGCGCATGGTGCGCTCGTCGATGATGGAGTCGGCGTCATGGCGCAGGAATTCCTGGTTGTTGCCCATGTAGTGCTTGATGGTTGCGCTCACACCCTGACTCTGCATACCCTCGATATAGGCGACAGCGGTGCGCGCGGCCAGGAAGGGATCTTCGCCGTAGTATTCAAAATTTCTGCCGCACAGAGGAGTGCGCGAAATGTTGACGCCGGGGCCGAGCATGAAGTGCACGCCGCGGGCGCGCGCGTCCTGGCCGATGACGGCGCCCATGCGCTCGGCGAGTGCCGGGTCCCAGGTGGCGGCCAGTCCCATGCCGCCGAAGGTTGTCGAAGGCCCGTAATTACGGACGCCGAACGGGCCGTCGGCCATCTTCAGAACGGGCAGGCCGATGTGCTTGATCTCACGAATGTAGAAATCGTTGACGCCGCTGATGAGATCAATTTTCTCTTCGAGAGAGAGTTGCTTCAGCATCGCGTCCGCGCGAGCTTCGATGGCGGGAGTAGAGGGAGAAGGTGCTTGGGCCCAGGTGAGAACAGAAAGGAGAAGAAGGAGGACGACAAATTTCAGCTTGCGTGTCATGACGGACCTCGGCAGGAATGGTAACTAAAGCCGGAAAGAAGCCCGCGGCCGAAGCCGCGGGCGTCAGGGGAAGGAGCAAATTAGAAGTAGAACTTGGCGCCGAGTTGAAGCACGCGTGGGCTTCCCGTGCCGGGGTTGTATGTATCTGTATGGGCTCCCCAGTTGGAAGGCTTCGAGATGGCAATTGAGTCGCTCGGTTGCCACTGAAACGGGAAGTGGTCCACATTCACGCCGTAGTTCTTGGTGTCGAAATTTGGGTGATTGAACGCGTTGAATGCCTCGAGACGGAGCTGGATGGAATACCGCTCGCTAGTGCCCAGCGGGATGTTCTTGAACAGGGACATATCCCAGTTCTGCAATCCACCGCTGCGAAGCGAGTCACGGGACCCGCGTACTGGCGGACCGACCGCGGGAAGAATCGGGTTCTTGCCTTGGTCGAGCGCGTAGTAATACTGGATAGCACCCCACATGTTCGAGCCGTCCAGCGCGCCGGACTCGAACGACCATCCGTTGCCCGTGTCAACCGGAGTTCCGGTCATGAACTGCGTCACACCGCTCAACTGGTAATTGTCGGTGATATAGGAGAGCCATTTCGGCCCCGCAAAGTGCTTGGTCATACCGGGAATGTCGTAGACATAGTTGGCAGCAAACACGTGTGTGCGGTCCCAGCCTGCGGCACGGTAGTCAAGCAGGGCGTTGAATGGGTTCTGTGTGTCCTGATCTGCGCTGGCGGTAGTCAGCGATTTCGACCAGGTGTAAACGGCGCCAAATGTCAGGCCCTTGCTGAAGCGGCGCTGCAACGAGGCTTGCAGCGAGTTGTAGTTGGAAGTGCCGTCGAACTGGAGGTAGGCGATCTGATCGTAGCCCTTGTAAGGCACCAAAGGGGCGTTGGAATAGGAGTTTCTCCCGTAGGCGTTGATTCCGCTGAAACTGAGGCCGGCTGCGGCATAGATCGGATTCAGGTTCGGCTCGACGTCGGGAACGACCCCGCCTTCAAAGTTGGCCGGGTCCTGATTTTCCCTAAGGAATGCCGCGCCATACGGGATCGCGTTGATATCACGCGACGTTATCAGGTGACGGGACAGCGTCCCCACGTAGGCCAGATCGAGCGTGGTGTCCTTGGCAATCTCGTGCTGGATGCCGAAGCTGAAGCTGTACACCGTCGGCACCTTGCCGTTCCTGGCGGCACCGACAACACCGCCCAGTACTCCGTTCCCGAAGGAGCCCGCCAGAGTGGGAAGGTTGGCGATATTGTTAGCGGCTACGGACGCCGTCCGAACCAGCGCGGGGTTGTTAAAGACGGGGTTGAAGATCAGGTTGCCCTGGGTGCGGTCGTGCATCATGCCCACGCCGCCACGCAGGACGGTCTTGTGGCTGCCGAACAGGTCATAGGCAAAACCGAGGCGCGGTTCAGGCATAATGCCGCGGCTATTCCAACCACCAGTGGGGATGGTGCCGTTCTTGGTGAATCGCATGCCGTTGAGGGGGTCACCGCCGGCTTCGGGGTCGATATTGCCGCCGGGAGTAATCGTCACTGCATTGGCCGGGTCGTAAGCAGCCGGATCGAAGAGCGCAATCTCGTTGTTGGCGTCGTACTGAGGCGGAATCCACGCGAAGCGCATGCCGTAGTCGAGCGTCAGACGGGACGTAATCTTCCAGGTGTCCTGTACGTAGAACTCCAGTTGGTTGTAGCGGAACTTGCCCAGAGGACGAGCGGTGGACTGGCTGAAGCCCTGGAACTCTCCTATCAGTGCGCTGGCTAAGGGATCACCCAGTTGGCAGTCGGTCTCGCCCGGGCATGTGCCGCCACTGGTGGCACCTGTGCCAAAGTTGAACTGTCCGTTGATGTTGCCCCAGGCAATCTGGTCTTTGCGGTTGCGCTGGTAGAACAAGCCAGCCTTCAGCGTGTGGTTGTGCCACACCCAGGACAAGTTATCGTTCACGTTGATGGTGGTGTTGGCCTGTTTCCACGGAGTGGCACCCAGATAGGGGCCGCTGAAATTCGTGCCCGGGAGGTCGTTGAAACTCATATCCGGAATGGAATCGACGGCAGTCACAGGATAGAGCAAGGGCATGTCGATGCCGTTCTTGCCGATCGTGATGTTCCCGTTTACGCTCTCCGCTAACGAGAGTGTGTGGCTAGGTCCCACCGAGAACTCATTCAACAATGTTGGCGTAATCGTGCTGACCAGATTCGCCGAAAAATTCCAGCCGGGGTGCTTCTGCGTACAACCACCGGTGAACTGGATGGACGATGCGCAGGCAAAGATCCCAAAGGGTCCAGGGAAAGGAGTGAAGGGGGAAACATCATTCTCGGAGTTATGGATCCAGCGTCCGTAGAGGCGGTTCTTGTCGTTCAGTTGGTAATCGACGCGAAGAATGTCTTCCCGACGGGGCGTGTGGGCGGAGAATGTGCCGGAGAAGTTGTAGCCCTGGCCGGCTGAGCCAAACCCGGTAGCGTTTGGCAAAGGGTAAAGGTTTAGAATTTTCTGAACGTTTTGGAATACTTTTAGCTGATCGGCCGTCATGCCATCCGTGACGATCTTGTTGTTGGCGATATTCGGACCAGCGATGACGACAGGCACCGGATTGCCGTCTGCGCCGGGAATGACGGACTGCGAGAAGTCCCCCTGGCGCTCTAGTTCCGTGGGCGTATAGAACTGTGTGGTTCCGCCCGGAACGAATTGCCGGTAGAATTCCTGGCTCCAGAAGAAGAAGAGCTTATCCTTCTTGATTGGCCCGCCGATCTGGTACCCGACGTAATTGTAGCGATACAGCCCGGGAGTGTTTGGCTGATCGTTCGACAATTGGGTCTTCTTGTTGAACCACTCATTGGCATTCAGTCCCTCATGGCGATGGAAGAGTCGACCGTTGCCGTGGAACTGGTTGCTGCCGCTTTTCGTCGTAAGGGCAACCTGTCCGCCGGCGGCTTTACCAAACTCTGCCTGGTAGTTCGAGGTCAGGATTTTCACTTCCTCGATCGCATCGGTGTTGATGGTGACATGAGTGCCACCGTTGTTGCCGGTGTCCATGTTGGAAGCGCCGTCGATGGTGAACTCGTGCTGGTTGGCGCGTGTGCCGTTGATGTTATACGAATCGATTCCGCCCGTGCCTGAAGCGTGACCATCGAACGTACCGGACATGCCGGGGACGAGCTTCAGGTAATCCAGCACGTTGCGGCCGTTCATGGCTACATCATTCAACTGCTTGCTGCTGATCAGATCGGAGCGCTCGCCAGAGTTCGATTGCAGTTGGATCTGGCCGGCGTCGGCGGTGACTGTCACAGACTCGGTGGCCGCTCCCATCGCGAGCACAATTTCGCCGGCATTCAGTTTGTCAGCGGCGCTGAGGACGACCCCGGTCGTCTCTGATTTCTTGAAGCCCTTGGACTCGACCGTGATGGTATAGGTTCCCGGGTACAGGCCGGGTGCGACGAAAGTGCCGTCACTGCCGGTCGTCACGGTGCGCGTGATTCCGTTAGCGGGGTTTGCGATGGTGACCGAGGCATCCTTGATCATGGCGCCGGTGGGATCTTTCACGGAGCCGAAGATGGTGCCGGAGGTGACTTGGGCCAGCAGGGGCGCGCACGTGATGCAGGCGATGGCAGCAGCTACCAGCGCAATCATGAGGCTGCGGCGGGCAAGAGTGACAACGGTGTTCTGGGACGGACGCAACATGGGTTCCCTCCTGGGATGCGGATTCCGGTCGTTTACGTGGGGCAGATTGATTTTTTCCGAGACGCTCAGCTTTCGTCTGTGATATAGATCACATGCCCCAGTAAGATAACCGCTTTAGTAAAGCACAAAAGCGGTTTAGTATTAGCCGCTGGCCATTAAGCAACGGCGGCCGCCCTGCTGTCAAGAAGTTTTTGGCCGGAGGCAGAGTCTATGAAAAAATGGAAGCTGCGACGCTGGGGTTCCCAATGAAAAAAGAACCCGCCAACAACGGTTCGGGAGCGGGTCTGCCCGCGAAGCCGGTGAGTTTGCGGTCGCTGGCGGAGTATCTGAAGTTGTCGCCGGCGACGGTTTCGGTGGTCATCAATAATTCGCCCGCGGCCAAGGCGATTCCAAAACACACCAAGGATCGGGTGTTGCAGGCCGCGCGCAAGCTGCAGTATCGTCCGAACTTTTTCGCGCGCTCATTGAGCCTCAAGCGCGGATTCATGGTGGGCGTGCTGGTGCCGGAGATCAGCGAAGGCTATGCGGCGTCGATCATGCGGGGCATCGAAGATCACCTGCTGCGGGAAGGGTACTTTTATTTTGTGGCGAGCCATCGCGGGCAGGCGGACCTGATCCAGGAGTATCCGCAAATGCTGATTGACCGCGCGGTGGAAGGCGTGATTCTGCTGAATACTCCGGTGGTCCAGGCGCTGCCGGTGCCGGTGGTCGCCATCTCGGGACATCATCGGGTGCCGGGCGTGACCAACATCGCGGTCGATAACACGAAGGCCACGTTTGCTGCCCTCGAACATCTGGTCAATCTTGGCCACCGGCGCATCGCGTTCTTTAAAGGGCATCGCGGGAGTTCGGATACGGAGTACCGGTGGAAGGGTATCTTGCGAGCGGCAGCGAAGCTTGGAATTGAGGTGCGTCCGGAGTTAACGATTCAATTGCAACGGGACGTGGAGAATCCTGGACCTTCGGTTCCGGAAGAAGGCTATGTGACCGCGCAGGAATTACTGGCGACCCGGGAGCAGTTTACCGCGTTGTTCGCGTTCAACGATATTTCGGCGATCGGCGCGGTGCGCGCCTTTCGCGATGCAGGACTGAGGGTGCCGGAAGATGTCTCGGTGGTGGGCTTTGATGATATCCAGGCGGCGGCGTATCTGACTCCGCGGCTGACCACGGTGCGGCAACCGCTGCCGCAAATGGGAGAGACGGCGGCCAAGCAGTTGCTGGAGCGGATCTCCAATGGAAACGGTCACTGCCCCCAACTGATTTCACTCGCGCCTGAATTGGTAGTGCGGGAGTCGACCGGGCCAGCGCGTTCATTGCCGGCGGAGTAGGGTGTGGCTGCTGCCGGGCGTTCTCAGGGTTGGGCTGACTATTTCTTCGTCGGTTCGGCTCTCTGGTAGACCCGAACGTAATCCACCAGCATGGCTTGCGGGAACACGGTCGTGGAGTCCGGATCTCCAGGCCAGTCGCCGCCGACAGCGACGTTGAGTATCACGAAGAAGGGTTTGTCAAAAACCCACTTCCATCCGGGGTGAAGATCGGCACGCGTGTGGCGCACGTAGAGGTCCTGATCGACGAAGAAACTCACTGAATCAGGGTCCCACTCGACGGCGAAGACGTGGAAGTCGTCGGCGAAGCGTTGCTTGGCGGGAAAGGTGTAGGGCGCCTCGATGCCGGTGCCGCCGATGTATCCGGGTCCGTGAATCGAGCCGTGAATGATGGCGGGCTCCTTGCCGATGTTTTCCATGATGTCAATTTCGCCGCAAGCGGGCCAGCCGACTTTGTCGATGTCGTCGCCGAGCATCCAGAAGGCGGGCCAGAGGCCCTGGCCGTAGGGAATTTTCAGACGGGCTTCGAAGCGGCCGTAGGTTTGGGAGAACCTGCCCAGAGTCTTGAGTCGCACCGAGGTGTAGTTTCTGGTGACGCCGTCGGGTCCAGTGTATTTTTCCGACAGCGCCTTCATGACCAGGTTGCCGTCGTGGACCGAGGCGTTTTCGGTGCGATCGGTATAGTATTCGAGTTCTTGATTGCCCCAACCGTTGCCTCCGATGTCGAAGACCCACTTGGAGCGATCGACTGCGGATCCGTTAGGGCCGTTGAATTCGTCGCTCCAGACCAGCGTCCAGCCCTCGCGTTTTGTGGAATCCGGAGTGGTTTGAGAGCCGCCGGTTATGGCCAGGCCCGTGATGAGCGCGTACAGCAAGAAGAAGCGGTTCTGTCCGGATAGCATGGAGAACTCCGGGTGCAAGCGCGTTGCGGTGCAACGCGGCCTTCATGAGTTGTAGGCTGGCACATTATTGCAGACAAACCAGGAGAACGCGATGTCGATCGAGAAAACGAGGCGGGAATTCTTGAGATCCTCGGCGGTGGGATTGGCAGCCACTGCAACGGCACGGGCGTTGCCCGTATTCGGCACGGACAGCACGGCCCAAGGGGGAGAGATCGCTGTGTGGGTTACGAGCGAGAGGACGCGCTTTACCCGCATGAAAGGGATGCAGTGGCGGGCCGCCGCCGCCCAGCCTTCCGGGCAAGGGATCGTTCTCAACCCGGAGAAGAAGTTCCAGCCGATTCTGGGTTTCGGCGCGGCCTTCACCGACGCCGCCTGCTACACCTTCAGCCAGCTCTCGGCGTCCGTACGCGAGCAGTTGTTTCATGAGTTGTTGCATCCGGCGGAGATGGGGCTCAGTGTTTGCCGCACTTGTATCGGATCGAGCGACTATTCAACCAAGGTGTACAGCTATGACGAAGGAGAAGCCGATCCGGAACTGAAACGCTTTTCGATCGAGCAAGATCGGCAGTACCTTCTGCCGATGCTGCGCGAGGCGCGAAAGGCAAACCCCGACCTTTTTCTTTTTTCCTCGCCCTGGAGCCCGCCGGGCTGGATGAAAGCTGGAGGGTCGATGCTGGGCGGTTCGATGCGGCGCCGGTACATCCCGGTTTATGCACATTACTTTCTGAAATTTCTTCAGGCCTATGCTGAGGAAGGAGTTCCGATTCAGGCCGTCACACCACAAAACGAAGTAGACACGGACCAGGATGGAAGGATGCCGGCCTGCATCTGGCCGCAAGAGTACGAAATGGAGTTCGTGCGGGACCACTTGGGGCCGTTGCTCGAACAGCAGGGCCTGTCGACCAAGGTCTGGATTCTCGATCACAACTACAACTTGTGGGGCCGCGCGGTGGCCGAACTCGATGACGCCGGGGTGCGGAAGTACTGCAATGCGATTGCCTGGCATGGGTACGTGGGCAGTCCAGAGATGATGACCAAGGCGCATGAGGCGCATCCCGACGCCGAGATGTACTGGACCGAAGGCGGGCCGGACTACACGAGCCCCGACTATTTGACGGACTGGGCAAAGTGGGGAAGCACCTTCAGCGATGTGCTGCGCAACTGGTGCCGCTCGGTGACGGCCTGGAACCTTGCGCTCGATGAAAAGGGGCGGCCAAACATCGGTCCTTTCCCGTGCGGCGGGCTGGTCACGATTCATTCGGAGACGCGGGAGATTACGCGGAGCGGGCAATACTGGGCCTTTGCGCATTTCTCGCGCGCGGTCCGGCGCGGGGCGTGGCGGTTCGATTCTGAGAGCACGCTTCCAGAGGTGCAGCATGTGGCGTTCGAGAATCCAGACGGACAGCGGGTTGCCGTGGTCACCAATGTGGGCGCTGCGCGGCCGGCGGTGCTGCAGATGGGAAAGCTGGAGAGTGAGATTGCGCTCGAGAAGAATTCGATCACCACACTTGTGTGGTCGTGAATCTAGATGCGAATGCGTTACTGCGCCTGCGTTTCCCTGGGCTCATCTAACGGGCAGAATGAAAAAGTCGAAGTCGCGACGGCAGATCCTAGAGGAGGGAGCCCCGAGGCTGAGGAGCGGAAGAACCGCTGGCTCCCCCTCCTCGGTGCTTTTGCAGAGGTGCCGAGCGCCATTTTCCTTTATCTTGTCGCGGCTGTTCCTTGTGCCACAGTCGTGCCTTCGCTGATTTCCGACAGCTTCTGCGAGATGTCAGACAGGACCTTGACCTGATGCACCAAGGCGGCGGCCTGGACTTTTTCAAAGGGTGAAGCAGGCGTACCATCAATCTCCCTCAGCGCCTCCTGACACCACCGCTCGATATTCTGGGACAATTCAAATTTCATTGTGGGCCCCCTTTCTCCAGCCCTATTCACGATCGCACATTTTGAACTGCTCGGAAGTGATGTCGATCACTTTGCGGGTTACATGCGAAACGGAGCTGCCAATTCCGGTCTTGGACTCGATTTTGAATACGAAGGCGCAGATAATCTTCGTGAGACTTCAGGAGGGTCGGAACCGTGGCCGATCAAGACACGAAAGCGCCCCCCACCAAACGTTTTCACGTCGTGCTCATACCGGGCTTCGCCGGCTTCGACGCGCTCGGGCAGCTGGAATACTACGGCGGCATCACGCCTTTGTTTGAGACGGGGCTGGCCGGGAATCAGGTCCTCCACTACTTCGACAATTTCCCTACCGCAGCGGTGGTCACGCGCGCCACGCGATTGCGGAGCTACCTTGCCAAGCGCATAGCGCGCGGTGAGATTGCGAACCGCGATGAGGTCACTCTGGTGGGGCACTCGACCGGCGGGCTCGACATCCGCTGGCTCCTCTGGGACTTGCACCACCGCAAGGACCCGATTGTGGTGGACGGCGGAGTCACGGTCGAACCGGGGAAAATACTCAGGTGCGTACGTCGCGTCGTGTTCCTCTCTGTGCCCCATTGGGGGACGAACATCGCCGACTGGGTGCGCGACCAACGTGTCTTGCGTAAAGCGGTGGTCGAAGAGTTGCGCGCCGCAGTCATGGGTTCACAACTGTTGCTTCTGGATCAGATCGAAAGCTCGATCGCGGGCGGCGCTGCTTACCTCACGGGCGCAGGAGTGCTTCGGGCTGTGCAGGACGCCCTGAGCGAGGCCAACGAACGTAACGGCAGACCGAGTCCCGTGCGGAAGGCGGAAGCGCACGAAGCTGCCTCCGAACTCGGACTCTATTTGCGCCACATGGCTTCCGACTTCGGTGCGATCGACGACCTCACCTCCAGTCCTCGACGAGCCGGCAAACCCGTCAGCCCGGCGCACTTGGATGTTGGGGAGCGCAAGAAAGAGCTGAAGCTGGAGCGCGATATCAAATTCCGATCGTATGTGACGCTTGGAAGGCGCCCGTTTCGCTTCGATCCGGGCCGCCCCGCTCCGCCGTGGGAGCTTGCGAAGCCGTGGACCTACCCGGAGATCATCAAGGACGCTGCGCTGAGCGCGGGAACCGACATTGCTTATCGGATCTGTTACCGCGCATGCGCCGGCGGCCCGTTCCAGCAACCGGTCCCACGCGGCAAGGTGACCCGGCGCTTGAGAGGGGCGCCGCAGCACGCGCTTGAGGTCTGGGACAACGACGGCATCGTGAACACTCTGTCGATGCTCTGGCCCAAGGGTGAGAATGTGCTGGTCCCGGGTGACCACATGGACATCGTCGGGCAGTATAAGGCCATCGAGGCCGACCGCGGTGGGGGCCGCAAGTATCGGGCTTACGATCTGCTGAAGTCGGAGTCGGGATTCGGCGAGAAGATCTTCAAGGAGGTCTGGAAAGAAATCTTCGCCTTCTGCCTGGGGCGCGCGCGTCCAGACCAGGCGCACGGTGCCGGTGGCCGAAGGTGAACTTCGCTGACCAATTTTCCATCTTCGCGTGGTGGAGAAGCAGGGGCATCTGCCGGGCGTCAGTGGTGAGGTCTCGTCCTCCTGACCCGGCAAATCTTGCAAAATTGGCGGCGGAATGAGAGGACTCTGGCTATGAGCTTCGATGTTGTGCGCTCTCCGGTGCAGTTTCTGCAGCAGGTCGGGATCTCGGCAGATCACGACTGGCTGCGAGATTATGAGGCGTGGTTCGAACGGGAGGGGCAGGGAATCTCGGACGCGGTGGACCGCGCCGGCACACCGTGGTTACGCATGTTTGATCGGTTAGGCACGCGGGTGGATGAAATCCTTTACCCACCGGAATACTGGTGCATGCTGAAACATGGATACCGGGCAGGCGTGCTCTGGCAAGTCTTTGAACAGAATTCGCTGATACCCGCTTACCTTCTTCTCTACGCTACCGGATTCTATGACCCGGGCCTGGCGTGTCCCTATACGGTCTCTCTGTCCACGGTTTGCCCGCTCTCCAAATATGGAGACGCAGAGTTGAAGGCACGATTTCTGCCCGCCATGTTGCAGCGTGATGACAGTGTGTGGCAGGGAGCAACCTGGATGACGGAGATCAAGGGTGGGTCAGACCTGGGCGCGGCGGTGGAGACAGTAGCGCGACGGGATGGAAGCAAGTGGCACCTAACCGGTGAGAAATACTTCGCGAGTAATGCCGGGGCCGAATTGGCGGTGGTCGCGGCTCGGCAGGAGGGCGCACCGCAGAACGTGCGCGGGCTGAGTCTGTACCTGGTACCGCGTCGGGGTGAAGACGGGCAGTTGAATTATCTGATACGCCGCCTCAAGGACAAGATCGCCACTCGGTCGGTGCCAACCGGCGAGATCGAATTTCGTCACAGCGAGGGCTGGCTCCTGGGGCCAGCGGAACAGGGAATCTACTTGATTCTCGAGGTGCTGAACCTGTCGCGCGTGGCCAACAGTGTGGGGAGCGTGGCGCTCGCACAAAGGGCCATTGCCGATGCCTATTCCTTCGCTGAACGGCGCACCGCTTTCGGGAAACCGATCATCGAACATCCCTTGCTTCGGCGACAGCTCGAGGATCGTCTGCAGGGGCTGCGCGCGGCTTCCCGGCTGGCGTGGGAAGCGGTGACTCTGCTCGACAAGGTATGGCGGGAGAAGCCGCCCTATTCGGAGAACTATCATCTGTTCCGCTTGGTAGCTCACCTGGCGAAGTACTGGACGGCAGAGTTCGCTGTGCAGACGGCCAAATGGGCAATGGAAGTTTATGGCGGGGCAGGAACACTGCAGGAATATCACGTGGAGCGCTGGCTGCGCGAGGCGATGATCCTTGCCATCTGGGAAGGGACATCGCATCGCCAGATGCTGGATGGCCTGGAGGTCATGCAGCGCAAGAATGCACACCGATTTCTGTTCCAGCATCTTGCCGGTAAAGCACCGGAAGCGCAGCTGCGCAAGATGGAAGCGCGGGTGGAACGACAACTCGGTTTGCCCGAGGTTGACAGGGAAGGGACTTTGGAGAGCCTTTTTAGCGATCTAGCTTCATTTACCGCACAAGCCCTATTAAGGTAGCCGGGTGCGTCGTCAGTGATTCCTGCCCACCGTCGGCTTAGGGCACTTGCCGATGCTGGGATTCCAATTCACTCAGTAGAGCGAAGTCAGAACCAAAGCAAGGGAACAAGACCGAGTGCAGCCAGAGCAGTCAAGAGCGAGAGGCTTTGCATGCCTGTCTTTCGATCGGCCAAGCTATAGGCGTAGATCCCCTTCATAAGGTTGTTGCTGGCCGCAGCAATCAGAACCGCCGCCCCCGCAACCTGCACCGGGGTGAGCGTGCCCGCAGCTTGTGTCATGCCCATGATAAAGGGATCTACATCGGTGACACCCATGATCGCGGCAAGTGTGTTGACTCCCGCTCTTCCGAGATAAATAACGGCCAACTGGGTGGCTACCAGCATTGCTAGGAACAGAAAAGCGAAGAGAAAGGCTGCCAGCAGCTCGAGCGGATTGTTCGGCTCAAACTCCCGCTTCAAGGCATCCACCCTCACATCGGGTCGGCGTGACCAAATCCAGCCGACGGCGATCGCTAGACCCGCAAGCACCAGAAAGGGGAGCGCCAACAGGGACATCAGGTGACGATTGAAAAGAGCCAGGAGGGCAACTAACCGGAGATACATGACACCCGAGGCGAGCAGGATCCCTCCCGCGAAAAGGTGCGGGCGCTCCTCATGAGCTGCTCTTCGTGACATGACCACGGTGGTCAAAGTGGACGAGTAGGCCCCACCCAGGAAGGCTGCCAGCACTACGCCACCGTGCTCCTTGGTGAGCTTCTGCAGGATGTAACTGCCATAGGAAATCGTGCTTACGGCGACGACGACCAGCCAAGTCCTAAAAGGATTGAGATGAAACCGCCCAAACTCCTGGTTGGGCAGTATGGGCAGGATGACAGCGCTGAGAAGCAGAAACTTGGCGACCGTGAGAATCTCTCCTGGGGCTGCACGGCTGGCGAGCTTCTCCAGACCTTCCTTGAGTTCCAGTAACAACAAGCTGGCCACGCTCAAGGTGGTGGCAATCCAAAAATGCTCGTAGTACACCAACGCGCCCACCAGGTAAGTCGCAAGACCGGACATCTCTGAGGTGACGCCTGCAGCTTCAGCAGAAGAGAGTTTGTGCCAATAGGACAGCAAGAGAAAGCCGCCAATCACCAAGAAGCCGAGCGTCAACGGGAGTAGCTGCGTGCCGGACAGAAGTGCGATCGAGTAGCCAATCAATCCGATGAGCGGAAATGTGCGCACGCCCCCGAATGCGTAGTGCCCGGCGGCGGCTTTGTGCTCCTCGCGCTCCAGTCCTATGAGAAAAGACAGGAAGAGAACCAGGAGAATCTTCACAGCTTCGGGCGGCAACCACCGATAGAGTTCCACTGGATTGTGTCTCCGATTCGAACCGCTCGCATTCTGTCACAATTCTGTCACGGCCAACGTGAAAAGGCGGTCCATGCAATCAGGAACATGAATCTGGGCGTGAGGTCTCATCGCCCTGCACTAGCGCCAGGTTGAATCAGGGGTCACACCTTTGTGTTATCTCAATCTGCCTTCCTCAGGGCCTGGAAGTGGGACTTCAATGCCAACTGCACGGACCATAACCACTCCCGAGTTCCAGAGCCGCAATGCAAGATTTTCCGGGCAGGTTGAGCCAATTTCGCCTCTTTTCTCACATGTATAGGTAAGGCGGGGTCGCCTCGGAGTTGGCAGAGACCAGGCATCCCCCACCGGGAGGAGCCATGTCCGCCAGCTTTCGCCGTCCACTCACATCCGACTTTCCAGGTCACAGGTGGCAACACAAGCTCCGCCGGGGTCTGCGGAGATCGTTGCTCGTCTGCCTGGTGTTGGTCACTTGGTTCGGAGTCCGGCGAGCCTCGGCGCAGTTCTCCTGCCCGGCGCCCTGGTCCTCGGCGTCGAACGTGTACGGAGTTATCGTTCTCGAAGGCAGCGGTGTGGGTCAATCCGGCACCATCAGTCAGAAAGTTCACCAGCATTCCGTGGTGGGCACCAAGATGGCGCTTAACGGCATCTGCAGCTGGCAGGCCATACCCACACTGGGGATTGGCCAGATGGTGAATCAGGCTACCATTGACGATACTCAGACGGATTCATCGAGCGGTGACACCTGGACCTGGGTAGCGTCGGGAATGGGCGATTCGCAAGGCGGCAACAGCTCTCTTTCGATCATTCCTGCACTAGGCCAATATGGATTTGGAACGTTTGATTCGGTGACCGGAACATTTACTCCGCCCCCGCCCCAAACCGCGGTCACCGAAGGCATCGTCTGGGGCGCTGCGAACACCGCAGGCGGTGCCAGCCAGCAGTTACCATTTCCTGCCTCGGTTCCGCTCATCTTCGGCACAGCGGTCTACAACGCCCCGGCGGAGGATATGGCTATCCAAGAAGGTCTGCCGCTGGACGCCAACTGGAATCTGACCTGGATGTTCTCCCCGCTCCCCGATGACACCTGTGACACCTGCAAAGACGCGCGCGGCTCGGCGATCAGCCTCCGCAACCAGAGCCTGGGCGAGGACATCGCGATCGTCGGCACACCGTTTTTCCTGCATTACGAGAGCGGCCGGGAGAACGGGCGGGCCGGAGCGGATGTGATCGCGGTCAAAGATGCCCTTGGTCTCGGGGGATGGACGCTGAGCGTTCATCACGCCCTCGATCCCCTCCTGATGGTCTATTGCGCTGGCGGCTCTTGCACTCCCTATGCGGTCGTGCCCAAGGCGCTCTTTCTGGGAAATGGGAACGTCCGTGACTCCGCGCAGGTGCAAGCGCCACTGTTTGTCGGCTCGAAACTGCACCTCACCTCGGAAGATGGCAGCGAGATTTATGTTTTCGACGGACTCAAGCACGTGCAGACGCTGCTGCCGATGACGGGGGCCGTGCTGTACAACTTCGGCTACGATGCCAACGGACAGCTGGTCACGGTCACCGACGGCAGCGGCAATGTCACCACCATTCAGCGTGACGCCAACGAACACCCCACCGCGATTGTTTCACCCTACGGGCAGACCACGACCCTCACCGTGGACGCCAACGGATACCTCAGCCAAGTCACGGATCCGCTCGGCAATACTGTCCAGCTGACCAATACGGCTCTCGGTCTGCTGACCAGCATGAAGGACGCCAACGGGAACCTCTACAGCTTCCAGTATGACGGCAACGGTTTCCTCACCAAGGACTCTGATCCTGCCGGTGGCGTCATCAACCTGGCGCGGACGAACAACGGCGCCGGCTACAGCGTGACCGAAACGACCGCCCAGGGGCGGGCCAACACGAACCTGGTGGCCTTCTCCAACAGCAGCGCGTCCACCACCCAACAGTTCACCAACACTTGGTGGAATGGTTTGCAGGCGACCGAATCGAAGACTCAGCAGAGTGGACAGCTTTCGGAAAGTGTGTCGCTGCCCAACGGCACTTCCTACAGCAAGAGTTATAGGCCGGATCCGCGCTGGGGAATCCAGCTTCCCGTTGTTACAGGCGAAACGTTTTCCCTGGGCAACCTCACCATGACCCTCACCGGCAGCCGGACAGCGAGTCTGGGCAATCCTGCGGATCCCTTCAGCCTGGTCACGCAAACCGATACCGAGACCATCAACGGCCGCAGCTACAAATCAGTTTTCACGGCCGCGACCAAAACCTTCGTGGATACAACTCCGGTCGGCAGGACGACGACTACCGTGCTCGACGCGCTGGAGCGCATCAGCACTCTTCAGCCTCCGGCCGGGGCGCTGGCCAGCTTTACGTATGACACCCGTGGCCGCCTGTCATCCTCCTCACGAGGAACGCGCCAAACCTCTTTCAGTTACGATGCCAACGGTCGAGTGGCGAGTATTACCGATCCGCTCAACCTGACGCGCAGCTTTACCTACGATGCCGCGGGACGCTTGTTAAGCACGACGCTCGAAGACGGACGCCTCATTCACTACACCTACGACGCCAACGGGAATCTCACCTCGATCAGTCCTCCCGGATCTTCCACGCACAGCTACTCCTATTCGCCGGTGAATCTGCCTACCGCATACACGCCACCCGTCGTGTCCGGTGGCGGTGCCACCACCTATTCCTTCAGCCCGGACCGCGAGGTTACGAAAATCACGCGCCCCGACGGTCAGGCCATCAACTACAACTACGATGCCGCGGGGCGAATCAGCTCAGTCCTGACTCCGAGTTCGACTATCAGCTACGCTTACGACCCGACAACCGGGAGGCGCTCCAGCGCTTCCATCTCCGGAGGCGAATCGATTGCCTATTCCTATAACGGCTTGTTGCCCACGGGTTCGACTTGGTCGGGCACAGTCGCCGGCAGCATCAGTCGCAGCTACGACAAGAATTTCTGGATTAACTCTGAGAGCATGAACGGTGGCACCAGTGTTGCGTTTGTTCATGATAAAGATGGTTTATTGAGCAAAGCGGGTGTGCTGATCCTGAAGCATAACGCCAAAACAGGCCTTTACACCGGCAGTACGCTCGGGAGCGCGAAAGACACCCCCGCCTACAACACCTTTGCCGAGCTGAAGACCTACACGGCAAAACACCTGACCGTAGTGCAATATAAAGTGATTTATACGCGCGACGGAGTCGGCAGAATCACCGGCCTGAAGGAGACGATTGGTGGGACGACCACTTCCTATGCCTACACCTTCGACGCTGCCGGCCGCCTGACCGGCGTCAAGAAGGGCGCGGCCACGGTTGCGACCTACACCTACGACAGCAACTCCAACCGCCTGAGCGCGACCACGGCTTCGGGCACTGTCAACGGCACGTATGATGCCCAGGATCGTTTGCTCACCTACGGGAACGCCTCCTACACCTACAACGCCAACGGCGAGTTAGCAACCAAGACGGTGGGCTCTAGTGTGACCACCTATCAATATGATGTGCTCGGAAACTTGACCGCCGCCACGCTGCCCAACGCCACTCACATTACCTACATCATCGACGCCGAGAACAACCGCGTCGGCAAGCTGGTAAACGGGACCCTGGTCTCGGGGTTTTTGTATGATGGCAACGCCCTGGTGGCGCAGTTGGACAGCAACAACCAGATTGTGAGCCAGTTCATCTACGGCAGCGGTGGAAATTCTCCCGACTACATGGTGACGGGCGGAGTGAGCTATCGCATTTTCTCCGATCATCGGGGCAGCCCCCGGCTGGTAGTCGATTCCACCAGTGGACAGATCGTCGAGCGCATTGACTACGACGAGTTCGGGAACGTCATCAGCGACACCAATCCCGGCTTCCAACCATTCGGGTTTGCGGGCGGCCTCTATGACCAGGACACCCAGTTGCTGCGTTTTGGTGCACGCGACTTCGACCCCGCCACCGGCCGCTGGACTGCGAAAGACCCGGTCCGCTTCGTGGGCGGTGACTCCAACCTCTACGGCTACGTGCTCAACGATCCCGTGAACATGATCGATCCCCAAGGTCTGGAGGGAACCTGCCCCTGCAAAGACAAGGACGCTCCAACCCAA
This sequence comes from Terriglobia bacterium, assembly GCA_020073015.1. GTDB lineage: Bacteria > Acidobacteriota > Terriglobia > Terriglobales > Acidobacteriaceae > Acidiflorens. The sequence continues at coordinate 13,376 of JAIQFZ010000024.1, read as the reverse complement.
CCTCCAGATCTAAAGAAATCCAGCGACCGGGCCGCCGAACGAGTCGCCGAGCAATCCGCGCAGAAGGCTGACGCCAAGGCTCCGTTCACTCCGCAGAAAGCGGGCAGCACAGACAAGTCAAGTTCTTCGAGCGGTCCGTCGATCTCAGCTCCATCCCTGGATGTGGGCGGAGGCATTAAGGTGACACCGGGCGCCGGCTCGGTCCAAATGACGGCTCCGCTTCAGGGCTCCACCCGCGGGGATGTCACCCTCGAATTCAGTGCCAAGGACCTATCAGTCTCGGTTTCGCGTCCAGTGACACTGCCGGGAGGGCTCAAGGCCGACTTCTCGCTCGAAGTCAACGGGAAGGACAAGAAGGTCACCGCGACCTTGTGCCACTTCTAGACGGAGTGGCCGGACATAGAGAAACAAAATTGTGATTCACGCGTTTGGAGCGCGCCGATCCTCTAACCACGTGCATGACTCGGCTTGGTGCTACGCCCGATACCAATCTTCCCGAGTCAGCGGCAGACCAGTCTCCCCGTGCAGTGGCTTGGCGAGGAGGGTCTGGTACACGTTCAGACAACCGCTCCGGAATCTATGCGCGGCGCCAGCCATGTGGAGCCGCCATATCCGGTAAGTAGTATCGTCGGTGATGCGACGCACTTCCTCTGCATGAGCCTCCAGCCGCCGGACCCATTGGTGGAGCGTCAAGGCATAGTGCTCGCGCAGACTCTCGACGTCTCTCACCTCAAAGCCGTTCAGCTCCGCCGCATGAAGGCTTGTACTGATCGGTACCAGTTCGCTATCGGGAAAGACATAGTGGTCAATGAACGACGGTCCCCGCCTGCGATAAGTAGCCGAATAGGAAATCCCGTGGTTCAGGAATACGCCACCAGGCCGCAACAATTCCCAAGCTCGGCGGAAGTACTCCGGCAGGAGCGCTTCACCGACGTGCTCAAACATACCCACACTGACAATCTTGTCGTACGGCTGGTCATGATCAACGTCGCGGTAGTCCGATACCTCCACACGGCATCGATCGTTCAGACCTGATTCGCGCAAGCGCTGCCGTATCACCTCGGCCTGTGGCACACTAACTGTGATCCCTAGAGCTTGCACGCCGTAGTGAGCGGCCGCGTGCATAATCAATCCACCCCAACCGCAGCCAATATCCAGGAGACGCTCGCCAGGGCGGAGCCGCAGCTTGCTGCAGATGTAATCCAGCTTGCGCTCCTGGGCGGTATCCAGGTCTTCTTCAGGCGTGCGGAAATAAGCGCAGGAGTAAACCATGCGCTGATCCAGCCAAAGCGCGTAGAACTCGGCTGGGAGATCGTAGTGGTAGGTAACGGCCTGCCGGTCTCGGTCTCTGGAGTGAACCGGGCCCCGCAACTCGATGGGATGTAGAGCTGCTTGCGCGTGACCACTCGCTGGCATCTTCTGCAGCCGCTCCCTAAGGTCAAAACTCTCCCCTGGGCTGCGCTCTTGACCAAGCAGATAGTCGGCGAAGTCGAAGGCGGCTTCGATGTCGCCCTCGATGTCGAAGTCATCGCGAATATAGGCTTCTCCCAGAGTGAGATCACTGGGCGAGAGAAACATGGCACGTAGCACTCCCGGATCCTTAAGAACCAGGGTGAAGCGCGGCTGCCTTTCCGCCCCCCAAGTGGTGCCGTCCCACAGTCGAACCTGAAAGTCACGCCTCGGGCAGTCTGCCAGAAGACTCTCCAGGAAGTTGCTGGTGACCCGGAAGGACGTCTCTTCGAATCGAGATTTTGCCAATAGTCCCATGGCCCCCTCCACTGCTGCACTGCAGTGTTCCTCCAGGCGGAAATCCTGCGCAACCCGACTAGCGCGGTTCCAATCCTTCCGGAACAGGGCGCGTGCCCAACCTACTGCATCGTACTCGCCACGCTGGAAAACGCATTGTTGGCGCTGGTGCCGATCAGCCTGATCGTGCCAATGACGAGCACCAGAATCACGGCCAACATGACTGCGTATTCAGCGATGTCCTGGCCTTCTTGCGCTGCCCAGAGCCTGCCCGCAAGAGTAGTCATACTGCCTCCCGTCGACAGTTCGATTGCGTCTGCCTGGTTGCACCGTCGCTCCGGCTATCCTTGCGAAGTTGCTTATGCAAGAAACGCTGGTTTCTGATTGATCCACGCTGCCCCCAGAATTGAGGATCAACGGTTGAAGAATGCGTTCCTGGAAAAATCTCACGCGGCGGCGTTGCGATAATCCATATTCTTCGAGGAACGCTGAGTTCCGTCCCCTCAGGCCGCAGGAGCAACTGCAACCTCGATCGTGGCCGCTGTGGGCAACTCAAATTTCAGGACTCCCCCCTGCAGTTCGACGACGGCGCGTTCCGGCGCCACCTCCGCTGCAAGGTCGACGACTTCCAGGATTTGGTCGGGATCTGAACCGGTCCGCTCCATGGTTCTGCTCTCGGCTTTCATCCCACTCGTTTTCTTCTGACCCAGGATCGTAATGCGGTGCGGCTCGATGCTGACTTTAAGTTCCGTCTCATCAAAGCCCACGACGTCAGCGCGAACACTAATCCGGTCGTTGGATTCCGCCATGGAAACCGAAACCGGCCGTAGGAGCTCTGACTCCGCTCGGAACCAGTCGTCCCAGTCATGACCGTGTTGACTGCCACGAGTCTCAAACAACTCATGGGCTCGATGTGCAATCGCAAGCTGCACCTGTTGCATCTCCCGGCGCAGGTCCTCGGGATTGCGCAAGGTCAACAATGCAGCGGGTGGCTCAGGTGGTTGCTGGTGGGAAGCCCTTCTGGATTTCATAACATCCTCCTTCGGAGGTTGCGCTGAAGGAGCATCGCTCGGCCTTTTGTCGCGGTCGGCACAGGCGAGGGCGAGCCGTCATGGAGGGTGAAAAAAAATACTTACACACGCTAATTCTGCCACTGCTGACCCGCTACGCAGTGACGGGCATCACCAGGGCATGTGTCAAGGTAGGAAGAGTATCGATCCACCGGTCTCCCCGAAACAATCTGTGTATTGGGGCAGATCCTGTGAACCTCAGCGGAGCAGACTCGGCGTAGCACTGCCCAGCGTCGGTCAGCATCTCCGAGTGGCGTCCGTCCTTCTATAATCGGGGCCAAGCAACAGGAGAGGCTTCAAGGATCGTGCGGGCACAAATCAAACTTGGACGCATCGCTGGCATTGCGGTCGGGCTGCACTACAGCTGGTTCATCATTGCGTTGCTGATTACTCTCTCCCTGGCAAAATATTTTCATTCGGTTACGTCGCAATGGAGTAGCGGGGTGGTCTGGGCTTCCGCCATCATCACCGGCCTATTTTTCTTTGTTGCCCTGTTGATGCATGAATTAGCGCATTCTCTGGTTGCCCAGGCACACGGGATGCGGGTTCAAGCCATTACTCTGTTTGCGCTGGGGGGTATTTCACAGATCGAAAGCGATGCCCCGGATGCCAAAACCGAATTCTGGATGGCAATCGCCGGTCCGATTACCAGCGCCATCATTGGCTGTATCTTCTTGGGGATAGCATACTGGGCGGGCTGGCGACCGGGGGCAGCACCAGTTCAGCCGGCCGTCGCCGTGTGTCGCTGGCTCGGCTACATCAACCTCGGGCTGGCTGGCTTCAACATGATCCCAGGTTTTCCGCTCGACGGCGGGCGGATCTTACGAGCCGTGGTCTGGCGACTCACGGGCAACGCCGACAGCTCCATGCGCGTGGCGGCGCAAGCCGGCGAGGCGGTGGCTTTCGCTTTCATAGTGCTGGGGGTGATGCTCTTCTTTGCAGGAGCGGGCTTTGGTGGCCTTTGGTGGGCTTTCATCGGCTGGTTTCTTCTGGATGCTTCGCGCACCAGTTACGCGCAAACGGAGTTGCTGGCGGAGTTGCGAGATCGGCGAGTGGGCGAAATGATGGAGCGCGATTGCCCGACCGTGGATGGCAAGTCGAGCCTCCAGGAGTTCGTCGATGGGTACCTGCTCCCAACGGGTGGCCGCTGCTTCATTGTGGAGGAAGGCGATCAGGTCGCTGGGCTGATCACTCCGAATGAAGTGAAAAGTGTGGAACGCGCGTTGTGGCCGTCTCGAAGGGTTGACAGCGTGATGCGGCCACTGCAAGAACTTCACGTTGTTTCGCCCGACACCCCTGCCATCCAAGCGCTCCAGATGATGAGCCGCGAGGATGTCAACCAACTGCCGGTGGTTTCGAACGGGCGACTGGAGGGGGTCTTCTCTCGCAGCCATGTTTTGCGTTTTCTTCAGACCCGTAGCGAACTACTGAAGTGAGTGGATCGGAGTCTCCGCCAATACTGAACCACTGGCCCGAAATGAGGGGGACAACGAAACATAACCCGGAAGTATGGGTAGCTCTATTTCACGAGCCCCACGATCAGGTCGCTGGGCCCGGGCAGGCTGATCCGGGATACCTCGGTGAAACCCGCAGCCTTCATCCAGTGGGTATATTCGAGTTCGCTGTAACTGGCGCCAGCGTCGGTGGAGACGAGCATGTTCAGTGAGAACAGTGCCGCGTGTTGCGGCCCGGTTTTGTCGGGGTTCAGGATGAAGTCTTGCACAACGAGGCGGCCCTTCGGCGCGAGTGCCTGGCGTGCACGGCGGAAGATGTCCCGGTTCTGCTCCTCGGAAAACATGTGGCAGATCGCGTTTAGCATGATGATGTCGTAGCCGGAGCCAAAGTCGTCTTGGAGCATGTCTCCAGTGCGAAGGCTGACTTGTGCCAAGACGCCGGCCTGGCTGACATATTCGGCGGCGAGCGGCACGACCTCCAGGATGTCAAGGATCTCGCATTGCACATCGGGACTGGCTTTTGCGAACGCGATAGAGTATGCACCGGAGCCGCCACCGAGATCGAGGATGCGTCGAACACCAGTTGTGCCCAGGGCCTTCACCACCAGCGGGGCGCGATCTTTGGCGTTGCGTTGCATGCCGGCAATGAAGTTGCGCGTCCAGTCAGGTGTTCCGTCGCGATCGATGGCGACGCGGGTACCAGTGCGCACAGCGTCGGTCATTTTGCTCCAGCGATGCCAGATGTTGGCGGTGTGCAGCAGACCGTTGCGGTGGTTGTCTTTGGAGCCCTGAACAAAGAAGCGTGCTGACTCGGGCGTGTTCCTGTAATCGACGCCGCTCTTCACGAGCAGTCCCAGGGCGACGAGTGCGTTGAGCAGCATGCCGGCGGCGCGGGCATTCGCGTGGATCCTCATCCCGATCTGTTCGGCATTGGCTCCGTCCCCGACGGCGGTAAAGAGGTCGAGTTCAAGCGCCGTAAGAATGCAACGACTCGGCATGTAGCCGCGGATCATCTGATCGAGGCGATCGGGGAGCATCCCTGCTTTGTCGCGGGCAGCCATTGCGGCGCGGAACTTTTCCCCATGCTCGACCGACATGGCCTTCATCGCAGGGGCATCGTTCCATACGAGACGATCGACGGGCTTGTCGTCGCGCAGATGCGTGCCGACGATTTCGGATACATCAGGCCCTTGCACGTGTCGGTACCACACCCCTGCCGGATAGACGACCATCACCGGACCTTCATCACACAGTCCCATGCAGCCGCAGGTAGTGAGTTGCACATCGTGGTTGAGGCCGCGCGCCTGTATCTCGCGATCGAGCGCGTCCAGCACAGCGAACGACCCGCTGGCCGGGCAAGAGGGGATGCCTTCTGGCTTCTGCTGCGTGCAGACAAAGAGATGAAAGCGGAACGGTTCCATCGCGGTCTCCGAGCTAGTCAGTTCGATTGGAACAGGGAGCAGAATGACGAACATCCACGAGTTGACAGGCTTGAGCAGTTCCCGACACCTGCTCTAGCTCTTGCGATCGAATTCGCATGCAAGAGCGTGTGCACGTGAAAATGGTTCGGGTGCTGCCCTAGCTGATCGCCGTGTATTTGTCCTTCGTGACTCCGCATACAAGGCAACGCAGGAAGTTCAGGTTCTCCGTCGTGTAACCACAAACCCCGCACACATAATACGTACGGCTTTTCCCGCGCAGCTTATCCAAATTCTTGAGAGCTTCCGAGTAGAGGCGGGCGTGCTCAGCTTCGGTCTTCAGTGCATAGGTAAATGTCCTGATTGCCTCGGAGTTCTTCGATGCCCTGGCTTCACTGATGAACGCCGGGTACATCTGGTCGCGCTCGTAAGTCTCACCCGCGATGGCAACTTGTAGATTTTCTCGCGTGGCTGCGGCCGCGGGCGCCTCTATCGTTGCCTTGGGCTCCGCTCCCAGCTTGCGGATGACCACGGCGTGATTGCTGGCGTGGATCTCTTCGGCGCGGGCGGCCGCGCGAAATAGGCTGGCCACTTCTCCGAAACCTTCGTCGTCAGCTTGCTGGGCGAAGGCGACGTAGCGGTGATGGGCGTTGCTTTCCCCGTTGAAGGCCACCTGGAGGTTCTCGAGGGTGGTCGTGGTCTGGCTGGTCGTGTGCTCGGCGCCCGCAACGACAGCGGCGGGCAGCAATAAAGAGAGAATGGCTTCAATCGTGGCGATCATGATGAGGTGCTCCTTGTTGTGCTCTCTTCATATTGCTAGCAGCACGATCGATCCGGCGCAGTGATCTCCATCCGCTGTGCCTGTGACCCTGCCGACCATCATCTATCGATGTGACCGCCGATGGACGCAGAAAGCATTCCCGATCTACGAGTTCCATCAGCCCTGCCGCAAGGCGGCTTTGAGGCGCGCCGGGGTCATGGGCAATTGCCGCAGGCGAGCGCCGGTGGCGTCGAAGATGGCGTTGGCCACAACCGCTCCCATGGTGGTGATCGGGGGCTCGCCGCAACCCGACGCAGGCGTTTCCGGATTCTCAATCAGGATGGTTTCGATCCTGGGCAACCAGGAAAAACGCGGAATCTGGTAGGTGTCGAAGTTGCGGTCGAGTACGGCGCCATCCTTGAAGTGCACTTCCTCCGCGAGAGCGTAACCCATGCCCATGGTCATACTGCCTTCCATCTGCTGGCGCGAGCCATCGGGATTCACCGTAACGCCCTGATCCTGGGCGCAGACGACCCGCTTCACTTCTACGTTCCCGGTGCTTTTGTTGACCGCGACCTCGGCGACCGTGGCGACATAAGTGCCCACATCGGTGGCGCAGGCAAGGCCGACGCCGCGACCACTCGGACCAGGTGCTGGCTTCCATCCGAACTGATTAGTCGCCGCGAGCAGCACACGGCGCATGCGCGGATGGCTCAGGTGGGCGAGGCGGAACTCAAGAGGGTCCCGGCCGAGTTTGCTGGCGAGGATGTCGATGTGCGATTCGCGGGCGAAGGTGTTGGTATTGACCGAGGGTGCCCGCCACGGCCCGACCGCGAAGGGGTGCAGTCCGGGAGGGTTGCCCCCGCCCCATCCGCCGGCCGATTGTGTGCGTTGGTGGGGGATGTCATAGAACTGCCGGGCTTCGCGCTCGCCCGCGCAGTACACGCGGTAATCCCATAGCAGGAGTTTTCCGGCGTCATTCTGCCCCGAGCGGATTTTCACGACGGCGGCGGGCCGGAAGGTGTCGTAAAAGAACTCCTCGGCACGGTCCCAGACGACTTGCACAGGTTTGCCCGTGATCTTGGCCAACCGCGCTGCTTCCACGGCTTGGCGGGACGCGCTTTTGCCGCCGAATCCTCCACCCACGTAAGGAGTGATAACCCGCACGTTCTCCGGTGTGAAGCCAACGGCCTGCGCCAATTGTTGGCGGACGGGGAAGGGAGTCTGGGTGCTTGCCCACACCGTCAACTTGCCACCTTCGATGGCGGCGACCGCGGAGTGCGTCTCCATCGCGGCATGGGCCACGTAGCTGTTCAAGTAGGTCTCTTCGACCACACGCGTGGCGAGTTTCTCTCCTTCCGCCAGACTGCCTTTCTCGTCCACCATCTGCAGCGGCGGCGCGGCTTTGAGCAGGTGGTCGAAAATCGTCCGATCGTCCTCACTCGGCTGCGGAGGTTCGAAACGAGCCCGGATGAGTCCCAGTGCCCGGTCGGCGATGTCGGGCTGTTCGTGGAGCACGGCAATCATCTCGCCGTCGCGGATCACACGAACACCGGGGATTTTCTCGGCGACTGCCGTGTCGAACTCTTTCACCGTGGCGCCGTGCGCCGGCGGCCTGAGAATGCGCGCGTGCAGCGTGCCCGGCGGAGTCATGTCTCCGGCGTACCTGGCTCTGCCAGTCACCTTTTCCAGAGCATCTTTGCGTCGCGGCGCCTTGCCGATGACGGTAAATGCCGAAACCGCCTTCACGGGCACTTTGTCGAGATGGCGTTCGATCCTCTTGCCCTCAACCAGCTTGGCGTAGGAGACAGTCTTATGCTCGTCCTGTGCGCACGTCACCACGCCATCTTTCACGCGCAACTGCTCTACCGAGGGTAGATGGAGGTAGTCGGCCGACATTTGCAACAGCACGGCTCGGGCTTCGGCGGCCGCGCCCCGCAACACGGGCCCGAACTGCCGAATGGTGAGCGAACCGAACGTGCCCATATCCCAGGGACAAAGGTCGGTGTCGCCCATGACCATGTCGACCGAATCGAGGGAGACGTCGAGTTCGTCGGCCACCAGTTGTGCCAGAGCGGTCTTTGAGCCCTGTCCCAATTCCACCTTGCCGACGAAGCAGGTGACCCGGCTGTCGCCGCCGATGCGAAGATAGGCGTTGAAATCGGTAGGATAACTGGGCCGGCCCGGCAGACGTGACGGTTCCTGGAAGGCGGCCATAGGGTCGGTGGCGAAGAAGATGAAGAGCCCGGTGCCGGCCAGTTGGAAGAATTCGCGCCGGCTGACTCCCGTGGCCATGTCGGCAGCAATCTCGACGACTTCATTCCTCTCGTCCCGGTGCATTAGGCACCTCCTTTCGTCGAGCCGGCAGCCTCCAAGATGGCGTCCACGATGCGCGTGTGAGATCCGCAGCGGCAGAGGTTGTCATCCATGTGCCGGATGATTTCCTCCCGGGTTGGGTGCGCTTTCTTGAGGAGGAGCGCATAGGCATTGACAATCATTCCCGGCGTGCAGTAGCCGCACTGGAAGGCGTGGTGATTGAGGAAGGCTTCCTGGATTGGATGCAGGTGACCATTGGTGCTCAAGCCCTCGATGGTCAGCACGCGCTTTCCAGCAATTTCCTTGACCGGAGTGATGCACGATCGCACGGCCTCGTCGTTCACGATTACGGTGCAAGATCCGCACAGGGCCGCGCCACAGCCGAACTTTGTGCCGGTGAGCCCGAGGTCGTAACGCAACACCCAGAGCAGCATGCGGTCGTCGTCGACGGTCAGTTGCACCGGTTTGCCATTCAGCATGAAGGAAATGCTTCGCCGCATCGCCATCTCCCCGCTCGGCGCGTCGTTTGTTTCGATTCGTTTACGTATAGCACCAGGGTTGCCCCGGCCGCTGTGACGATTGGTTCACTCGAAGGTGATGGCCGACCGGCTGCTCTAACCCGACAAGTCAGAGCCAAGGCCGCCTGCCAACGACCAACCATGCGGGCAGGGCCCGTGATTTGGACCGTCCCCTGTAGGTTGTTGGGGACGGCCCAGAGGGCCATTGCAGGCCTGCCCAAAATTGGTGGCTGAAGTTTATTGGACGGATAGGGGAAACCAACCCTTCGTGGGTGTTGACTCCTTGTTGACCTTTAACCCTATAATTCTCCGCGATCAATCCAGGCAAGAAAGGGACTACCTGAGGAGGTTCTGTTGACTTCGCTTCGCTCTCTTGTCGCTTATCTCGCAATCATTAGCATCACTCAACTCACCCTGGCACAATCAGCGCCGACTGCGACCGAGATGTCCGGTCTCGCCGGCTACTCGTTGCAATCCTCCAAGACTGAGCGCGACTGGGAGAAGAAACTCCAGGCCGGCATCGCCTCGGAGAACTTGCGTCAGAATATGCAGCGTTTGAGTGTTCGTCCGCACCATGTGGGTTCTCGCTACGACAAGGAGAATGCGGACTGGATCCTTTCCAACTTCAAAGAATGGGGATTTGACGCCCGAATCGAAACCTTCCAAGTACTTTTCCCGACGCCCAAAGAGCGCGTCGTCGAAATGATTGAGCCGACGAAGTTCCGAGCCAAGCTTCAGGAACCTGTCGTCCCTGGCGATCCGACTTCCAATCAGATCGCCGAGCAGTTGCCTACCTATAATGCGTACTCCATCGACGGAGACGTGACCGCTTCGCTCGTCTATGTGAACTACGGCAACCGCGAAGATTACGAGCAACTGGACCGTCTGGGGATTTCCGTCAAGGGCGCCATCGTGATTGCGCGCTACGGCGAAGGCTGGCGTGGCATCAAGCCCAAAGTTGCAGCCGAGCATGAGGCGATCGGCTGCATCATCTATTCCGATCCCAAGGACGATGGCTTCTTCAACGGTGATGACTATCCCAAGGGTGGGTGGCGGCCGCGCGAAGGCGTACAGCGTGGCAGTGTCATGGATACGGACTATCCCGGTGACCCCTTGACTCCGGGAGTTGGCGCAACTGCCGACGCCAAGCGGCTTGAGATCAAAGACGCGAAAACCATCACCAAGATTCCCGTGCTGCCGATTTCTTATGGGGATGCGCTGCCGCTGCTTTCCGCCTTGCAGGGGCCGGTTGCGCCAGAGGCTTGGCGAGGGGCGTTGCCAATCACGTATCACGTCGGCCCCGGCCCCGCGAAAGTTCATCTGAAGGTGGCTTCGCACTGGGAATTGAAGCCAGTGAACGACGTGATTGCGACCATGCGCGGGTCGGATGCGCCCGAGGAGTGGGTGATCCGCGGAAATCACTACGATGCCTGGGTCAATGGCGCCGATGATCCGATCTCGGGAATGGTAACGGTTTTAGAAGAAGCTCGCGTACTCGGCGAACTGCACAAACACGGATGGAACCCGAAGCGGACGATCATCATTTGCGCGTGGGATGGTGAGGAGCCAGGGCTGCTGGGCTCGACCGAGTGGGTCGAGACGCATCGCAACGAACTTCAGAAGCACTCAGTCGCCTACATCAATTCCGATAGCAACGGCAGGGGCTTTTTCCACGCCGGAGGCACGCATGACCTGCAGCACCTGATCAACGATGTAGCCCGTGACATTCCAGATCCGGAGAAACACATCTCAGTGCAACAACGGGCGCGTCTGCAGCAAATTGCCAAGGCCCACAACGGCGAGGAGCGGGCGGAGATCAGAAAAAGCAACGATGCGCGGATTAACGCGCTGGGAGACGGCTCGGACTACACGGCGTTTATGGATCATGCGGGCATCTCCGCTCTCAATATCGGTTATGGAGGAGAGGACGATGCCGACGCCTACCATTCCATCTATGACGATTTCTTCTGGTACACCAAGTTCGTGGATACCGATTTCTCCTACGGTCGAGCGCTGGCACAAACCGGGGGAACTACGGTCATGCGACTAGCGGATGCCGACGTGATTCCCTACGAGTACAAGGCAGAGGCGGAGACTATCGAACGCTACGTGAAAGACCTGGAGAAACTTCTCAAAGACAAACAGGACGAAATCACCGAACGCAATCTGGAACTGAAAGAGGGGGTGTTCGCGGCGACGGCTGACCCGCGCAAAACCTCTGTCCCTCCTCCAGCGAAGGACGTTCCACCGTTCATGAGCTTTGCACCGCTGAAGAACGGAGTTGAGGCGATCAAGAAGAGTGCGGAACGTTACCAGGCAGCGTTTACCAAGTGGCAGACGAGCGGAACCGATTTGCCGGCCCAGACCGCCACAGCTCTGAACGCAGAGCTAATGCAGATTCAGAGGACGTTTCTAACCGAGAAGGGCTTACCGGAGCGTCCGTGGTTCAAGCATCAAGTTTACGCGCCCGGTGCATACACCGGTTACGGAGCAAAGCCGATTGCGGCGGTTCGTGAATACATGGATCAGGAAAAATGGAAAGAAGCTGATGCCCAGGTTCCCATGGTTGGTCAGGTGCTGGAGAACGTCGCGGCGGCAATCGGTAAAGCGGCGGATGATCTGGAGAAAGCGGTGGGGCTGGAGAAGTAACATTAGAGACGCTGGGAAAAGTCCTTCCTCGTCGCTTACTGTTTACCGATTGTTGAGGAAATCAGGCGACAGCGCTCACAACCCTGGCCAATGAGCGCTATCGGGATGTTACGCCAATGAAACAACGCGGCTCTGCTGAAGGCGATATACTCCTGCGTTAAAGGTAAACAATGCGCCCAAGCAGCGTTCCCCATACGCTCATTCTGATTCTCTCGTCAATATCCCTTTGCTACACCGGGTGTGCACAGGTACCGCTAGAAGGGCTAGAAGCCCGCATGATGAAGAAGATCGCGAACCCGCAAGATGAGCAGATGGTGCGGAGTTATGTTCAACAGTTACAGGAACACGCCTACGACAGCATTGAGCAAGAACTTGATCCGAGCTTACGAACTGACGACCTACGCGAAAACTTGACCACGATGTCCCGGTTGCTTCCGATCCAAGAACCGAAATCCGTGAAGGTCATCGGATACCAAGTAGTTCACCATCCCGATTCATCGAGAACCACCACCATAACGCTTGAGTACGAATTTTCGAACCAGTGGCTCCTCGCCGAACTGGTGAGGGAACAGCGTGGAAACGAAAATGCTGTTACCGGATTTCATCTCATTCCGCTTGCGGAGTCCGTTGAGGATCACAACAGATTCACACTAGCGGGAAAAGGTAGTGGGCAGTACGGTGTGCTTCTGTTGGCACTTGCGGCATTAATCATCAGCATCTACGGATTCATTTCTTGCCTGAGAACACCGATGGGAAGAAAGAAATGGCTTTGGGCGGTCATCTGCTTGTTTGGCATCGGTAGAATCGCGGTCAACTGGACAACCGGAGCCATCGGTTTCACGCCGATATGGTTTGGGATACTGTCAGCGGGGGCCGTAATGGTTCCGTTGTACTCTCCGTGGATTGTCTATGCATCATTCCCTGTCGGCACAACGTTATTCCTAATCTGGAGATCCCGACTGACCAGAGCAAGGACGGTGTCGGGTACTCCAGAAACTTCCGCTGCTCCCTCGGGCATTCAAGGGTAGTTGTTGTAAACAGGCGATAGCGCTCAAAACCCTCCAGACTTGTACCGAGCTGCCGGTGCTTGCATAGCCCAGGCGTTCTGCCGTAGTTCCAATCCTGCGGCATGAGGAGGCCGTCGCCATGGGCAAGCAGAAGGTTAAGCCGAATTACCGTCGCCGAGTGCTCCGCCTGCCAGACCTGGATCATTGTAAAGCGGCAGTTCTCAGTAGCCTCGGCCCGCCAGCTTCGCGCCGAGTCTACGAGTACGCCATCGACCAGTTCATCGCCTGGTACTGCTCCGAGCCTCGGCTGGCCTTCAACCGCATCGTCGTCGTGCGCTATCGCATGTACCTGGAATCGCGGCATCTGGCCGCCAGCACCATCAACCAGCAGCTTGCAGCCGTGCGTCGCCTGGCTCACGAAGCCGCCGACGCTGGCTT
>JAIQFZ010000023.1 GCA_020073015.1 Terriglobia bacterium | reverse complement strand
TTGGTTGCGGGGGGTGGATTTGAACCACCGACCTTTGGGTTATGAGCCCAACGAGCTACCAGACTGCTCCACCCCGCATAAAAATGATAACAGCGTGGTGGAGCAGGGTCAAACTGGGCGATTCGTACACACTCATTTCGGCACACGAAGATTCGGCAGTGGAATCTCGAGCCCGTGCGCTGCTCCGCGATTCTTCACAGGGTGGGTTCAGCGACTTAGCTTCTTGCGTTCGCAGGCGTCCACGATCTTCGTGGGATCGATGGCATCGCGGTCGAGTTGCTCCTCGAGAATTTTCCCGTCTTTGCCAATCAGGAAGTTGATTCGCCGTGGGGCTTTGTATTGATCCACGTAGACGCCGTACTGGCGCGTGATCTCGCCGCCCCAATCGCTTAACAACGGGAAGGTAACGCCGATCTGGTCGGCGAAGGCTTTGTTGGCGAAGGGGCTGTCCATGCTCACACCCAGGACCTGGGTGTCGGCCGCTTCCAGCTTTTGCAGGTTCTGCTGGAAGGCCTTCATCTGCGCCGTTCAACCGCCGGTAAAAGCAAAAATGTAGAAGGCCACAACCACATTCTTCTGGCCTCGATACTGGCTGAGCGAAATGTCTTTGAGGGCGGTGCCGTCGAAGTACTTCAGTTTGAAATCGGGAGCCGTGTCGCCAATCTTCAGTTTCGGGGGCTCAGGCGTCTTCGCTTGCGCATTCAGTTGCGGGCACAGTGCCGCAGCCAGCAAACCGACCGCAAGCGCCCTCGCAAAAAAAATCTTCTGCATCATGTGGACCACCCCACTTGTGAGATTGGCTAAGCGTACACGCGTCGGGTGAGCGTGGTCAACGCCAGCTCACTGGCTTCTTGACAGAGAGTTTGTACAATGGCTAGCGGGACCCCGAAGGATCGGATGAGCCTTCAAACTCTTAATGACATTCTGCTGGCGGTCTGCCAGAGCCGCCGCGATCGCGTCATGCTGCAAAAGCAGGCTTTGGGCTGGGTGCCGATCTCATCTACCGAACTCTACCGCGACGTTGTGGGTGTGGCCCGTGCCTTCGAGTTGTGGGGAGTTCGCAAAGGCGAGCGTGTCGCCATCCTCAGCGAGAACCGGCCAGAATGGACGATTGCCGATTTCGCGGCCCTTTCCCTGGGCGCGGTCACAGTTCCAATTTATTCCACCCAGACGGCGGAGCAGACTGCGTTCATCCTGAACGACTCCGGAGCGCGCGTGATCGTTCTGTCCACCCAGAATCAACTGGAAAAGGTGCTGGCGGTTCAGAGCCAAACGCCGGTCGAGCAGATCGTGGTGATGGATGGAGTCGAAACCGCCCACGCGGTGCACATGCAACGGCTGATGCTGCAGGGACCGGCGGATTTCGATCCCGAATTCGATGCCCGTGCGCGATCCATCCAGCCTGACGACTTGGCCACGATCATCTACACATCCGGAACCACAGGAACCCCGAAGGGAGCCATGCTGACGCACGGCAATCTGGCGTCCAATATTGCTTGCTCCCTCGATGGCTTTGGCCTGGGAAACAAGCAAGAGGTCAGCGTTTCCTTCCTTCCGCTTTCTCATGTGACCGCCCGGCACGTGGATTTTGCGTTGATGTACCGGGGTGTGACACTGGCGTATTGCCCCAACCTCACGCACTTGCCGCAGGCCCTGGGGGAGGTCGGGCCGGACATCTTTGTCGGTGTGCCGCGCGTGTACGAGAAGATCCGGCAGCAGGTGATCGTAAAGGCTGCGGGATTTCCGAAGAATGCAATCTATCGCTGGGCACTCTCGGTAGGGCGCGCGCACCGGACCGAGATTCTGGCACGGGTCCAGCCCGGGGCGCTCGCATGGAAAATCGCGAACCGGCTGATTTTTTCAAAGGTGCGGGCAGGCATGGGTGGCAAGGCGGAGGAGTTCATTTCCGGAGGCGCTCCGCTCGGCAAAGAACTGGCGGAGTGGTACGCCGACATTGGCATTGCCATCCACGAAGGCTATGGGCTGACCGAAACGTCGCCGGTCATCGCGGTCAATCATCCCCGGGCTCACAAGCTTGGCACAGTGGGCAAGCCACTCGCAAACGTCGAAGTCCGCATTGCCGAGGACGGCGAAGTGCTGGTGCGCGGACCCTCGGTTTTCAAGGGCTATTGGAATCGTCCGGAAGAAACGCAAACCGCGTTTGTCGATGGCTGGTTCAAGACCGGAGATATCGGAGATCTGGACAGCGACGGATTTCTTTCGATCACCGATCGTAAGAAAGACCTGATCAAGACTTCGGGCGGAAAGTTTATCGCGCCGCAACCGATCGAGAATTCCTTGAAGCTGAATCCGCTGATCGGGGTTGCGGTGGTGCTCGGCGACCGGCGCAAGTTTCCGGCCGTGCTGATCTCGCCGCATTTCCCCGTTCTGGAAGACTGGGCCCGCGCGAACAAGGTGGTGTTTGGGTCACGAGCGGAACTGGTCGCGAACCCCAAGGTGCAGGCGCTGTATGAAGGCATCATCGGGGAAGTGAACAGCAACCTTGCCCGCTTTGAGAAACTCAAGCGAGTGCTGCTTGTGCCCGACGAATTCTCGGCCGCCGACGGAACGCTTACGCATACGTTCAAGGTGCGGCGGCGCGGGATTGAAGAGCGCTACCGCACGCTGATTGACGAGATGTACGCCAAGGCAGAAGCCGGTTCAGCATAAGGCCTTTCCCCTCGCAATGGCACATTCGTGTCATGTTCTTCGTGCCCAGAAGTGCTGATCTTTTTACATTTTCTTGACAACGCCTGCAGCGAATGTTAGCCAGAATAGGCACATAGCCTCTCCTAGGCTCGTGGGGAACCGGGAGGATTGAATGAGCTTCGACAGCCAATATTTCTGGGTTGTACTCTGCAAAAACCACAAATTCCACAAGCGCGAAAATCTGTTTTTTGAACACAAGATCCCTCTGGTTGAAACGGACGCATTTCAGCCTCCTCCCGCTCTGAATGGCGGCCTCAACGTACGCTGCGACGATTGCGGCCACGAATATACCTATAAGGCCAAAGACCTGCTGAGAGCGGAACTGGAATTGCCAGCGTCTTTTACTCCGCACCCGTTATTTGTATAGCCACGGGTCAGGTCGTAAGAACTCGTTCCGCGGCCCCCGGCCTTAGGTTCTCCGGCCTGCGAGGCGCAAAGGGAAGATCACCGAGGCAAGGGTTAAGGCAAGCGCCAAAAGCGTCCAACCCGCCGTGGGAGTCGTGGTTGCCATCATGATCGGAGTCAACCTGGACATCCACCATACCGATACCTGCGCGCTCGGAGCTTCCCTTCCCAACTGGGTGGCCTCTGCAGCAAAAACCAAAACGACCAGCACGAGGGTGAGACCCGCCACGGCCAGTCCGGGCAGGGCCCGCTTCCACGGGAATGGAATCGGCGGGGGGACGGCGGCCTCGCGGCGAACGGCATCCATGACCGAGGCGGCGAAGCCCGACGAGGGAAGCAGTTCTTCGTCGTGCGACAGAATACGATCGATCTCGTCGTGACTCATCAGGCCTCCTTCAAGCGCGGTACGGCCAAGAGCTGGGGCAGTTTGCCGCGCAGCAGTTCCCGCCCCCGAAACAAGCGCGCCTTGACCGTGCCTTCCGGCAGGCCTAGGCTTTGCGCGGCGGTGGGAACATCCAGGTCGTGAAAATAAAAAAGGATCAGCGCCTCGCGATACTTCGGAGGCAACGCGAATACGGCGCGGCGCACAGCGCGGTCGCGGTCGTCGTCCTCCAAACCGCCATCGGCGGCACGCGGATCGCGCGGCTCTTCGACCTCTTCGAGCGGAACCGTTCGGGCCGGGATGCGGCGTACTTCCGAGCGATAGAGGTTCGTGGCCAGCGCAAACAGCCAGGTGGAAAAGGCCGCGTCCTGACGCCACTGGCCGAGCGCGCGGTAGGCGCGAAGAAAGGCTTCTTGTGCCAACTCTTCGGCCCGGCCGCGATCGCGGCAAAAACGGTACGCCAGGTTGATCAAGGGACCCTGCCAGCGGCGAACAATCCCCTCGTACGCGACAACCTCTCCCGCCAGGACTTTCGCAACGTCGGCTTGATCGTCGCTGGCACTCACGCGTGGAGCACCCTCCCGTTAGTAGGACTGAGCCAGTCTCTGGCCGGTTGCACTATTTTCGTCCAGATCCGGTCTGGCAATACACACAAATTATGCAACCGTAAAAGGACCGGAGCGGTCTTACCAGACGAAGGCAGAAAGCCTTCAAGGAGCTGACCATGGCGTTCGATGGAGATGGAACTATCGTACCGGTCGCGGCCATGCTGGTGCCGATCGTAGGCAGTATCGCCCTGTTCTCTTTCCTGGCGGTTGCCGCGTGGGCAGACGCTCGCCGCAAGGAACGCGAAGCGTACTACACCAGTGAGACGCTGAAAAAAATCGCGGAAACGTCCGGGGACGGCGCCAAGGCCGCCATGGACATGCTTCATGAACAAGAACATAACTTCATGCTACGCCGCCGCGACGGGCAGAGGCTCGGCGGTCTGATTACGCTGGCGGTCGGCATTGGCGTCATGGTGTTCCTGAAGGCGATCGTGCACGACGAACCCGCGGCCTACCTGGTGGGATTGATTCCGTTGCTGATCGGCGTGGCGTTGCTCGTCTATGCCTATGTTCTGGCGCCAAAGGAATAGGGGATAGAACTCATGTCGCTCTTGACTGCCGTAATGGGCGCAAGTCGCTAACAATTCCCCGCGCTGAAGAGTCTGTTTCAAAACTGGGCCGTCCCTCCGGGACTGATCCGTCTTTCCACCCTACCCCGCGCTGAAGCGCGGGGCTAAGCTGGTTCGCCCCTGCCGGGGCAGGATTCCAGAAGCAGCTGATATACTTAGGGTGAGGCGGTCACCACCTTCTCCTCGGTCAGGTTCTCTGAACTAAGTCAGCCCACCTGAAGTTTTTCCTCCTTAGGCTTTCAGGAAATCGGGTTGCCTATGACTGCATCTACAATTCTGCTCGAAGTTAAGAATCTTCACGGCGTGAGCACCCGCCTCGACTCGCTGGCGGACCAGTATCCCGTCGTCACAGAGGGTCTGCTCGCCATCTCAGCCAGCGTTCGCAACAACGCCACTTTATTGGAAGTGCTGGTCGCGACGAAAATGTCGTCAGGCTCGGGATTAGATTAGGGCGGAAAATTTCCTGAGTTGCTGCGGTTGTGGTTGGGGTGCGCTTCAGGTTGAGAAACGGGAGTTACTCGTGCAGGACGACACCCAGCAGGGAACTGTTCACCTGCAATCCACCGTTGTACTTGATGAAGCCGAGCTTTCTGAATTTGTTCATGAAGAAATTCACGCGGGAGCGGGTGGTGCCCACCATTTCCGCCAGAGTCTCCTGACTGATTTGCGGGATCACGGTTTCGGGCTTGTCGTCTTTTCCGAAGCGGGACAGTATTAAGAGCGCCCGTGCCAGCCGCTTTTCACTCGAATTGAACAACTGATCGACCAGATCCGCCTGCGTGTGGTTGTGCCGTTCAATCAGGTACGCAACAAACAGGTCGGATAACTGGTGTTGCTCGTGGAGAGTGCGCATCATCTCTTTCTTGGTAATCTTCAGGATCGAGCAGTCCGTAATGGCCGTAGCGGTTGCCAAGCGGATGGGCTGGGTCGAGGCGAGACACCCTTCGCCCAGGAAGTCGCCCGGGCCGAGCAGTCCGATGGTTGCTTCCTTGCCATGCTTGGAGAGCACGCTGAGCCTTACCCGCCCCTCTTGGATGTAGAACACAGCGTCCGCACGCTCTCCCTGCGAAAAAATGGCGCCCTTTGGGCGACAGCTGTTAACAGTCCTGCCGATGCCAGCACTCGCCAAGAAGGTTTTGGGGTCAAAAAGCTCGGTTCGGGCGCGACGCTGTCGTGTCGGCAACATTCGAAGCGATGGCATAGGAAGCTCCAGGAAGCCCTCACGGACTCAATCTTTATTTATTATTGTAACGTAGCGCACTCCATGTTTCTAGCGAAAATCCCCGTCAAGGTCCAGGGTAGGGTAAGGGCATGCCTGGTTGACCTAAACCAACCCTTGCACTAACTACCCGAGCAACCTTCATGAGATTGCCTGATTCCTTTGAGACAGCTTGCTAGCCTCTGGTCCGCCCGCCGGGCTATCGCATGCCCGCCATCGCCGCGCGGCGGATGGTTAACATCCGCCGGAGAGCCGTACAATAGGCTCATGACGGATTCGTTCCTTATCGCAGGCAAACAATTCTGCTCCCGGCTGATCGTCGGAACCGGCAAGTACAAATCTTTTCAGGAAACTGCCCGCGCCCTCGAGGCCAGCGGCGCTGACATGGTGACCGTGGCCGTGCGTCGCGTGAACCTGGACCGCAGCAAGGAATCGCTGCTCGATTACATCGATCCGAATAAATATTTCCTGCTGCCCAACACCGCCGGCTGCTACACCGCCGACGACGCCATCCGCACGGCCCGCCTGGCGCGCGAGGTCGGGCTCTCCGACTGGATCAAGCTGGAAGTGATCGGCGACCAAGCGACACTTTTCCCCGATGTGCAGGCCACGCTTGAAGCCACGCGTGTTCTGGTGAAAGAAGGATTCACCGTGCTGGCGTACACCTCGGACGACATCGTGTTCGCCAAGCGGCTGCTGGATGCCGGAGCCTCGGCCGTCATGCCGCTGGGCGCACCGATCGGCAGCGGGCTGGGAATTCAGAACGCGGCCAACCTGCGCATCCTCCGCGAGATGATTACCGGAGTGCCGCTGATCGTGGATGCGGGAGTGGGCACGGCTTCCGACGCGACCCTCGCCATGGAACTCGGCTACGACGGGGTGCTGATGAACACCGGCATCGCCGGAGCACAAGAACCGGTGCTGATGGCGGAAGCGATGAAGCACGCGGTGATCGCTGGACGTCAGGCATACCTGGCAGGACGCATGCCGAAAAAACTCTACGCGACGGCCAGTTCGCCGCTGGAAGGCGTGGTCCGGTAGGAACCCGTACACGAACGGGCGAGACGCCCGTCTCTCTACAAGAAACATGGGCGGCCTCCAGGCCGCCCGCTTTCTATCTGCTAATTCTGGCTCTTTCCTCTACAGCATCTTCACGCTGTCCACGTGAATCTTCTCGCCAGCAACATGTCCGGTCACCGCGATGTGGTGGCCTTCATGTCCCTTGAGTGCGTCCGGGTTATCGACTGTCAATATCTTCTGATCGCCATCGGTAACGACAACCACGCTGGCTCCGGCAGCGATGCATTTCTTGGTGCATTCGGCAGCGCCCGCATTGGCCCCCTTGACTCCGCACTTGGAGTCGCTGACCCATCCATTCACGGTTTGAGCGTCGCTGGCAAATGACGCTGTTGCCACCACAAACAGCAAAGTGAGAGCAAAAATCGTACACAGAAAGTTCCGCATGTCATCCTCCTTCTTCAATGAGTTCCCCACTGGTGCTGGAATCTTCCTGAACTCTACCACAGGACCCGGGGGGTTGCACGCAGGGGAAGCCACTCTCTGGAGTCGTTAGGGCTGCGCAGAGTGCCGCGAAGTCTACTGCTCTTTCTTGGCGCGCCCCGTGGGCGGTTTAGGCGGCGGGGCTGGGGCAACATACACGACTTCGCCCGGGCGCGCGTATCCAAACTGTTCCCGAGCTTCTTTTTCGATGGCCTTCGGGTCTGACTTCAGCGCTTTGATCCTGACCGCGCTTTCCTCGTTTTGTTTTTGCAGGCGCTCGACGTCAGTCTTGAGTGACTGCATCTCAGCGCGCTTCTGCCGGTAAGCGACCATGCCATTGGCGCCGAACATGGCGTGCAGCATCAATCCCAGAATCAGCGCGACGGACGCCACCGTCCCCAGCCGTCTCCACTCCAGAACAACCCAGGACCACACCGGGCGGGTACGTTCCACACAACGGGCCGCCAGCGCCTCTGCCCGCGGGGCCTGCTCCATGACCACGCGCAGGCTGTCCTCCGGTCGCGGCAGGATGCGCACTCTCGTGGTTGGGCCTAATCGAAGATCCATGCTTTCGCTGCTGCGCTCAACTTCGCAAGTTCTTGCTTGCTGCGCGCTTCCGAGTACACGCGCACCACCGGCTCCGTGCCGGAGAGTCGGTAGCACACCCACGATCCGTCGCCGAGAACCAGTTTGAGTCCGTCGGTCCTTACCACGCTCGCAACTTTACTGCCATGAAACTCGGCCGGATCGCTACGTAACTTCTTAGTAAACTTCTCTTTCACTTCAAGCGTCAAGCGAAAGTTCTCGCGTAACGGATAGTAGGAACCAACTTTGGCAAATATATCGGCCAGTTGCTTCCTCAGTGACGCTCCCCGGCGAGCGACCATCTCGCAGCACAACAAACCGGCCAGCACCCCGTCTTTTTCGGGCACATGCTTGCGGATGGACAGACCCGCGCTTTCTTCGCCGCCGATCACGATCTTGTCCTGCTTGATGAGTTCCCCGATGTATTTGAAGCCCACCGGTGTCTCGTGCAGTTCGATCTTGTGTTTCTCCGCCAGGGCATTGATCAGATTCGTGGTGGCGACCGATTTGCCAACGCCATTTTTCCAGCCGCGGCTCTCCACCAGATAATCAAAAAGCAGGGCGATGATGTAGTTCGGCTGGAGGAACGTCCCATCCGCGTCGACAATCCCGAACCGGTCGGCGTCGCCGTCGGTGGCAATGCCGATGGACGCGCCGGTCTCGCGCATCTTGTGCCGCAGATCTTCGAGCAGATGATCGTCCGGCTCCGGGGCATGACCTCCGAAGAGGACATCGCGGTAATCATGGACGGTGGCAACCGTCACTCCTGCCTCCCGAAGCAGCGCGTCCGAATAGCCTCGCGCGGCGCCCCACATAGGATCGAAGGCGACTTTCACACCAGCTTTCGCGATGACTTCGAGATCCACAATTTCTCGCAGGCGAGAGAGATACATGCGGCGCGGGTCGATCGGCTGCGCTTCGGCCTTGTTGCCGCGTGGTGGCTGGGGATTCGCATCGAACGCGGCGATCTCGGCCTCCACGGCCTGGGTGACTTCCGGGAGAGAGGGCGCGCCGTCGGGCGTTGAAAACTTGATGCCGTTGTACTCCGGCGGATTATGCGAGGCCGTGAAGTTGATCGCGCCGTCGGCCTTCGACTGAATCACGGCATAGGAAATCGTCGGCGTAGGCGCAGCCTCGGCGATCACGAGCGGCGTGATGCCATAACCAGCCAGAATGTCGGCGGCCATCGAGCAGAAGGTTTCTCCCAGAAAGCGCGGGTCGCGTCCGACGATGACCTTGGCGCCATCGGACTTCTGCGAGACCACGTAGCGGGCGATGCCATGAACGGCCCGCTGGACATTGGCAAACGTGAATTCTTCCGCCATGACGGCGCGCCATCCGGAAGTACCAAACCTGATCTGGGTAGTCATTGCGTACCTCGAATTAGGCTATGGGGGTGTAGGGCGGACACTCTTGTCCGCCCCCGCGTCAAAAGTGAAATCGGCGCTCAAGCGTACATGTAAAATCCTAGCGTCTGAGGCCCTAGCCTAACGCCAGATTCTATATGACTGACAAGAGAATTGTTCTCACTACCTGCGGGTCGCTGGAAGAAGCACGAAAGATTGCCCACGCCTTGATCGAGCGGCGGCTGGCCGCTTGCGTCAACATCGTTCCGCAAATCGAGTCGGTCTACCGCTGGCAGGGCAAAGTGGAGACCGCAGCCGAGTGCCTACTCGTGATCAAGACCACGGCCGGCATGTTCGCGCGTTTACGGGACGCTCTCCATGAACTTCATTCGTACGAGACTCCGGAGTGCATCGCGATTGGAATCGAGGATGGCAGCGCCGCCTATCTCGAGTGGATTGGAGAGTCTGTACGATAGGCATTCACTCCGCCTGAAAAAGGCGGCAAGGGTCACTCGCCGCCTTCGCTTCAGTGGGTGAGTGTTACTTGCCCACCTTGTCGTGGTGGATATCCCTGCGGTCGTGCCTGATATCCTTCTTGTCGTGCTGGATGTCGCGATTGTCGGCATGCAAGTCGCGCCGGTCATGGTTGATGTCGCGCTGATCCCGGCTGCGGTCGGCGCGGTCGTGATTGATATCCCGCTTGTCATGGCGGATGTCAGCCCGATCTTTTCTGGCATCGGCGGTGTTGCCGTTCTTCCTGTCACGGGCCAGATCAGCGCGGTCTTTGTTCAGGTCACGGCGATCGTGGTTGATGTCGCGCTGGTCGGCATTCCGGTCTGCTCGATCCTTATTTATATCGCGCCGATCCTGGTTGCGATCCCGACGATCCTGTCGCAAATCTCGCTTGTCTTTGTGGAGATCTTTCCGATCCTGCCCGAGGTCGGTGGAAGAGGTCGTTGCACTCTGACCGAACGCCATTGTCCCTGCCAGTAACATCAGCCCAATACTGAGAACGCTGCGTCGCATAACTTTCTCTCTCCTGAGGCTTACTGCCTACATTGGCTTGAACCCAGGCGCATCGGGAAAGTTTCGCGGACCTTTTGACATTGACAGGAAGGGCGGTACGACAAAGAGGGGATTACTGGAGTAACCTGAATGCCGCCTCGCCGGAATAGGTCATTCCGGCTTGCGCGCCCGCAAGTTCAATCGCCAGTAGTCCAGCGTCCAGGGCGGATCGTCTTGAGCAGAGGTATCCGCAAGCTGGCACACGAAGCTATTACGTAACTCCTCCTCTGGCAGGAGTTCAAGGTGGCGGTGAAGTACGAATGTGCGGAGGTAATCCTGGAACTCCTGACTGGTGGATACCGCGAAGGATGCGGGCTCCAGGCCCGCTTCGCAGCCCTCGAATCCTGCAGCTCGCAGGCGTGAAGCGGCCCCCTGGGCATCGGAAAAGAACCACGGTTCGGAAAAGCCCGCCAGCCAGTGCGCGAACGCAAGCGTCCGTGAAAGCGAGCGCACGCGTTCCCGCAATCGCGCGAGGTTGGGTCCGCCGCCGCATTGTGCATGCAGCCAGCCGCCGCCCTTGAGCGATGCAAACAGGTTGCGAAAGAGCGCATCGTGGTCGAGCACCCAATGAAACGAGGCCGTACTGAAGATCCCGTCAAAACATTCGCGGAATGGGAGGGCCACGAGATCGGCGGCAACGAACTGAACGCGGCCAGCAAATTCCGCCTTCAAACTGTCGTGCGCAAGCCGCACCATGTTCCGGGACAGATCCAGGCCTACCACGCGGCCGTATGGCAGATTCTGCAGAAGAAGCCGAGTGAGCTTCCCGGTACCGCAGCCGGCATCCAGAACACACTCATCTCCCCGCAGGTGCAGTTCGCTGAGAACGCGTTGCCCCCACTGAAACTGCGGCGCCGAGAGACGATGGTATTCCCCGGCGTTCCACTCGCGAGATGTTTGCGGAGGGGTCATCCCAGTTCCAGCGCATCTACTTCCAGAAAACTCATCTTAAAGGATAATCGTTGATGTGCCGTCGCCCCAGCCATCTCCAACACGCGCGCCCGAGACAATCAGGAACCGTCGTACCGCCTCATGGCGACCACGCATGGCGCTGCTCGTGGTTTCTCTGATCGCGAGTACTCCGGCCTGGGCTCAGTGGATGGGCAAACAAACGGGCTGCTATGCCGATTCCATCGTCGCCAATCCAAACCGGCCTACCGTTGCCAATCCTGCCGACATCACTCAGTACGGCGTGCTGGAACTTGAGTATGGTTGGGATCGTACGTGGCCCGAAGAAGGTGTTCGCCAGACCTCCCTTGGCGGCCTCCTGAAATTCGGGTTGCTCTGCGACGTCGAGCTGCGCTGGACCATGACCTCGCTCCTTTCGCAGACTGGCGGCGGGGCGACGCATCGTGGATTCGGCGACAATTGGATCGGGCCGCAGGTTCGACTCTATAGGCAAACGAAACGATGGCCGACGCTCGCCTTCAGCTACGCCGCAAAAATCCCTTCCGCCAGCACCGAAGACAGTCTGGGAACGGGCCGCGTGGATCACTCCTTCGGTTTCCTGGCAAGTAAGGACATCGCGGGTGTTCATTTCGATTTCAACGCTACGCATTTCTGGATCGGCCGCCAGAGCGCGGCGGGCTTCGATCAGAATGATCAGCTCAATCTGGCGTTTTCCCACACGATTCGCGGCGGGCTGGGGTTCACAGGCGAATTCTACGGGGACACGCAGCTCGACCAAACGACAGCCAGTTTCGTCTCTTCCCTCTGGGCACTCACTTACACGATCACTCCGCGACTTGTGATGGACGGCGGCTTTGAAGGCGGGCTCAGTTCCGGCGGGCCGCACCGGCATGTCTTCGCCGGGTTCACGTACTCGATTGGCAACTCGTATCCGGGATGGCGGCGGCACCGGTCGAGCGGCGCCTCGCCTTAGATCGCCGCCAGCGCCTGGTCTAGATCGGCGAGGATGTCTTCCACGTCCTCGATGCCGACCGAGATACGCACCATGCCGTCGGTGATGCCGATCTTGCGCCGGCCTTCTTCGCCCACGGCCGCGTGCGTCATAGTCGCAGGATGCGAGATGAGTGTTTCCACTCCGCCGAGCGATTCGCCCAGTGAGCACACCCGCACCTTGCGCAGCATCTTGTTGGCGTTCTCTAGCGAGCCGGTCTCGAACGCGATCATGGCTCCGAAGCCAGACATCTGGCGTTTGGCCAACTCATGCTGCGGATGACTCGCCAAGCCGGGATAGAACACCTTCTGCACCTTCTTGTGTTTCGCGAGATAGTCAGCGACCTTGCGGCCGTTGCAGTCGTGCTGCAACATGCGCACCGCCAGAGTTTTCACCCCGCGCAGAATCAGCCAGCACTCAAAGGGCGACAAGATGGCCCCCGCAGCTTTTTGCAGGAAGGCGAGTTTCTCGGATTGCTCAGGTTTCGTGCAGACCACGACTCCGCCGAGTCCGTCGCTGTGTCCGTTGAGAAATTTTGTGGTCGAGTGGATAACCATGTCGGCGCCGAGTTCAATCGGACGCTGAAAGTAGGGCGACATAAAAGTGTTGTCAACGACAACTTCGATTCCATGCTGGTGCGCCAGGTCGCTGATGGCGCGAATGTCGCAGAGTTCCATGAGTGGGTTGGTTGGCGTTTCCAGGTACACCATCCGCGTATTTCTCTGGAGCGCGCGCTCGACGTTGGTTACGTCAGAGGTATCGATATAGGTAAAGGTCAGCCCGAAGTTCGCCCACACCTGATTGAAGAGCCGCGGCGTGCCGCCGTAGAGATTGTGTCCGGCAACAAGGTGGTCGCCCGCCTTGAGCATCGTAGCGATGGCGTTGATCGCCGCCATGCCGCTCCCGAACACGCGCGAACCGATGCCGCCTTCCAGTGCAGCCAAGTTGGTCTCAAGCCGGTCGCGCGTCGGGTTCGAGACGCGCGCGTACTCGTAGCCCTTGTGCTTGCCGATCTCCTCCTGCACATAGGTCGAGGTCGCGTAAATCGGAACGGTGACCGCGCCGGTGGCGGGGTCAGGCTCCTGGCCGGTGTGGATGGCGCGGGTAGAAAAGCCGGGATGGTTCCTCGTCAACGAGTTCTCCTGGGTGGGCAGCAAGGATCAGTTGTCATTGCTCCATCTGTTGAAACAATATTCCCAACTGCACAACTCTGGGTTGTCATCATGAACGCGCAACTTACGCGTGCATCGCGAAATCTAGTACATAGGTCCTTCGCTTCGCTCAGGATGACAGTGTGAAACTTATGCCACAAACTTTGCGGGGTACGCCCTAAATGCCACCCTCAAAAATCTTCTTCGACAAATACCGTTCCGCGGAATCCGGAATCAGCGTCGCTACGCGCTTCCCTGCTCCCAGACGTTTGGCGATCTCGACCGCAGCAAACACGTTGGCTCCCGCGCTGGAGCCCCCCAGTACGCCTTCGCGCGCCGCCAGTTCTTTTACCATGCCGAAGGCCTGATCATCGGTCACCATCATCACTTCATCGCAAACAGAGCGGTCGAAGTTTCCAGGAATAAAGCTGTTGCCGATGCCCTCCACCTTGTGCGGACCGGGCTTCCCTCCACCCAGGATCGAACCTTGGGTCTCGACCGCCACGGCGTGCACTTTCGCCAGCCGCTCTTTCAGAAAACGGGCAATTCCGGTAAAGGTTCCCGCCGTGCCGCAGCCGACCGTGATGGCGTCGACGCGCCCATCCATTTGCTCAAAGATCTCGCGGGCAGTGGTCTCGTAGTGGTAGTCGGTGTTGGCGGGGTTGTCAAACTGGGCTGCCAAGAAGGCAGAAGGGTCGGAAGCCAGCAGATCCTTTGCGTGCTGGATCGCGCCTTGCATGCCCTCGGCCTCCGGGGTGCGAGTCACCTCGGCGCCGAGGGCCCGCATGATCACGACTTTTTCTTCCGAAAACTTCTCCGGCACGAAGAGACGAACTTTGTATCCGCGATTCACCCCGATGAGCGCCAGCCCGATACCGGTGTTCCCCGCCGTCGCCTCTATAATTGTTCCGCCGCGGCGGAGCTTCCCCTGCTTTTCGGCGCGCGCGATCAGCCCAATGGCCGCGCGGTCTTTCACACTGCCCCCGGGATTGAGAAACTCTAGCTTCGCGAAAATGTCAGCGGATCCCGGCGGCGCCAGCTTCTTCAGTTGCAGCATCGGGGTCTCGCCAACCAGTTGAGTAATGTCGTCGCTAACGCGCAGGCGGGAGCTTGATCTCGTCGTGGCCACTCTACAGAGTAAGGAACGCCAGGCGCCAGCGTCAATCGCGACTGGTTTTGCCAGAGCGGCCCGCCGCCTCCACCGTCGTAGTGGGATCGGCGCCTTGCCAACTCACATCGGCCGTCGGCCCGTACGTGGCCGGCACCGGCTTTCCCAGCAAACGCAGATAGACCGTCAACTGTGTCCGGTGATGAGCGGTATGCAAAACGCGCCGCCAGAAGATCCAGATTCGTTCCCGGCGGGTATCAAAGAAAGGGACAACCGTCCGCCACCACTCCTCGTTGCGCTCCGCCATGAATCCAAGACGCGGCAAAGCAAGCTCCAGCATCCGCTGGCTGAAGTGCTCGACCGAAAGACTCTTCGGCAAGACTTGTTCCGCTGCGGCTTCCGGCAGACCCAGGAATTCCGCAAAGAATCGCCGCTCCGACAGCAGTTGGTGCTTCATGATGTCGGCGGCCGAACTGGAGCTCGGATGCGGGCGATAGCCAAGATCGGAGTCCGCAAAGCTCGCCCACACGGAAATCACTTTATTTGTCTCGCTGGCGTAGGTATCGAGGACGTGCTGCAGGAGCGCAACCCGGCAACGCGGAACTTGTTCTTCGCGAATCGCCGAGAACGGATATTTCATAAATGCAACGTGACGTGCGCTTACTGCGCTCCCGAAGCGGGTTCGGGGCCGGCGTAATAGCCGCTCTTGGTGCGGACCGTGAGTTTTCCGTAGTTGTGGGAACGGGCGTCCACTTTCACCTGGCGATAGCCGCCCTGATTCTTCGGTGTCGCGGGCTTATATCCAATCGTGTACTGGCTTCGGATGTCATGCGCGACCGTTCGGCTGATGGCGTCCACGTCATCGAGAGTCTTGGGGAAGAAGGCAAGACCACCGGTCCTCTCCGACATAACCTGCAGGGCACGCTTGGCTCGCTTGGGATGCTCCTCCTCTCCCAGAATGCCGATCGCGTACACCGTCGGCCCGTTCTCGGCCTGCAGCCGCCGCACGGCCTGTTCCAGCGATTCGGTGCTGGCATTGTCCTCACCGTCGGTCACCACAAAGATCACTTTCTTGTCGAGCTTGGCGCCCTTCAGGTGATCGGCGGAAGCAACCACGGCATCGTAAAGCGCCGTACCGCCGCGCGCATCAATCTTCTCCAGCCCCTCTTTCAGCTTGTTGATATTCGACGTGAAATCCTGGTCCAGGTAGTACTCGTCGTTAAAGTTGACGATGAAGACTTCGTCGCTGGGGTTGGAGGAGCGCACCAGGTTCAGAGCCGCGGCGTTCACTTTCTGCCGCTTTTCGCGCATCGAACCCGAGTTATCGACCACAATCCCCATCGCGACTGGAATGTCTTCGTGGCGAAAGGAAGTAATCGTCTGCGGCCGTCCATCTTCGTACACCGTAAACGCGGCTTTCTCCAGATTGGTGACGATGCGCTGTTTATCGTCGACCACGGTGGCGTGCAGCACCACTTCCTCAACCTGCTTGCGGAAGACGAACACGCCACTGTCGGAGGTATCCGGGCTCTGCGGGGCGCTTGAAGGTTCCGCCTGTCCCGACGGGCTCACCGGAGGCTTGGTGCTGTCCTGCGGCTGTGCCGGAAGCGACTGCGGTTTCGACGCGGTGGCGGAACTCGCGGCTGCACTGGGAGCGTTTGCGGGCGGCGCCTGGCTTGCGGCCGATCCTGCTCCGGTTTGCGCGGCGGTCAGAAACGAGATTGTGAAGAGGAGAACAACCAGCAGAGGAAAATTATTCCGTCGGCGCATAGTAGCCCGTCTTCGCATAAACCCGGAGCGGCGGCAGTCCTTTTGGCGGAATGAGCTTCACTTTTATCTTACGCCATTTGCCATCGCGCACTGGATTCTTTGGACGGTACCCCAGCACATATTGGTTGCGCAGTTCGATGCCAATTTTTGTGGAAACGTCGGCGAGGTCATTCGGATTATCGATGGTAAACGCACGCCCACCGGTCAGTTCGGTGATGTCGCTGAGCAGCGTCGGCCCCAACCGCTCTTCCTCGGTGGGAAAGTAGTGATCGTAGATGCCAATCGCATAGATCAGCACGTCCGCTTCTTTCACCGTCGACCGGATCTCGCCCTCGGTATAGCGGCTGTGGTTGTCGCCGCCATCAGAAATAATCAGCAGCGCCTTCTTCGGATACTTGGCCTGGCGCATTTTGCTCACGCCCAGATAGATGGCATCCAACAGCGCCGTGCGCCCTTTCGGAATCGTGTAGACGAGTTTCCCCTGGATGTCTTCGACCGAACTGGTGAAGTCGGACATCTCCTCGGGCTTGTCGGCGAAGGTGATCATGAAGAACTCATCCTGCGGATTCGCCGTTTTGAAGAACTCGACCACCGCCTCCCGGGCGCGTTCGATCTTGCTCCCCATGCTGGCGCTCATGTCAAAAACAACGCCCAAAGACACCGGGGCATCTTCGCTGGAGAACGTCTTGATGTCCTGCACGTTTTTGCCTTCGAACAGGCTGAAGTTGTCCCGATCGAGGCCGGTTACCAACCGGTTCATGGGATCGGTGATCGTAACCGGCACCAGCACCATCTCCACATCAACCTTGTAAGGCTTGGTATGAGTCTTAAGTGCGGGATCGATCTCCGGCCCTTTGGGAGCGGGAGGCTGCACACGCGGCTGAACGTGGACCTCTTCGTTTAAGTTTTGGGCAGAAACCGGAGCGGCGACACAGGCAGCGACCAGCAGAAGAACAACCGAGACAAACCGCGCGGAGAACCGTTTGCTATACAACATAGGCCCTACAAACAATGCACAGCCGCGAACTGGCGTTTGGGAGCGAGTTGACCCGCATCCCCAGCGGCGGGCCATAGAAAAACCCCTTCCTAAGCCGGATACTAGCACTCCCCAATATCTGTTTCCAGCTTTTTCAGGTGCCGCCACAACATTTGACATTCCTTTGACAGCATAGAAGGCCTTCCGCCCTGTGCATGTTTTTTCCTTTGGCTCTGGAAGAAGGGGGTGCCTGCTACAATTCTGCGTTACCCATGGCCACGATTTCTCCCTTTCGCGCCTTACGCTATGCCCCCGAACGGGTTGCAGCCTCACGGGTTGTAACCCAGCCTTACGACAAGATCAGCCCCGAGCTGCAGGAACGTTACTATGAGGCCAGCCCTTACAACCTGGTCCGGATCATCCTCGGCAAGCACCTGCCAGGAGACGGGAAGGGTGAAAACGTCTACACCCGCGCCGCGGCGTCCTTCCAAAGCTGGCGCCAGACTGGGGTTTTGTGCCCCGACCGCGATCCTTCCCTCTACAGCTATTCCCAGACCTTTACAGTTCCCGGCACCGGCGCCCACGCAGAACGGCGGGGCTTCATCGGCTTGGGCCGGATCGAGGAGTATTCCGCCGGCGTCGTCTTCCGGCACGAGCAGACCCTAGCCAAGCCCAAGGCCGACCGCCTGGACCTGCTGCGCGCCACCCGCGCCCACTTTGGGCAGATCTTCATGCTCTACAGCGGGTCCGGTGAAGTCGATACCCTGCTCGAATCGCCGAACGCCCCCGACATCGAGGTTACTGATGAGTACTCGGTGCTGCATCGCGTCTGGAGGGTTTCCGACCCCACGGTAATCCAGCAAGTGCAGGAATACATGCAAGGGCAGAAGTTGATCATCGCCGACGGCCACCATCGCTATGAAACCGCCCTGGCCTACCGCAACGAACGCCGCGCCGCTGCTGCCAACCCAGCGCCCGCACCGTACGACTCCGTCATGATGACCTTCGTCGACATGAACCGGCCCGGCCTGCTGATCCTGCCGACCCATCGCATCGTCTTCGGGTTGCCGTCCTTTTCCGCGGTGCAATTCCAGACCGACGCCTGCAAATTCTTCAACGTAGAAGAAGTCGATGCCGGCATTGATGCGGTGCGGGTTACGTCCATCCTGCAGGAGGCAGGGCGCTCCGGAACCGCCCTGCTCGCCGTTGCCGCTGGCCGGGCCTTCCTGATGCATACACCCAAGGAAAAAGGGACCAACCGGTTCGCCGGCTTCTCCCTGAGGCAGCAGGCGCTCGACGTCGTCCAACTGCACAAATGTCTGCTGGAGGGCGTGTTGAAAATCTCCGAAGACGCCGTCCGCGACCAGCAGAACGTTTCCTATTGCCGCGAGACCGAGGACGGACTGGCGCAGGTCCGCAGTGGCCAGGCACAAATAGCGCTCTTGATGAATCCGGTACGCATGGAACAGGTGCGCGACATCGCGTTTGCGGGCGAGGTGCTGCCCCAAAAATCGACCGACTTCTATCCCAAGCTTCTCAGCGGACTCACCATCTATGCGCTGGATTAGAACCGGTCTCGCGAGTCCAGCCGCGGAGGGGCGGCTGACGCTCTCCGGCACACCCCTCAGCCCGGCCGCTGGAAGGCGCCACCCATGCGGGTTTTAGCAGCACTCTCGCGACCAGCCCTTGTCTTCCTGCTCGCCCTGACCCTCCTCTCCGCCGCAACCTCCGCCGACGAAAAGCGAGTGTCGGTCTACTCTTCGGTGGCAACGTACGCGCTGCCCGTGATCGACCGCGCGGGCCATGAGTACGTTGGGTTGTTGGAACTTCTCGAGCCGCTGGGCCGTGTGTCCGCCGAAAAAAGCGGCTCACGCTGGAAACTCCGCTACAACGCCATCGACAGCGAATTCGTTCCCGGAAGGGCGCGCGCGCGAATTGGGGGGCGCGACTACGATCTCCCGCTTCCCTTCCTTTTTGACAACTCGCGCGGCCTCGTTCCTGTAAGTTCGCTGAGCACGTTGTTGCCTCGCTTCCTGGGAGCGCCCGTTAATTTTCGCGAGAGCGCCCGCCGCCTGTTCATTGGCGATGTCGCCATACAGTCCAGCATCCTGT
Source organism: Terriglobia bacterium (assembly GCA_020073015.1). GTDB lineage: Bacteria > Acidobacteriota > Terriglobia > Terriglobales > Acidobacteriaceae > Acidiflorens. The sequence goes on along the minus strand of JAIQFZ010000023.1, from coordinate 24,936 downwards.
TGGATCCCGGCGCACCTCCACGCCTGGTGCTCAATTTCACTGCCCCGGTGAATCCGACCATCTCCACCGAGCCTGGCAAGCTGCGCATGCTGTTCCGGCGCGATCCGGTGGTGCCGCCCGGCGGCCAGTCAATTTCCTTCGACAACAAGGTCATCACGCAAGTCGGATATTCCGAGAGCAACGGCGCTGCTGAATTGGACGTTTCCGCCAACGCTGCGCTGATGGCCACCTTCAGCAACGGTGGACGAACGATTACGGTAGCGGCCGTGCAACCGTCTGCGGCGGTCGGTACGGCGCCGTCGCCGCCAACATTCCCAGGGGGGCCCGTCCCGCAGAACCCAACCGGGCCACCGCCTGCGGGCCAGATCACGGCTGCATCGTCCGGGGACACCAGCCACCGTGTTCTTGCGGTCGTCGATCCTGCCCACGGCGGCGATGAGCGCGGCTCCGCCTTGACCGCAACACTTGCGGAAAAAGACGTCACCCTGGGATTCGCGCGCCTGCTTCGTCACGAACTGGAGCAACGCGGCTTCTCGGTCGTTCTGCTGCGCGACGCTGATCTCAACCTCACCCTGGATCAGCGCGCCGGAGCCGCCAATGCCGCTCGCGCCGGCATCTACATCAGCTTGCACGCCGCTTCCCAGGGGACTGGCGCCCGCGTGTACACCGCCCTGCTGCCCGTCGAAGGCCGAAGTAATGGAACGTTTCATGCCTGGAACGGGGCGCAAGCACGGGCTTTGCCAGTCAGCCGCACGGTGGCCGCGGCGGTTGTGAGCGAGATGCAGAAGCGACAGCTCCCCGCGCGCGGATCATCCGCGTCTCTGCGTCCCCTGAACAATGTGCTGATGCCGGCCCTCGCCGTGGAACTCGCCCCCGGCCCAAACGGGATTTCCGATCTGCCCTCCGCCAACTATCAGCAGCAGGCGGCTGCCGCCATTGCCGACGCGGTCGCCCCCTTCCGCGACCGGATGGGGGTGCAACCGTGATCCCCCGCAGTCTGGTCATTGCCGTTGCCGCGATGCTGGTGGTGGTCGTAGCGATGGGCACTTACGTTCGCCGCATGCGCCGCCAGGCTGGCACGCTTCAGTCTGCCGCCGACTTGCAACCGGTCGCTCCCCCGCCTTCGGGTCCAACCGAAACCGTGACTCTCTACATTGCCGATGATGCCGCCGGCACGCTCCGCGCCCAGTCCGCGCAAATCCCTCTCCCTGGCGGACGCCAGCAGCGGGCCGAAGAGTTGCTGCGCGCGCTCTTACGCATCTACCAGCAACCGGACGCTGGCCATCCTCTCGCTCCCGCCGCCGACATTCGCAGCATCTACCTGGTCGCTCCCGGCGCTGCCGTGATTGACCTCAACACCGCGTTCGCCGACCAGCACCGTTCCGGCGTCCTTGACGAACAACTCACCGTCAACTCGCTGGTCGAAACGCTGGCGGTGAATGTTCCCGGAGTTACTCGCGTCCGGATTCTGGTCGAAGGGAACGAACGCGAAACGCTGGCAGGCCACGCCGATCTAACCGATTTCTTCGATGCCAGTACAATCGCGCAGGCAACGCATTGAGAATAGGCTTTGGGCGCTGGGCTTTGGGCTCTAGGTCGAAGCTTCCAACCTTCCGATTCAAAACCTAGGGCCCAACGCCTAAGGCCCAGAGCCTAATATGATTTAGAATCCTCCCCAATGATCTTTCGCAGCGACAATCGCACTCCTGACCAGATTCGGCCCGTCAACATCATTCCCGACTTCATTTCTACCGCCGAAGGCTCAGCGCTGATCGAAGTGGGCAATACCCGCGTCATCTGCACGGCGTCCGTTGAAGAAGCCGTACCCGCCTTCATGCGCAACTCCGGCAAAGGATGGATCTCCAGCGAATACGGCATGCTTCCCCGCTCCACCCTGACCCGCACCGCGCGCGAATCCTCCAAGGGCCGCCCGAGCGGACGCACGCAGGAAATCCAGCGCCTGATCGGCCGCTCCCTGCGCGCCGTCGCCGACCTCACCCGGTTGGGCGAGCGCACCATCTGGATTGACTGCGACGTGATTCAAGCCGACGGCGGCACCCGCACGGCGTCCATCACCGGGGCGTTCGTCGCCCTAGGCCTGGCCCTGCAGCGCCTCATTGACGCCGGAACCCTCACCACCGTGCCGATCAAGGATTATGTCGCTGCCATCAGCATCGGCATTGTCGATGGCGAAATCCTTCTCGACCTGAACTACGAAGAAGACTCACGCGCCGACGTCGACATGAATTTCGTCATGACCGCCGGCAACAAGATCGTGGAACTGCAAGCCACCGCCGAGCACCAGGTCTTCGACGACGCGCAACTCGCAAAAATGATCTCCCTGGCCCGCCAGGGAATCCATTCGCTGGTCGCGAAGCAGCAGTCCTTACTGGGAACACTCGCTCTGCGGCAGTGACTTCGGTCATAACAGTCGCGCCACTCCGCTTGGTACCCTCAAAGTGCAGGGCGGATATTCTTGCCCGCCCCATGCCGATGATTCCCATTTGCTCAGTCCGCTGGTGGAGTCTGCGCGCCAGACTCCGCTGCCTCGTTGCGGCCACTTGTCTTGTGCTCGCGGCGCTGTCCGCGCACGCGCAAGCCGCGCCCTCAACGGTGACGGGTGTCGTAGAAGATCCTTCCGGTGCCGTGATCGAAGGCGCTCGCGTGGAATTCACCAGCGGGAACTACCACACTGCAGCTCAAACGAATTCGGCCGGACAATTCCAACTCCACATCGACGCCGCGTCCGGAACCATTTCCGCCAGAGCGCCCGGATTTCTTCCTCTTCAGCGCCCCTGGAATCACGAAACGCACCTCAAGCTCGTCCTGCATCCGCAATTTGATTCGGATTACGCCAGCCAGCACGTTCTCGTCACCGCCACCCGGATTAACACCGCACTGGAGGACTCTCCGGCCGACAGCGTAACCATCTCCCACGATGATCTGGCCACGACCCCGGCGGTCGCGCTCGATGACGTGCTGCGTAAGGTTCCGGGTTTCACGCTCTTTCGCCGTTCCAGCAGCCGCACCGCGAATCCCAGCACGCAAGGAGTCTCCATGCGTGGGGTCGGCGCCAGTGGCACCAGCCGCGCCCTCGTCCTGGTGGATGACATCCCGCTCAACGATCCCTTCGGCGGATGGGTTTACTGGGACCGCGTTGTCCGCGAATCCATCAGCGACGTGGAGGTGGTTCGCGGAGGTGCCGACGCCAGCCTCTACGGTTCGACGGCCATGGGTGGAGTGATTCAGTTCCGGACCCGCCAGCCCGAACAAACCGCGATCTCCGCCGAAGGATCCTGGGGCAGCGAAAACACGCCCGAGTTATCGCTCTTCGCCGCAACTCGCCTGGGGCCGTGGCAAGGTTCGGCATCCACGGATCTCTTCCGCACGAATGGTTATATTCCGGTGCCGGAGTCCCAGCGCGGTGCAGTCGATTCGCCCGCCAATTCCCGCCACGAACTAACCACGGTCGAACTCGGCCGGCGGTTTGGCAACTTCAGCCGTTTCTTTGCGCGCGGCTCCTACTTCGATGAAGGCCGGCACAACGGCACCGTGATCCAGAAGAACACCACGCAATTGGGCGACTTCGCCACCGGCTGGAACTACGAAACGGCAAGTGTGGGAGCAATCTCAGCCCGCCTCTTCGGACTCTTCGAGTCGTACCACCAGACTTTTTCCGCGGTTACATCGGACCGCAATTCCGAAACCCTGACCGACGACCAGTACGTCCCGTCACAAGCTCTGGGTGGCAGCGCCCAATGGTCGCGCCCCGTCGGCCGGGTCCAGACGCTCGTCGCAGGCTTTGAGATGCGGGAAGTGCATGGTTCCAGTAATGACGTTGTCACCGTCGGTACAAACTTGAGCGGCGGAAGAGAGCGCACAACACGGCTTTTTGGAGAAGACATTCTCCAGATCACACCACGGCTGATTGCGAATCTATCGCTCGGCTACGATCACTGGAGTGATTTCAGCGCCCGCCTCATTCAGATCCGCTCGAACGTCCCCACCGTATTCCCATACGCCGATCGCAGTGCCGATGCTCTCAACCCGCGCGCATCGCTGCTCTACCGGGTCGGACATAGCACTTCACTGACTGCTTCGGGTTATCGCGCCTTCCGCGCGCCAACACTGAACGAACTCTATCGCAGTTTTCGTCAAGGCAACGCCGTAACGAACGGCAACCCCACCTTGCATGCGGAACGATTGACGGGAGTGGAAGCGGGAGTCCGGCAAAGCTTGCTCTCCGACCGCCTGAATCTAAGAACAACTTTTTTCTGGAACGACATTACCGACGCCATCGTGAACGTCACGCTCAGCCAAACGCCCCCGCCGATCCTGCGCAAGAAAGAAAACGTCGCCCGGACGCTCTCGACCGGCTTGAATCTGGACGGCGAATTCCGGATCAGTAATACGCTTCAGCTTGCCGGAGGCTACCAGTTCGCGCACGCCGTGGTATCCAGCTACACACCGGATCCCTCCGTGATTGTGTTGAACCCGTCGCTCGTAGGCAATTGGGTTCCCGAGGTTCCGCACCAGCAGTTCACGCTGCAGGCCCGCTACGTCCATCCCAAGATCATCACCGCCACCGTGCAAGGAACCTTCGTCGGCCAGCAATTCGATGACGACCTGAACACCTTTTTGCTGAAACGGTTCTTCACCGTTGACCTGTACCTCGGCCGCTCGCTCGGTCATGGCCTGGAAGTCTTCGCTGCCTCCGAAAATGTATTCAACCAGCGCTATTACACGGCTCTAACCCCCGTACCAGTCCCTCCGCCCGCGCCTCCACCGGTCCCAAGCCTGGGCCCTCCCGTTCTCGCCCGCATCGGCTTGCGCTACCAGTTCCCCAAGCGATAATTTCGAGATCGATTTCTTCCTTGCGCCCCAGGACCCTCGGAGAGCCCCGCGCCGAAAGCCCTGAGCCCGCTTTTGGTTTAGAATTGACCTTACGCTGCACTCATCTGAAATTTTCTGGAGGAATTATGAAACTCACCCCTGGCAAACTCAAGGGGCTCAAAGCTGTCTCGAACGATCACGGCGTCATCGCCGCCGCTGCTATGGATCAGCGCGGCTCGCTGCAGAAGTCTCTCGCGAAGGAGAAGGGCTCAGCCGTCTCCGACGAAATGATGGAAGAATTCAAGTCGCTGGTAACCGAGGTACTGACTCCACACGCCAGCGCCATCCTCCTCGATCCTGAGTGGGGTCTGCCCGCTTCCAAGCGCCGCGCCAAGAACGCCGGCCTGCTGTTGGCCTATGAGAAGACCGGCTATGACAAGACCGGTCCCGGACGCCTGCCCGACCTGCTCGACCTGTGGTCGGCACGCCGCCTGAAAGAAGCGGGCGCGGACTGCGTCAAGATTTTGCTCTACTACACACCCTACGATCCCAAGGACGTCAACGAAAAGAAGCATGCCTGGGTCGAGCGCATCGGCGACGAATGCCGTGCCAACGATATTCCGTACTTCCTCGAGTTTGTCGGCTACGAAGAAGGTGCGGACGAGAAGGGTCTCGAGTACGCGAAGAAGAAACCCCACATCGTCACCGAGAGTATGCGCGAGTTCAGCAAGCCGCGTTACGGCGTCGACGTGCTCAAAGTCGAAGTGCCCGTGAACATGAAGTTCGTTGAGGGCACGAAGTCGTTCGGCGGCGAGAAGGCATACAACAAGAAAGAAGCCATCGACCTGTTCCACAAGGCTGCCAGCGTCGCGACCAAGCCGTTCATCTATCTCTCGGCCGGGGTCAGCAACGCGGAATTCAGCGAGACGCTCGAACTGGCCGGAGAGTCCGGCGTGAAGTTCAACGGCGTGCTCTGTGGACGTGCCACCTGGAAGGAAGGAATCCCGATTTACGCTAAGCAGGGTGCCGCCGCCTTCCGCAAGTGGCTGGAAACCGAAGGCGTGAAGAATATCAACAACGTCAACGGCAAACTGAAGGCTGCCACATCGTGGCACTCGATTTACGAAGTGGAACCGGTGATGGTCTAGCCATTCCGCTTTCAAGTGTAGAGGCGGGTCTTCGGACCCGCCTTTGTTTTTCCTTCGTGCTCCTTCGTGTCCTTGGTGGTTATCAAAAAGCACAAACCACAAAGGACACAAAGGGACACTAAGAAAATCTCCCCACAGGAACCACAATGGCCGAACGCAAAACCGCTCTCATCACCGGCGCATCTTCCGGCATCGGACTGGAACTGGCCCGCATCTTCGCGCGCGAGAATCACAATCTCGTCCTGGTTGCGCGCAGTGCCGATAAACTCCGCCAACTCGCCTCCGAACTCGAAAAGGCACATGGCACGCGCTCATTGATTCTTGCCGTCGACCTGACCGAGCCGGGCGCTTCCGCGTACGTGCTCGATCAGACCACGCGCGCTGATGTGGTTGTCGATGTGCTCGTGAATAATGCGGGATTCGGCCAATATGGCCTGTTCGTCGAGAGCGATCTCGAAGAATGTCTCCGCCAGATCCAGCTCAACGTCACCACGCTCACACACCTGACTCGTCTGTATCTACCCGGAATGATCGAACGAAAAAACGGACGGATCCTGAATCTGGCGTCCACTGCGGCGTTTCAGCCGGGGCCGCTAATGGCCGTGTACTTTGCGACAAAAGCGTATGTCCTGTATTTGTCAGAGGCCTTGGCGAACGAACTCCACGGATCGGGTGTGACCGTAACCTGCCTGTGTCCAGGCGCAACCACGACCGAGTTCCACAAGCGCGCGAAAGCCACCGGCATGAACCTGCTGAAGTTCGGTTCGATGGACGCGCGCACCGTAGCCGAAGACGGTTATCGCGCGCTGATAGCAGGAAAACCCGTGGTGATTTCAGGATTCAAGAATTGGCTGTTGGCACAGTCGGTGCGCTTCTCCCCACGCCGACTGGTCACGGCGATTGTCCGGAAAACGCAAGAGCAGTAGCCGGTGATGGAGCGACGGGCGCCCCCCGCCCGTCTCGACGAAGAAGCCTGTCTTACTCTGTCTTGCGACCCTCCAACGCTACCTGCACACGACTGTGATGGCGTCCGTAGCCGAAATAAATCACCATTCCGATCACCAGCCAGACGATCAACCGGAGCCAAGTGTCACCGGGTAAACCAACCATCATGAGCAGCGAGATGACAATCCCCATGATTGGTACAAAAGGCACCATCGGAGCCTTAAATGGCCGCGGCATCTCTGGATTGGTGCGGCGGATCATCCACACCCCGGCGCAAACGATCACAAACGCCAGTAGCGTACCAATGCTCACCAGTTCCCCCAAAATGGCGATGGGAATCACGGAGGCGAAAATCGCGACGAAGATTCCGACAAAAATTGAAGAAATGTAAGGTGTACGAAACCGGGTATGAATCTGGCTGAACCATTTCGGCAAGAGGCCGTCGCGCGACATCGAGAAGAAAACGCGTGACTGTCCTAGAAGCATGACCACCATGGTGCTGGTCAACCCGCAGATCGCGCCCAACTTCACCAGGAAGCTGCCCCAGCGAACGCCCGCTTGATCAATGCCCACGGCGATCGGATCCGGAACATTCAAGGTGTTGTACTTCACCAGGCCAGTGAGCACTCCAGCTACCAAGATATAGAGGATTGTGCAGATCACCAGCGAGCCCAGGATGCCAATAGGCATGTCTCGCTTCGGATTCTTCGCTTCCTGCGCAGCGGTAGAAACCGCATCAAATCCGATGTACGCGAAGAAGATGACTCCGGCCGCACGCACGATGCCCGATATTCCATACTTGCCAAACTCTCCCTCATTCGGGGGGATGAAGGGAGTCCAGTTGGCCGAAGCCAAAGAAGCATGGCGCAGGATGTAATGGGCTCCGATGCCGAGGAAAATCAGAAGCACCGTGACCTTGATCACAACGATAAAGGAATTCAGATTGGCGGACTCTTTGATACCGATGACCAGAATGGTGGTCATCAGTGCGATGCCAAAAAATGCCACCAAGTTGAAAACGCCAGTGGCGTGCGGAAGGCTCGATGGATCCACGTTGTGGGCGGCTAAGGTCTTCGAGATGCGCCCCAGCGCCTCCCATCGTCCGTTGTACTGCACGAATTGCGCCCCTGGTGTTCCGGCCAATGCAGGGGGAATATGGATGCCGAAATCTTGCAGGAAGCTGAGGACGTATCCGCTCCATCCGGAAGCGACCGTGGCCGCTCCGAAAGCATACTCTAGGATGAGATCCCAGCCGATAATCCAGGCAAAGATTTCGCCCAGCGTCGCGTAGCCGTAGGTGTACGCGGAACCAGCGACCGGGATCATCGAGGCGAATTCCGCATAGCAGAGCCCCGCGAAAACGCACCCGAGTGCGGCGAGCATGAAGGAAAAAACAATGGCAGGCCCCGCGTATTGGGCGGCCGCCGCGCCGGTGAGCACGAAAATGCCCGTGCCGATGATGGCCCCAATTCCCAAAGATATAAGATTCCCCGGGCCGAGCGCCCGCTTCAGGCTGTGCTCTCCGGTTTCCTGCGATTCCTCCAAGATCAGATTCAACGGTTTCTTGGCCAGCAAATCTGCCATCTGGTTCTCCTCAGTCTTATGGGTTCAGTGCACAAATGCCTTCGCGTACAAGACCGGTTTTCGTCATTCCGAAAATTCAGACCCGGAATCCTCGTTGACGAAGGTAGTACACCGGGATCCCGAGCAGCACGATGAACAATCCCGGCCACGTGTACTGCGGCTTGTAGCGTAACAGCACGACATCGATAAACAAAGCCATGACGATGTAAATCGCGGGCAGAATCGGGTAACCAACCGCCTTGTACGGCCGCTCGGCCTCGGGATGGGTGCGACGCAGAACGAACAGTCCGAAGATGGTGAGAATGTAGAACACCAGCACCGCAAAAATAATATAGTCCAGTAGCTGGCCGTAGCTGCCCGACACACACAGCACGCAGGTCCACACCATCTGCACCATCAATGAGACCGCAGGAGTTTTGTACCCAGGATGCAAGCGGGCAACATTCCGGAAGAACAGGCCGTCTTTGGCCATGGCGTAATAAACGCGGGCCCCAGCAAGAATCAAACCGTTACAGCAGCCAAAGCCGGAGATCATGATGGCCACGGCCATCAGTGCGCCGCCGATCGAACCAAACATCTGCGTCATGACCGCCGTGCCGACGCGGTCTTCGCTGGCATATTGAATACCGCGCTCCAGCAACGTAGAACCGGTGGCACTGCCCGACAAAGGAAGCGCGCTCAAGTAAATAAAATTGCACCCGATGTAGAGCGCGATCACCACGCCCGTTCCCAGCGCCAGCGACAACGGAAGATTGCGGTTCGGATTCTTCACCTCACCCGCGGTAAACGTCACATTGTTCCAGGCGTCCGCCGAGAACAGCGAGCCCACCTGCGCGATCGCCAGCACCGTGAGGGTCGAGACCAGCACCCCACCGCCAACGTCATGCAGAGCACCAAGCCCCGAATGGTTCCAGAAGCTTGCGCCGAAATTTGCGGCCAGTGCCTGGGCATTCCGACCGAGCAGAATTCCAAAGATCACCAGTCCCAGAAGGGCAGAAACCTTCGCGGTTGTGAAAATGTTCTGGATCAACGCTCCGGTCTTCACCCCAAAGATGTTGATGATGGAAAGCGCAACCACGACCAGAATGGCCACCAGGTTCTGCGTATTCAGACCGACATCCATGCCGCCCAGGGTCATGGGGCCGATCGCGAACTTCGGCACTTTCCAGAAATGCAGAATCCAGTTGCTCGACGAAATCGCCGGCCAGAAAATCCCCAGGAATTTTCCGCACGCAACGCCCACGGCGGCGATGGTGCCGGTCTGAATCACAAGAAACAGCGTCCACCCGTAGAGGAAGCCCCAGAGCGGCCCCAGCGACTCGCGCAGGTACACATACTGGCCACCCGCACGGGGCATCATGGCGGCCAGTTCGCCGTAGCTGAGTGCGCCAACGATGGTTAAGAATCCGGTAATCAGCCACGCGCCAACAAGCAGCGCCGGCGACTGCACCTCGCGCGAAATCTCGGCGGACACGATGAAGATTCCCGAGCCGATCATCGAGCCCATGACCAGCATGGTGGCGCTGGTCAGTCCGAGACCTTTGACGAGTTCTTGGTCTTGGTGGGTGTGGATCGCCCAATCGTTGGCGCTGGAAGCTTGAGCTGGAGGTCGAACGTCAGTACCCAACGAATCTCCTTAGCACGTAGGGACAACCACACGTAGGGACAACCACACGTAGGGGCAGCCGCCCTCGGCTGTCCAGTCGAGCGGAGCTCGACAACGTTTTTCTGAAACTGCGGCTCTGCGAACCGGACCGCCGAGGGCGGCTGTCCCTACGCAAAACTAGTTCGTGTAGCGCCGCAAGCCAATGACTTTACCGCAGAAGCCTGAAAAATTCTTCTGCTGATTTGCAGGGATCCCGTAACAAGTCGGATATCACCGCCAGCGCATCCGCCCCCGCCTCGATCACCGACCGCGCATTCGCCCGCGTAATCCCGCCAATCGCAACCAGCGGTTTGCGCGTCAGTTCCCTCGCTCGACGCACACCTTCAAGCCCAACCACAGGGTCCGGATTCGCTTTGCTGGACGTGACAAAGACGGGCCCGATGGCAACATAGTCCGCTGACGTCTGATCTGCCAAGGCAAGCTGCTCCGGGTTGTGAGTGGACACCCCCAGCCAGCGATCTGGCCCAATGATGCGTCGGGCCGATTCAGCCGACAAATCATCCTGCCCCACATGCACCCCATCGAAGCCAGCCGCCAGGCAAAGGTCGGCGCGGTCGTTCATGATGAGCTTGATTCCCTCCCCCAACCGCGCTCTGAGTTCACGAGCCTCGTCGAGCATTTGCCGGGCGTTGCCAGACTTGTTGCGGTACTGCAGCAGAGTGCAACCGGCCGCGGCGAGTACTTCGGCGGCAGCTAACATTCCCGCCACATCCGGGAAGCAAGCGGCGTCGAGAATCGGGTAGAGTCGCGGAAGTTGCAACATAGCCTCAACTGTAGAGACTCGGCTCGCCGCGTCTCAGTTTGCTGCGGCCTCAAACGTATGGATTGCGGTTTTTACCGATCTCATCGTCGCTGCGTAATGAAAAGTTCTGTTCGAAGCGCTTAAATGTTTCTTCCACTTTGTCAATGCGCCAGTACCGAACATTCGCGATCTTAGTGCCGAACTTAGTCCGCCGTGCCTCCTTATCAGCGATGGCACGCGGAATCACAAACAACCTACGGCGATTTTCGGTGCCTGCCGGCAAGATGACGATCGCGAGCCAGTCAAATGCCTGGGTCACGCTGTATTCAACAAACGCCGCGCCGCGTTTGAAAGTCCGCGATTTCACCGAAATGCGTTGCGGGTCTTTACCTGGAGGTTGCGCAATGAGGTCATAATCGGGCCAGTTGTCGGGCACTTTAAGGGCTGGTACGCCAGCAAGCGTTAGCTCAGCCGCGACCAGCATTTCGCATGCGTCGCCCATTTGCTTCTTGTTATAGTTTGCCATGGTATCCGGCGGGCTTACTCCTGCAATCTTGACATCGTATGTCGCATCTAATCTAGAGGGATTAAACGCGCTAACTGAGACCGACTCATCCTACAGCTTCTTTCTTCGCCAGAAATCTCTCGATGAACCCGGTATCAATGTTCCCCGCGCGAAATTCAGCGTCGGCGAGAATCCGGCGATGCAGTGGAATCGTGGTGTAGATGCCCTCCACGATGAACATCTCCAGCGCGCGTCCCATGCGCGAAATGGCCTCATTGCGATCCTTGCCGCGCGCCACCAGCTTCGCAATTAGGGAATCGTAATAAGGCGGAATGGTGCCTTCGGCGTACGCGGCGGTATCGACGCGCACCCCCGTTCCCCCCGGCGGATGAAACGTCGTAATCTTGCCCGCCGAGGGCGTGAACTTTTCCGGGTGCTCGGCATTGATGCGGCACTCGATGGCGTGTCCGCGATGCACGATGGGGCCCTGCAGCACGTCCGCCATCTTCGCTCCTGCGGCGATCATGATCTGACTTTTGACCAGGTCCACATCGGTGACCATCTCGGTGACCGGATGCTCCACCTGGATGCGCGTGTTCATCTCGATGAAGTGGAGACGGCTGTCCTGATCCATCAAGAACTCAATGGTGCCAGCGTTGTGGTACCCGACTGCGCTGAGAGTTTTGCTGAGAATGCCGCCAATTTCCTGGCGCAGCTCCGGCGAGACCCGCACGGATGGCGATTCCTCGATCAGCTTCTGATGTCGGCGCTGGATCGAGCACTCGCGCTCGCCCAAACTAACGACGTTGCCGTGTTCGTCGGCCAGCACCTGGAATTCGATGTGCCGGGGGCGCTCGACATATTTCTCCATGTAAAGATCGCCATTGCCGAAGGCGGCTGAGGCCTCCGACTGCGCCTGGCGGTAGAGCCCCGGCAAATCCTCTTCGTTGCGCACAATGCGCATGCCGCGCCCGCCCCCACCCGCCGAGGCCTTGATGATCACCGGGAATCCCACCTGCCGCGCCCACTCCAGGGCCTCGCCATCGGAGGCGATCACGCCGTCGGAGCCGGGAAGGATCGGCACCCCATGCTGCTTCATCGCGGCCCGCGCCTTTTCCTTTTCGCCCATCAGCCGGATTACCTCCGGCGTCGGTCCGATGAACTTGATGTGGCACGCCGCGCAGACTTCGGCGAAGTTCGCGTTCTCCGAAAGCAGGCCGTAGCCGGGATGGATAGCGTCCACGTTGGCGATTTCGGCCGCGCTGATCACCGCCGGAATATTCAGATAGCTCTGCGCCAGCTGCGGCGGGCCAATACAAATGGCTTCATCCGCAAAGCGCACATGGAGCGAATTGCGGTCCGCTTCGCTGTAGATCGCCACCGCGCGGATTCCGAGTTCCTTGCACGCGCAAATCACGCGCAGAGCGATCTCACCGCGGTTGGCTACCAAAATCTTCTTGAACATTGGCTATCTGAGGCCTTGAGGCTCCACGTTATACCTACGCAGGAGGCTGGATCGCCGGAGCTTGATGGGCGGCTTCACCCTCTTATTTCGTCCGGAGGGCAAACAATTCCTGTCCGTACTCGATCGGCTGGCCGTTGGCGACGAACTTCTTCACGACCTCTCCGGCGACGTCGCATTCGATTTCATTCATCAGCTTCATGGCTTCGACGATGCACAGAACCTGGCCAATCTCCACCGGATCGCCCACCTTGACGAAAGGAGGAGCGCCGGGCGAGGGTGCCTCGTAGAACGTGCCCACGATCGGCGAGCGCACGATGTGCAGATCTTCTTCCGGCTCTGGGACGGGTACAGCAGCCGCGGAGATCTCTACCTTGGCAGGCACAGAAGCGGGAATGTGGGCAGCCGCGGCAACCGGGGCCGGATGAACCGCGAAATACCTGGAATCCGGCAATGCCGACGGCGGTGCCTCCGAGGCACGCTTGATCTTCACCTTGACATCGCCGCGTTCCAGTTCGAACTCGGCAATGCCTTTTTCTATGATGAACTCGATGAGTTCCTTCAGCTCTTTTTGATTCATCGTATGCGGTGGGTTCCGCTTTCAAGATCCCGCTGTCTGGGCAGCGGCACCGGCAACTCTATCAGCCCCGGCTTGGAAAAACGGTAATGTACCAGACTTGATTCGCTAGATAACAATCAGTTCCTTGTCCCGGGGCGCCAGCACTTCGCAGCCGGAGGGAGTGACGACCACTACATCTTCGATTCGCACTCCCCACTTCCCGGGAATGTATGCGCCGGGCTCAATCGTGATCACCATGCCCGGTTCCAGCCTTTGCCTTTGCGCTGCAGCCAACCGCGGCGCTTCGTGTATCTCCAATCCTAAACCATGCCCGGTCGAATGGGTAAAGTAACGTGCCAACTTCCACTTACGAAGCACGCGCCGCGCCGCGCCATCGACCTCGCCAGCCGTCACACCCGGACGAACTGCAGCGATCGCCGCCTGCTGAGCGTCCAGCACCGCCTCATACATCTGGCGGGCAGCGCGCGCAGGACGTCCAACATGCACAGTCCGCGTGCGGTCCGAACAATAGCCAGCGAGTATAACACCGAAGTCGCAGACCACGAACCCGCGGTCTGGAATCATCGCGTTTGACGCGCGTCCATGGACCACCGCCGAGCGCTGGCCGGAGGCGATGATCGTGGAAAACGACATTCCCTCGGCTCCCGCGCACCGGGCCGCGTATTCCATGGTTCCAGCAACCTCGACCTCCTTGGTGCCAGGACGAATCTTCTTTCGCGCCATCCTGAACAGTCCTGCGCCCACTTCGACGGCTCGCCGAATGCAACCGATCTCGTCCGCATCCTTCACCATGCGCGCGCGCTCGACCAACGGCGGCGCGGAGCGAAGCTTGAACTTGGGCCTGAGCAGCGCAGCCATCCGATCGCGCACCGCAGCCGGCATGGATTCGCCTTCAACGCCCAGTACCTGCTTGCCCACCCGGCCCGTTCTCGATCCCGCCAAACTCTCGGCGGCAGCCAGGAACGGCGCTTTACGGGCAATTAGGATCCGGGCGCCGGAAACCTCCGCCCGAGCCTGCGCCATGTACCGCCCATCGGTAAAGAACGTTGCTCCCCGGTCGCTGACCAGCAATGCGCCCGCACTGCCGGTAAAACCGCACAGGTAGCGGACGTTGGGAAGATGAGTGACCAGGAGAAGATCGAGATTGTTCTCAGGAAGCGCTTCCTGAAGCCGCCGCGAGCGGCCGGAGTGGTCCATGCGCAGGAGTGTAGCAAGAACCAGCTCTCGGTTCTCGGTTCTCAGTTCCGCAACAGCAGATCTCACTGAGAACTGGGAACTGAGAACCTAAACAAAACCGCCGGTTTTCTCGACAGGTTCTTCGAGAAACCGGCGGTCGTGACTGGTTCGACGTCCGGTTAGGTCTGAATGATGCGCGGCGTGATGAAGAAGATCAGCTCCTGATCCGAGGTCTTCACCGTCCGGTGTTTGAACAGGTTGCCGAGGTACGGAATGTCTCCGAGCAGCGGAACCTGCGCGATGCTGAGCGAGTTCTGCGTCTGGATCACGCCGCCAATCACCACCGTGCCGCCATCGGTCACGAGGACCTGGGTAGTGGCTTGCTGCGTAATCAGTGTCGGGTTGCCCTGCACTTCGTTGCCGAAATCGGGCAGCGTGTTCTCCACATCCACATTCAGGAAGATAGTCCCTTCCGACGTGATCTGCGGAGTCACCGTCAAGCGCAGGAACGCGTCCACGTAGGTAACCGTGGGCGGGCCGCCCAATTGCGCCTGGGTTGTAACGGGCACCCGTACGCCCTGCTTCACAACCGCCTGGATGTTGTTCTGCGTGACCACGCGCGGACGGGAAAGTACTTTGAGCAACCCGCGCGACTCGGCCATCGTCAGCAGGAAGTCGATGCGCATGTTGTTGGTGGCATTTACGAACTGCAGACCGCTGGTGGGTCCGGTGGCGCCCAGGTTCGAGAACAGAGGAATCTGGGTTCCCGATGTGCCGCCGCCCGTAACGATATACATCGGATTCGGGACGAGCCCCGGCCCGACGATGGTGGGCGTGGTTCCAACACCTTGTACGCCGCCTACAGCCGAGGGTCCGTTGCCCCAACCAAATCCAAGCTGGGTACCGATGTCGCGGGCGAAGGCGCGGGTAGCAGCTACCACACGCGCTTCAATTTCGACTTCTTGCGTTTTGCGGTCCATCTGCTGGATGATGCGGTCGATCTGCGGCAGAGACGCCGGAATATCCGAGATGATCAGCGAATTGGTGCGGTCATCGGCCACCAGGTCGCCCCGTTGGCTGATGAACTTCTTGAGCGTCGGCACCACGTCTTTCGAGTGCGCGTAGCTGAGGAAGCGCGTGATGGTGACTTTGTCCACCGCCAGCGCTTCGGCGTCAATCTGTGCACGCCGGTTCTCGGCTTCCTTCTTCAGCGTTTCGACGGTCGCGATCCGCAGGATGTTCCCCTCCAGCTGCCGCGACAGATCGTTGTTCTTCAGAACGATGTCCAGCGCCTGATCCCACGGCACGTCGTCGAGCACGATGGTGAGGTTGCCCTTGACGTTGGGATCGAGAACAACGTTCAGCCCGCTGATCTCGTGGATGAGCCGGAAGAAATCCTTCAGATCAACATCCTTCAGGTTGACCGAGATCGGCTCACCCGTGTACTTGGACCCGCTCGCCGCCGGAGGCTGCGCCATCTGCTGCTTCTGCTCGGCGGCCAGATTCACGGCTGGCTGGATGGCCGGCGCACTGCCGCTGGCTGCGTCCTGCTTCATGGCGGCATGCGTGTTGACCGCCACCAGTTCGGCTGCAGTCTTATCGGCAAACCGGCCCGCTGCTTCCTGTGCCCGCACGGCAGGCTCGACCGGCTGGTTCGCCGGGTCGCTCTTCACCGTAAACTTCGGCTCGACGAACGCAACGCTCGCCGCGGGCGCCTCTGATTTCTCCGCCGCCGCCACTGGAGCCGACGCGGCCACCAGTTTCGGCGCAGCCGGCTTCGCCGTCGATGCGGCCGGGCGCTTGGCCACCACCGCATCCTGAATCTTCAGAGTGAAGCTCCCGTCCTGGCCAGTCACCAGCTCGTGCTGCCGGGCCGCTTCCAGGTCGACGACGACGCGCGTGCTGGGCGGTACTTGGCCGTTCATGCCCACGCGTATGCCTTTCACGCCATCGCTGCCAACACTGATGTGACTCTGCCCCGTGGCCATCACGGTGTTGGGAAGGTCAACGACGATGCGCGCGGGCGAGTCGAGCGTCGTCACTTTGGGCGCCACTACGCCCTTGGCTTTGAACTCGACACGCAGGCCGTCCTGGCCGCGCGTGACCTCGAGCCGCTGCAAAGCGGCCGTCGTGGCCATCCCTTTGCTCGGCATGTCAGCCGCCGCTGCGATCAGCACGAACGCCAGCAGCGCAACAATCAGACCCAACAGTTGCTTTCGCATTTCCCTATCCCCCCATGTGAGGCCGTTTCGCCTCCATGTGTTTCGTCGAACTCGCTCTTCCCTCCGGCCTACACTGCCGGAGTCGTAATCTTCTTCACCACTTCGCGCGTGAACGTCTTGCCCAGCCGGTCCTGCAGCGTTTCCTGGAACACGATCGAATCACCCGTGATCTTAACCACGTAACCGTCGAACACCGGGTCGTTCTCCCGCAGGAAATACGCCTTGTTCAGACTGTTCGTCACCACCGCGATGAAACCGTTCTCCGAGCGAACCACTCCGCGAAGATTGATCGCGCCGATTTCCAGGCACTTCTTGCCCGTGCTGCAGCCCGAACCGGAGCCCTGTGACACCACCGGACTCACAAACGGATCGCGCTTTCCGGTCATGCTCCACTTTCCGCTTGGCTTGTCCCCACTCTTGGCCGGCTCGGCCGCGCTGCTGTTGGCAGCGGGCTGGCTGGCCGACGGACTTGTCTTGGCAACCGTGGCCACAGGTTGCGCCACTGGCATGGCCGCTTTCTTAGCCGCAGGTTGCTTGTTCGCGGTGGCCGAAGCCGTTTTCACACTGGCCGTACTCTTGGCCGCAACCGGCACGGGCTTAGCCGCGGTCGCTTTCGGAACAGCCTTGGCCTGCGCTGGAATTGCACTCGGCTTCGCCGCAGCCGGCGTGACCTTCGCCGCGTGCGCAGCGGGAACCTTGATGCCCAGAGCCTCATTCGATGCCGCCGTGGCGTTGTTGCGCACGCCGTCCATCAGGGCCTTCGTGTTCTGGATAATCTGTGGATTCTGCGCCCAAGCCAGACCCGCAGCCAGCCCGCAAACCAGAATCGTCATCGCCCGCTTCATCATTTCCCCCTATCCCCCTATCGCTTCGCCGGCGTTCCCGGCTTGCCGGCCCCGGCCGGTTCCAAGTCATGGCTGAAGTACGTGGTCGTCACGCAGGTCGCCACCACGCTCTCGTTGGGGGCGTACTGGTAGACGTGCTTCGGGTGCGCATCGCCTGGCTTCCGGCTGGAAGCCACCAGCAGATTGGAAACATTCACAATGCGTTCCAATTTGCCCACCCGATCGAAGAACCCCAGCATGGAATAGAACGGACCGTCGAACTCCACCTCGAACGGAACTTCGGTGTAGAAGTCTTTGTTGGCGTACGGACGCGAAGTGTAGCGCCGCACTTCCACGCCCGCCTTGCGCGCTTCCGCGCTCACCATGCGCATGAAGTTGTCCACTTCCTTCTCATCCGGCACAATCTTCCGCTCGATCTCGAGCTGCTGCTTCAGGCTGGCGAGCTGACGCTCGATATCAGCCAGCTTGGGCCGGTACGCTTCCAGCTCCGCGTTCTCGCGGACCTTCGCCTGCAACTTGACTTGCGCTGCCGCGTTGGCTTCCCGCTGCGACTTGAACACGGTGTAGTAGAGGCCGCCGGTCGCGACTGCTCCCGCCAGCACCAGAATCCCCAACAGCTTGAATCCCGAAAGTTCGCCCATATCCGCTCCGCCTTTACGACTTCGCCTTTTCGCAGGTCAGCGTGAACTGAAACGCCTGCATGTCTTTTACGGTTTCGTCCTGCGACGTCTCTTTGATCTCGATGTTGCGGAAATAACCCGTCTTCTGCAGGTTGGAAATCAGGTTGGCTACCGCATCGCTGCTCAGGGCCATGCCGTCGATCGCGACATTGTTGCCCTGGTCCTGCAGACTGTTCAGCCAGATCGCCTCGGTGTTGTTGACCGTCTCGCCAATCATGGCCAGCAGGTTGACCGGGCCGGTCTGGTTGGAACGCAGCTGGTCGATCACATCCACCCGCCGCTTGTAGGCATCGGCCTGTCTCTGGCGCTCCAGGTAACGCACCTTGATGTCGGCCAGCTCGCGGTTCTTCTGCTCCGCCAGTCGCATCTGTGACTCAATCGCCGTCCTTTCATGATCGAGCCGGTACCAGTAGACGCCGTTGATCGCGCCCACGATCGCCAGCACGGCCACCACTTGCAGCAGCGGCGAACCGGGGCTGCCCATGTCCATGGTCGGCATACTGACGGCAACACTCTTCTTGCCGCCCTTCGGTTTCGGAGACCCCAACAGGTTGATTCGGATCATAGCTTTTCAAAGCTCCTCAGGGCCAAACCCACGGCCACTGCCAACTGGCCGGCATTCTGTTCCACCAGTTGGGCCGCCGACCCTTCCATCGGCGCCAGCACTTTCTGGAAGGGATTGAACAACTCGACCGGCATCGAGAACTCCTGCCGCAACGCTTCCACCAGACCCGGAACCTTGGCGGACCCCCCAGCCAGGTAAATCTTCTCGATGTGCTCGCCCGCCGCGCTGGCACGGAAGAAGTCAAACGTCTTCTGAATTTCCAGCACGATGATTTCGGTGACCTGCTGCAGGATCGGTGTCTTCGCGTCGTCGTGCACCGTGCCCACTTTGTGCCCCAGCTTCAGCGACTCGGCGTCATCAAAGCTCAGATCCAGTTCCTTCTGCAACGAGTCGGTGTACTGGTGTCCACCCACCGAAACATCGCGCGGGAACAGCGGGGTCGTGCCCTTGACGATGTTGATGTTCATCACGCTGGCGCCCAAGTTGAGCAGGGCGACCACTTGTCCCGGTGCGGGCTCGTAGTTGTACTCGTAGCAGTTCTGCAAAGCCAGCGCATCGATATCCACAATAGCGGGTGTCTTCCCCGCCATCGAGAGTACGTTGGTGTAGTTCAAAATCTTGTCCTTCTTGACGGCCACCAGCAGCACGTCCATCTGCGGGCTGGTCGCGTCGTCCGAGAGGATCTGGTAGTCCAGGTTCACATCGGCCAGATCGAAGGGAATGTGCTGCGCGGCTTCCTTCTGGATCGTCTCGGCCAGTTCCTGGTCGCTCATCGAGGGCAGCGAAATCTTCTTCACGATCACGGAGTGTCCGCTGACCGCCGTCGCCACCGCTTTCGATTTGATCTCCGTCTCGGTAAACAGCTTCGCAATGGCGCTTGAAACCGTGCCCGAATCGACGATCATCGAGTCGACCACGATATCGGGTGCGATGGGCTCCAGCCCCAGATGCGCCACTTCAATTCCGGCGCGCGTCTTTTTGAGCTCGACTGCCTTGATGCTCGAGGAACCCACATCCAGACCAACAATCGTCTTCGCTCCGAATCCAAACATGTGCCCGCCTTCTGTTTCGCCAGCATCCCGCCGGCAGTTTTTCGTAGCGCCGGCGCCCTGCCGGCAAAACCGTCTACGGTTGTCCAGCGGCCTTCGTGGCCGCCCGTACTCGTTTCTTCCCCCGCGGTTCCTGCTCCATCGACTTTTCTTCCATCCACTGGTCAAGCTTCGATTTCTTGAAGCGCCAGCGATTGCCCAGCTTGAACGCGGGAATACTCTGCTCGTTCACGTACTTGTACAGCGTGTCCGGACTCACTCCCAGGTATTGCGACGCCTGGCGAATGTTCATCACTTCACGCGAGTCGGCCATAAGCGCTTTCCCCTTCCACAGAGTTTGTTCTCAGCCAGCCATCCTTCCCGGCATCGCTGAGGAAATTGGGAGAACCAAGTCCTCGATTCAATTGCGTTCGAGTGAGTTTTGGTGTGCTGAGCATATCTCAACCGGAACTACGGGCCTGTCAACGTGAATCTCCGGGTTTTGCAGGGTTTTATGGGTGTTTTCTGGAATTCGGAAAACTCCGAGTTGCAGTAGGACTCTGCATATAGTAGACGGATGTTTCTATACCACTATTAGCAGTATTTTTAACGCGAATGAGGCAGCAGTCACCCAGGTTGGAGTAACTAAGGTACTAGAGACGGTACGGAGGTACTTGAACGGACGCGCATCTCACTGAAAATGCAGCAGCGAATCCGCTCAGCTCGCCTCGATCATTCAGCCGTTCCTCTTGCGCTGCTCGGCTCTATTTGCTGATTCCCCAAGCCCGCGCAGATAATGAAAGACGGATCCACACAACATGCGACTTCCCTCCTGCTCCCGCCCGCTCGTCATTCTTGTTCTCCTCTTCGGACTCGGCCAGGTGCCACTCGCTTGCGCCGCGGACAACGCCAGCATGAAGACCATCTCGCCCGACGAACTCGTGCGACTCCTCACGGCGAAGACCGGCAAACCTCTTCTGTTTCAGGTCGGCTCCCACATGCTCTATGTGCAGGCGCACATTCCCGGGTCCGAATATCTGGGCGCCGGAAGCACTCCGCAGGGAATTCAAAACCTGCGCGGGCGGGTGGGCACCCTGCCGAAGAATACTTCCATCGTGCTCTATTGCGGATGCTGTCCGTGGAGCCATTGTCCGAATGTGAATCCCGCCTACGACGCGCTCCAGCAATTGGGCTTCACGAACGTGAAGGTTCTCTTCCTCGCCAATAACTTCGGCGCCGACTGGGTCGACAAGGGATATTCCGTAGCCAAGGGCGATTAACCCATCGTGAAGAAGCTGTTACTCATCCTCGCAGCCGGACTCCTCCTCCTCGGCTGGACCCTGTGGCAACACTCGGCCAAACCGCGCACCACCGGATTGCGGCCGGCTCCCGCCTTTTCGCTCACCGATCTCTCCGGCCGCACCGTCAGCCTGTCGGACTACCGCGGCAAAGTCGTCATCCTCGATTTCTGGGCCACCTGGTGCGATCCCTGCAAGCAGGAGATCCCCCACTTCATCGAGATGCAGAACAAGTACGCGTCGCAAGGACTGCAAGTCCTCGGCGTTTCCATGGACGACGACGAGCCGCCCGTCCGCCAGTTTCAGCAACAATTCAAAATGAACTACCCTGTGGCGATCGGTAATCCCAAGCTCGCCGATCAATACGGCGGAATCCTCGGCCTCCCGATCACCTTCGTGATCGACCGCAATGGCCGCATCACGGTGCGTCATGTCGGCGCCACCGACCCCTCCGTGATCGAAACCGAAATCCAGAAATTGCTCGCCCAGCCGCCGTCGTAGCAAGTTTTGTGGAGCGCCGGGCGCCTTCGCCCGGCAGACGTGCTCGATCACCCGCCCTGCGTGAGCCCCGTCACTTCTCGTTCGGTCACGTTCCTGTAGTCTGATTTGTCTGATCGAAGCCAGGAGCACGCATGAAACTACTCGTTATTGGTTCCGGCATGATGGGTTCAGCCGCCGCTTACGATATGGCCCGCCAGGGCCACGTCGACTCCGTCACTCTCGCCGACAGCGACATTAAGCGCGCCAAAGACGTCGCTGCGCGCGTCAACCGCATCACCGGTGACAAGAAAGTCCGCGCCGTCGCTCTCGACGCCTCGAAAGAAAAAGAAGCCGCTCGCCTCATGAAAGGCCACGATGGCGCGCTTTCGGCCGTTCCCTACCGTCTGAACCTCGGCTTGGCAAGAGCCGCCATCAGCGCCGGATGCCATTTCGCCGACCTCGGCGGCAACAACACCGTGGTCCGCCAGCAACTGGCGCTCGCCAAGCAGGCCGAGAAACGCGGCATTGGCATCGCTCCCGATTGCGGCCTTTCTCCCGGCATGGCTTCCATCCTCGGCGGAGAACTAGTTCGACGCTTGGACGGACGGGCCGACGCACTCAAGCTCTACGTCGGAGGACTCCCCGAACGACCGATGCCTCCGTTCCACTATCAACTCGTATTCTCGGTCGAAGGACTCATCAACGAATACGTGGAACCAGCCCGCATCCTTCGCCGGGGCAAGCTGACCACCATCGAGCCGCTCACCGAGCCCGAAGAATTTCACATGGACGGCTTCGCGCCGCTGGTGGCTTTCCAGACCTCCGGCGGAACCTCCACCTTGCCGGAGACGTTCGAAGGAAGAGTCGGCGAGTGCTTCGAGAAAACCCTGCGCTATCCCGGCCACTACGATCTGCTCTGCGAATTGAACGAACTGGGCCTGTTTTCGAACGAGAAAATGCGGGTCGGCAAGGTGGAGGTCGCGCCCCGCGCCCTCATGTCAAAAGTGTTTGAAGGAAAATTCGCCGGCAAGGGCCCGGACGTCTGCATCATGCGCCTCGAAGCCCACGAGTCCGTCAAAGCCCCCGGCGTCCGCGGCCTGCTCGGAGGAAAACTCAAAGGCCGGGTGGCCACCTTCACCATGGTCGACCACTACGATCCCAAAAGCGACATGAGCGCCATGATGCGGACCACTGCCTTCCCCGCCTCCATCGTCCTGCAGATGATGTGTATGGGCGCAGTCAGCAAGCGCGGCGCAGTCTTGCAGGAACGAGACGTCCCCGCCGAAGCCTTCCTCGAAGAAGTCGAGCGCCGGGGAATCAAGATTGAGTACAGGATGGAGTAGGAAGGCAGTCGCTGGTTGCTAGTTGCTGGTTGCTATTTGAAACGGGTGGCGCAGTGCTTCAACGCTGCGATAAGTCCTTTCTTTTGACGTTCGGCTTCGCTGAGGTAAGTCTGGCGTTCGGATGAAGGCGCTCCAGTCGCATCGTTGCCAGCCGACTGAAGGTAAGACTAGCGACTAGCGACTAGCGACTCGCGACTCTCAACTTGCTACTCGCGACTCTCCCCCACCACCGTAATCTTCGTATCCGTCCGAAACTTCTTGTAATCCCGGTACGTCACCTCGATGTCTTCATCGACGTTCTTGAACAGCGCTACCCGGGCGTCGACATGAACTGCCAGGTGCTTCGGTAGCCAGACCTCATCGTTGATCTTGCCCTGTTCCAGGACAACGTGCGTCCCCTTGTGGATCCGGGCCACAATGAACCCGAAGGAGAGTGTATCGATCGCCGTCATGTCGAGCTTCACCAGTTGCGCCTCGCGCCTGTCGATCCACAGGCGGCCTTTGAACTTGGTCAGCAGCTTGGATGCCCGCTGCTTGGGCTCGTAGCCCGGACGTGGTTCCGCGTCCAGGACCCACGTGTCGAAGCCGTCCACAACTTCCGAGCCAACGAGCCGAAAGTTGAAAGCGTCCGCCACCTCGAGCACGAACTTGCGGTCTTCCTCCCGGGCCTTCTCTTCCTTCTCCAGACGCTTGCGGCGGTCGTCCTCGGATTCGTTCTTGCGTTTGTCGATAATCTTCTGAAACTTCTCTTCTTCCTTCTTCACCTCTGGCCCGGGCAGTGGCTTGTCGTCTTTCTCGATCCGCCGCTCCACTTGCTCCCCGTAGATCTGCAGAATCTCCAAAGTCGTAGACTCGACCTTCTTGACCTGGCCGTGTCCGTCCAGCTTGTGCTGTTCCTCGCGCTCGAGGTAGGTGTAATCCCGCAGCCGCTTGTTGTTTTCCAGATCGTTGGCCTCCGCCCGCTGCAGAAGTACGCGTATCTGCTCGGGAGGAACCGCGCCGGAGGCATCCGGCGTCAGTTCCACGGGCCGCGAAACAGGCACTTCTGATGTTGGAGTTGGAGGTGAACTTGAAGTCAAAACCGGATTCTGAGCAAGAACGCAGCCCGCCAGCAGAACAACCGCGAAGATGAAAGCGAAGCAACGCATGCCAAATGTACCAAGCAAATCCAGGGTTCCCCTGTGCCCCTCTGTGCCCTCTGTGGTTAGTGTTTTTTGTCCGCCCGCTCCAGACACCCCGCCCGAAACGACCGCCCATCCAACCGATGCAGCCGCCCAGCCTGCGCCCGGGAAATCAACGGAGTATGCGAAATCGTCAGCAGATACTCCGCCACAAACCATACCGGCTTATCGGTCGTCATCCAATCCAAGTGATCAAACCGCTTCATGTGCACGGGCCGGGAAAACGTCCGCAACGTCCGCTCCCCGCGCAGATTGAAGTACACCTCGAAGTAACTCAAAGCCAGCTCGCGCAGCGACCGGTGCACCGGCTCCCGATACCGGCATCCCGTGTAATTCGACTTCGCCACCGCCCCCCAATGCCCGTCCACGCGATACACCGCAATCACGTGGTCGGTATCATGCTCCGCCTCCAGATCCACAAGCAGCGGAGGATACCCATTCGCCCGCAAAGCCGCCGCCGCAAACAGCGCCCCCTCATAACAATGCGAAGTGTTCTCCCGCAAAACCCGCCGCGGAGACCAGGCCGAATCCTCCAGGTGATACGGCATAGCATCCAGCAACCGCTGAATGCCGTGCGGATCTTTCAGCGAACGCAGCTTGCGAAGTTCAGCAGGAGTCAGGCCCCAGGAGTCGTTGTTCTTCATTCCAAATTG
>JAIQFZ010000143.1 GCA_020073015.1 Terriglobia bacterium | reverse complement strand
ACCTGCCCGCCCACGCTCGATTGCTTGGAAGGATCATGCGGCTGGTCGATGGATATGTAATCTTCCTGCTGCATCCGCTCGATCAGCTTCTCGATCAATTCCTCAAGCTGCCCGTCCATCTGCATCTGCTGCAACCGGTCGCGCATTTCCTCGTCAAACATCTCGCCGTTCAGCAGAGCCTGCTCGAGGGCGCGCCGCAACTCGTCCAGCGTCTGCTCTCCTTCTGGCATCTCATACCAGAAGTTGTCATTGAACCCGCTCTGCAACAGATAATCCGACAGCGCGCTGAGCAGGTCCTCCATGCTCATCTCGCCTGCCGGATCGGGGACGTACTTGGTGTAACGAATTCGCTTCATAGGCTACGCTTTCGCGTCGCGCTTGGGAACTAACATCTTCCACCCTTTAGCCACGACGAAGAAAAGCAATGTGTAAATAACGGCGTCAACCAGAAGCCCTGCCATGAACATCGGGCCGGAATTGCCGGAGCCAGATGCATAAATCCCAAGCCTGGCGCAGGCGGCATTCACCGTCAGTAAGCCTGGCCAAATGAACATCACCAGTAGTCCATTGAACGTCAGGGCAGCAACTAACATCACGACAGCTAAAAAGAAGACAGCGGCCATCAGGCATCGCAGCAGGAGTTTCACCGGTCGCCTAGTTAAACTGCTTTCGCGGCCGCGACGGTATTTCTTCGCGCTCGAAAGGCTTCTCCGGCTTCGGTTGCTTCTCTCCCGCCGTAAACACGCGCTCCTCGTTGCGTCCAATTTTCTTGTGCGCGTGCAAACCTTCCAGGATGAACTCCGCCGCTGACACCTGCATCTCAGCGCTGTCTTTTGCATTCACATTCAGCTTGCCGAGCTTCTCCATCAATCCCTGAATCTGGCTCAGCCCCGCCAGCACCTCCCTCGCCCCGGCATTGTCGCTGAGTTGAATCTCGCCGCCCAGATCGAACCACTGCACCACCTGGTTCATGTTCACCCCGTGAAGATGCGTGTCGAACGCCTTCGCAATGGCCGTCCGGATCAGCTCCCGGCTCACGTAATCCGCACCTTTCATCTCACCTTCGTACTCCAGCTCCAGCTTGCCCGTAATCGCCGGCAGCGCCGCGTAGATATCGCTGATGCGCGGCACGATCAGGGTTTCCTGGTGAGTCAAGGCGCGCCGCTCCGCATTGGAAATCACGTTTTCCATCGCGGAGATAGGCAGCCGCTGGCTTACACCCGAACGCTTATCGACTTTCTTGTCTTCGCGCGCGATGAATGCAATCCGCTCAATGACTTCCTGCACATACTTTGGAATATGGAGCCGCGAGCCGTTGCGCTCAATCCACGCTTCCTGCGCGGTGATGGCGATGCCTTCCTCCACCGTCGCGGGATAGTGCGTCCGAATCTCCGACCCGATGCGGTCTTTCAGAGGCGTGATGATCTTGCCGCGCGCCGTGTAGTCTTCCGGGTTCGCGCTGAACACGATTGCCACATCGAGCGGCAGCCGGATCGGGTAGCCCTTAATCTGCACGTCGCCTTCCTGCATGATGTTGAACAGGCCCACCTGAATTTTTCCCGCGAGGTCGGGCAGTTCATTGATGGCGAAGATGCCGCGATTGGCGCGTGGCAGCAGCCCGTAGTGCACCGTGAACTCACTCGACAGTTCGTGCCCGCCGCGCGCCGCCTTGATCGGATCAATGTCGCCAATTAGATCTGCAATCGTGACGTCGGGCGTCGCCAGCTTCTCCACGTAGCGATGCTCGGGCGTGAGCCAGGCAATCGGCGTCGCATCTTTTTCTTTCGCCACCAGCTCGCGGCAGCGACGGCAGATGGGCGCGTAGGGGTTGTCATGGATCTCGCAGCCCGCGACGTAGGGCAACTGGGGATCGAGCAGCGCGGTGAGCGCGCGCAGGATGCGGCTTTTCGCCTGCCCCCGCAGGCCGAGCAGGATGAAGTTGTGGCGCGACAAGATCGCGTTCACAATCTGCGGCACCACGGTGTCGTCGTAGCCCACGATGCCCGGAAAAATCGGATCGTCGCTCTGGTGGCGCAGGCGCGCCATCAGGTTCTCGCGCAGTTCATCTTTCACACGCCGCGAAGCGAGGCGCTCTTCCGAGAAAGAAGTCTGGCGCAACTCGCCAAGCGTCCGGGCGACACTCATGATGGGGACCCCCAAAACAGACTCATGGCCGGCGAGCTCGCCGGCGCTACCTTGACTGCCTTACGCGGATTATACCCCGCGGGCTGGCTGCTTCTTCAGATGCGCTGCGAGGCAGAAAGGATCGCGCCGTTTTGCACAAGTGAGAAATGTTCCACG
Organism: Terriglobia bacterium; assembly: GCA_020073015.1. Taxonomy (GTDB): domain Bacteria; phylum Acidobacteriota; class Terriglobia; order Terriglobales; family Acidobacteriaceae; genus Acidiflorens. Next base: position 6,872 of record JAIQFZ010000143.1, on the reverse strand, counting down.
TGGAACATTGTCCATACATTAGTATCAATATAGTTGGTTCCGTACAACGCGCAGTAAGTCATTGAGCGTGCAGAGAATAGCGTCGGGTGACGACTGCCTCAATTCCAGCGTGCCTGGGCGGCGCGGCGGAGGCCGGGGAGGATGGCTTCGAGGTATCCGACCACCGCTTCCAGGCGTTTTTCTTCGGATGAGGTCACGAGAAGTTTTTGTTTGAAGTCGAGGTCGAGCGGGAGCGATCCGGCGAGCAGGAACGAAAGATTGCTGGCGCCCTCTTCAGGACCGTTGACCTCGGTTCCGGCCAGCCTGGCGATCTCAGCATGCAGGCGCACGGCTTGTTCCACCATCTGCCGGGGTGGGCGGCCTGGTTCGTCCTGAATCAAAGCGATCTCGGCCTGCAGGAACGAACGGTCTTCATGGACCTCGAGCACTTCGAAGCGGTCCACGCCCCGGGTGAGGATGTCCATTCGTCCGTCGTCATACTTCTTCGTTACCTGAAGAATCTCGGCGGTGCATCCGATGTCGGCCACTCCTTCCGAGGAGGCCCGCAAAATGCCGAAGGGTGTTTTCAGATCCAGGCATTCGGCAATCATTTCTTTGTAGCGGGGTTCGAAGATGTGCAGTGGGAGCGGGACGCCGGGGAACAGCACGAGTTCGAGGGGAAAGATGGCAAGCAGTGAACTCATGGGACCTCCTGTTCCGATGGAAACGGCAAAAACCAATCGCGGGACGTTGAGAGTGTGCGGGAGGATTCAGTCGTCCCTACGGGACATGCTCGGTCCTCCCACGCTTCCCGGCGCTAAAGCGCCGGGCTATTTTCAGACGCCCCTTCCGGGGCGAGCGTAGCGGCTTACGCGGCCCTAAAGGGCCGTTCTTCCACGGTGATTCACACATTCGTGAGTGTTTCCGCAGCCTGTAGACTCGTGCCCTCCCTTTCGCCGTCCTTTCCGGATTCTATCAGCCGTTGACTTGAGCACACACCAAGCGATACAAGGGTCGCCATGGAAATGGAAGGGAAAGTGGTGGTGGTGACGGGCGCTTCGATGGGGATTGGGGAAGAGATCGCGAAGATTTTTGCGGACCAGGGCGCGAGCGTAGTGCTGCTTTCGCGGGACGCGAGCCGTGCGGAAGCGGCGCGGCACCGGGTAGGACACACCGACCGGACTCTCGCTCTCGCCTGTGATGTCCGCCATCGCGAGGAGGTGGACCGCGCACTCGGGCTCACGCTGCACCATTTCGATCGCGTCGATGTCTGGGTGAACAACGCGGGCGTGGGGATCCGCGACTCGGTGGCCGACATGGAGATGTCGGCTTGCCGCGAACTGTTCGAAACCAATTTCTTCGGGATGATCCATGGCATGCAGGCGGTCATTCCTCCGATGAGAGAACAAGGGGGCGGGACGATCATCAACATTTCGAGTGTCGCTGGACATATCCCGGTGGCATTTCTGGCGCCCTATTCGGCCAGCAAGTTCGCAATGAACGCGCTGGGGAAGGGGGCGCGAGTAGAGTTGAAGCGTGACCACGTCCATGTGCTGACGGTTTGTCCGGGGTACGTGCGCACTGATTTTGGCGAACACGTGGTGGCGAACCGGCGCGGGAACATCCGGCCGGAATCGGTCCAGGGGATTACGGCGGCGCGGGTGGCCCGCGCCACTTATGATGGCTACCGCAACAGGAAGCGGGAAGTGATTGTGCCCTGGACGATGATTCCGGTAGTGAAACTGTATCAGATGTTTCCGGGGTTAGTGGAATGGGGGATGGCGAGAGCGATGAACGGGCGGGCGAAACCGGGGTGAGGGGAGGTTCCGAGGTTCAAGGTCACCTGAGGATGTGCACTGGATCACTGCAAGGTGTTTGGATTCTTGGCTAAAAAAGAACTAGTGACCGGGCCCCAAGTCCCCGTGGCAGCCGGAGGCTACATATGCGCGGATACGACGTTCGAGCACTTCGCACTCTAAGACCTCGAACTCAATTGTCCTCGAGCTGTTAGCAGCCAGCATCCGCCAGAGAGGCGCCTAATGCCAACTCCCACTAAAGCCCAACTGGAAGCACAATACCGCCGCCTCGTAGAACAGGTGCCTGCCATTACTTATATGGCGGAGCGAGGAACCCACGGACGCTGGCACTACGTAAGCCCTCAAATCCAGCATATCCTCGGTTTTACTCCAGAGGAGTGGATGTCGGATCCGCAGTGCTGGCGCAACCAAGTGCATTCCGACGATCTGGAGAGAGTCCTGGCCGAGGAGCAAGCTCTGTCCCGGGAAGGTGACCGGTATCGCACGGAGTACCGCTTGCGGAGTCGTGATGGCAAGGATGTTTGGGTTCGTGATGAAGCCACCTATGTTCGCCATCAGGAGACCGGCAAACTAGTGATGCGTGGGCTGCTGCTGGACATTACCGAACGCAAAGAGGCAGAAGAAGAGTTACGCAGAAGCGAGCAGCGTCTGCAGACTACCGTGAATGCTGCACCAGTAATCTTGTTTGCTCTGGACCCGGCGGGCGTATTCACGCTCTCGGTGGGAAGGGGACTCCAGGGTCTGGGATTGAAGCCGGGAGAGGTCGTGGGCCGATCGGTTTTTGATCAGTACCGCGATAACCCGGCGATCCTTGAGAATGTCCGTCGTGCGTTGTCAGGGGAAGAATTCACAGTCATCAATGAGGTACCTCAACTGCAGCGGGTCTACGAGACCAGATGGGCCCCGGGACGAGATAGCGCAGGGAATCCCTTGGGGGCAACCGGGGTGGCCACGGACATCACCGAACGCAGGAAAGCGGAAGAGGCGCTGCGACGCAGTGAGGAGCGTTACCGGGTGTTCGTAGGGCAGAGTTCGGAGGGAATCTACCGCACCGAGTACGATCCGCCGATCTCCACTCACTTGCCGGCGTACGAGCAGGCGGCGCTGGGGATCAACGGCTGCTTGGCGGAGTGCAATGACTCCCTGGCCCGTATGTATGGTATGCATTCCGCCTCGGAAATGATCGGGCGGCGCATGTCGGAATTTATGTCCATCGATGATCCTGTAAACCGCACGTCCATCGAGACCTTTATCGTCAATGGCTACCGGATTTCCGATGCGGAGAGGCATGAACGGGACGTGAACGGCAACTCCCGGATTTTCCGCAACAGCATGATCGGAATCGTGGAAAACGAGAAGCTGGTCAGGATCTGGGGAGTGCAGCGTGACGTCACGGAGCGGATGCAACTGGAGGAGCAGCTGCGCACCAAGCAAGAACTGGAAGCGATCGGGCGGTTGGCGGGAGGCATCGCCCACGATTTCAACAATCTGGTGGGTATTATTCTCGGGCACACGGAGCTTCTTTCGGCCGGTTCGGACCTGACGGAACGGGTGAAGAACGGTCTCGGTCAAATCCGCCGGGCGGGAGAACGAGCGGCGTCGCTGACGCATCAATTACTGGCGTTCAGCCGCAAGCAGGTTCTGCAGCCCAGAGTCCTTAATCTGAATGCCATCGTGGCCGACGTACAGAGGATGCTCTCGCGCGTGATTGGCGAAGATATTGAAGTGGTGACCCGGCTCCATCCCTCGCTCGCTCCGGTCAAAGCTGATCCAGTCCAGATGGAGCAAGTCCTGATGAACCTGGCGGTCAATGCCCGCGACGCCATGCCGCAGGGAGGCAGGTTGCTGATCGAAACCGCCAACGTAGAACTGGATGAAGTCTATGCTCGAGGGCACCCCGGCTTTTCCGCCGGTCCCTATGTCAGGTTGACCGTGAGCGACACGGGGCAGGGCATGGACGCCGAAACCCTGGAGCATGTTTTCGAGCCGTTCTTCACGACCAAGGAATTGGGAAAAGGTACAGGCATGGGCCTGGCCACGGTCTACGGCATTGTCAGCCAAAGCGGAGGCACCATCTCGGTCTCGAGTACGCTGCGCAAAGGAACGACATTCCAGGTCTACTTGCCAGCCGAGACAGGCTTGGCCGAAACCCGCCACGAAGAAGCAGTGGAGGAGGTCGCGGGCGGTACAGAGACCATCCTGGTCGTGGAGGATGAACCCAATCTGAGAGAGATCATCCGGATGTTTCTGGAGGACTGTGGGTATCGTGTGTTGGAGGCAATCGATGCAAAAGGGGCACTTGAAGTAGCGCAAACCTTCGCCGATCCCATCCACCTCACGCTCACGGATGTGATCATGCCCGGGATGAGTGGCCGACAGCTGGCCGAACAGATCGTCAGTGCACGCCCGGGAATGAAGGTCGTATACATGACGGGCTATACCGACAACATGGTGGCTCATCACAACGTTCTGGAGCCCGGGGTTGCGCTCTTGCAGAAGCCGTTTGACAAAGACCAGCTGGCAAGGAAAATCCGGTCGGTGCTGGATGAAGGTTGAGGGGTTCCCTCCGTAAAGAATGGTAAAGCCGGCTACCGTTTGGCCGGTTCGCGCATCTGATTGGGTAGGCAGAACTGCAGTCTTCCACCCCTGCATGGACCGAATGCACGGCGGTCCGGGGGTGGAGGCTGCCGTTAACTTTTTTCTGGTTTCGAAGGGGACGGGTGAGGGCGCCCGTCGCTCCATTCTCCATTACACTATCAAGTATGACACTCCGCTCCCGACGTGCTCCGCTGACTGGTTCTTTGCTGCTGTCACTGTTTTCCATTGCCCTTGTCGTTCAGTCCTCGGCGGCCCTTGCACAGGAGGGGACACTGGACAAATCCGAGCCCAAGGGCATCACGGTGGAAGAAATCATCAAGCGGTTCGCCGCCAAAGAAAAGGAGTTCCGAGAGGCACGCGATCAGTACACCTACCGGCAGGACGTAAAAGTCATGACGCTGGATGGGGACACACCGGACGGCGCTTACCAGCAGGTGTTCGATGTCACCTTCGACGACAAGGGACACAAGATCAAGAACGTCGTGTTCGCGCCCCAGCCGACGCTGCAGCGCATCGCGATGACCGAGGAGGATATTGACGACATCGAGAACCGGCTGCCGTTCGTATTGACCTCGGATGAGATTGGCGAGTACGACATCCTGTACGTCGGGCAGCAGAAACAGGACGAGTTGAATACCTATGTTTTCGACATTGCGCCCAAGCAGATCGTAGGGAAGAAGCGATATTTCCAAGGGCGTATTTGGGTGGACGACCACGATTTCCAGGTCGTAAAAACCTTCGGCAAGACCGTGCCCGATATCCGGAAAAAGAAAGGCCAGGAGAACCTGTTTCCCAAATTCACCACCTGGCGCGAACAGATCGACGGCAAGTACTGGTTTCCCACCTACACGCGTGCCGAAGACACGTTGAAGTTCTCAATTGGTGATGTGAAGATCCGGGAGATTGTGAAGTACACGAACTACAAGCGTTTCGGGTCGAAGGTGAAGATTACGTACGAGGGACAGGAAGTAAAGAAATCGGATCAACCGCAGGCGCCACCGACAGAACAACCGCAGAAGCCGCAGTGATGCTGTCAGCTGTCAGCTCTCAGGAAAACCACAAGTCTCCAGCAATCGACCGGGCGCTCCGGAATCTCGGGAGAAGTATGCAAGTCTTCTGCGCGCGACGTTCTTACTGAGAGCTGACAGCTGAGAGCTAGTAGAAGAGATACTTTCTCCACTTATCATCCGAGTGGCCCATCAGGCGCATGATGTGGCGGCTGGTGTGGAGATTGAAGGAACGGGGCTCACGCATGGGCTTCATGTTGGCTTCATGCGGGAGTTGATTGCCCTTGCGGCGGTTGCAGGGATGGCAGCAGGCGACCAGGTTCTCCCAGGTGGAGAGGCCGCCGCGGGAACGCGGGATGACGTGGTCGAGCGTGAGTTCGCTCGCGGACAGGGTGGTGCTGCAATACTGGCAAGTGTTGCGGTCGCGCAACAAGATGTTCTTGCGGGAGAGCGCGCGCGACTGGTGCGGAATGCGGCGATACTCGAGCAGGCGAATGACCGAGGGCACGCGCATGGCGACGCGGGCGGCGTGCAGGAAGTGTCCGTTTTCTTCTTCGGCCATGGCGATGCCCTTAAGCACCAGAACGATGGCACGACGCGCGGCGCAGACGTTGATCGGCTCGTAGGAAGCGTTCAGCACCAGCACGGGCTGATGCAGCGCGTGGCCGTCGGTTTCCTGGTGCAGGCCGGAGGCGATCGTCACCGGCGACAGGTAGCCTCGGCCGTTTCCACCGTAATTGTGCATCCTTAAGGACATGACTTCTCTGGTGTCGCTCATCATTCCCTGAGGAACCCACCTGTGGCCCTCAGGGGTTAAGGCCCGCATTTCTTGCGGCTCCGGGCGGCACGGCTAAGGCCGGGCCCTTCCCAAAACCAAGTTACGGTATTACCAAAAGCGATGCCCTGATACGAATCGGACATCGCCCGACAGTCTTCAACCGCTGGCCGCCATCACGTTGCGATCTTCGTTCTCATTACTTTCCTTACTTTCTTCCTTCCAAAAATCCTGCCGGATTGCGAACTCTTCAAACGTCTTCAACGTGCGGGCTACCGTGACCACCCAGACGCGTGCGGCTCCAGCGCGGCGCAGAACGCGGGCACACTCGGAAACGGTGGTGCCGGTGGTGAAGACGTCGTCCACCAGCAGGATCTCGCGGTGCGCGATCTGCTTTGGATTGAGCACGTCGAACGCGCCGCGTAGGTTCTCGCGGCGCTGATGCCGGGTTAGTCCAATCTGCGATCCGGTCTCGCGCTGGCGCACCAAGGCGCCGGTTCTAAGCTGGAGCCGCTCCGGGCGGGCCAGTTGTTGAAGGGCGACGCGCGCGATCAGTTCCGCCTGGTTGAATCCGCGCTGGGCCTGCTTGCTTGGATGCAGCGGAACCGGCACGACCTGAATGGCACCGTCGGGCAGCGAAGTTTCCAGGGCCGCGACGGCCTGGCCCAACATGCGCCCGAGCACTCCAGCCGCGGG
>JAIQFZ010000142.1 GCA_020073015.1 Terriglobia bacterium | reverse complement strand
GCGGCCGCACTCGGCGCTCGGGTATCTCACCCCGGAGGAGTTCGCAAAATCGTGGGCGGCGACGGGCTGTGGAAAAGACGCGGGTGGGGCCCGCTTGGAAAACGCTCCGCGTTTCCCACTTTCCCACAGCCTCGACGGCGGCCAGAGGGTAGTTACGACAGATGTGTTAGAGAGCCCAAACCCGGAGAAAGTCTCATTATCCCTGGACTAAAAATGGGGGGCAGGTCACCTGCTCGTTCTAATCCTTTTCGTCGGAAACGTGGTCCGAAGAAGCGGGGCGTTTAGCTGCCCGCTTCTTTTCTTTTTTCTCTGCATCTAACTTTGCTTTGATTTCCGAATGTGGAACACTGAGCAGACGATCTAGAAGATTCGTGAATTTGTCGAATTCCGCCGGTTCTTTACATGCAGGCTTCATGAGTTTCGGAATACCTGATACGGGATGCCATTCTCAACGATATGGGAAACGGTCAACACGGTTGAGGTCTGCCAGTCCTGGCACTTCGTAATAAAATGCCTCGTTAAAACAATAGCACCGTTTGATCTGTCGTGATAGGTCTCGGTTCTGACCTTTGTTATCTGCACTTTAACACCCTTTGGGCTTTCATTGTAGACTTTTTCTCGTACCGTCAAATCGAAGGAACCGAGGATCGCTTCAATATTACTTCGGTTATACTTGTCTAGGATCTCTTCCTTTGATAGATTAATGGGTTTGGGAGTCATTTTGTGCCTCTTCTTGATCAAATCCGCGATGTTGTGATGAGCTTTGCCGAGAAGCGCATAAATGTGACGGATTTTCGGCAAAACTTCGGCCATCTTTATGCTCAAACTGCCAACAGCGATTCCGAAACAATTGAACTCGCGACGGACATTGAAAGCACCTACGCGCTATTTGTGGAGCAGTTAATTGATGAAAGCGAACTTCAGATTCGTTTGAAGAATCTCATTCCCATTTCATCCGCAAATCCGATTAACTTTCAAAGTTCCGTAGAGACTGGCACGCGAGGTGGCCAAAATCTCAATTCTCAGTCCGCACTCACGAGCCATTCCGATGTAAATTTCTTCACGGCTACAGTGAGCGCCTAGTTTATTTCTACCTATACGGCTGTATCGGCTGTGGAATATTCAGAGCTACCTCAAACGGAACAACTATTGGGTCGTTTTCCTGCTTTTCAATCTCCATCACAAAATTGTAGGAACCCGGTGCCACCAATGAGACATTCCCAAATCTAAGACTATTGATTCCCTCTCCGACCTGTTGAAAACCAATCTGGCCGGCGCCGTCGATTAGATTCTTGCCGCTTTCTAAATGTTGAATCCGGATCTTCACACTCCACATTCCCGGACGATCACTTTCCAAAACCTGGAAAAAAGTGAGCGAGGGGAGAATGAATGGAATTTGAGGCAAAGCAATCACCTTCTGGTAGACCCCGATGATTATCAGTTTGCCGTTATCTTCTCTTCTCACGTCATCGCAAATCAGCGTGTACTTGTGCTTAATAGCCATAGTCCCCTTTTCGCGAAATTCCTGTTTAGAGACAGGATTCTGCCTTGGTTTTTCTCAGCTTTTTTCTTGACTTGGGGATCGCTTCAGACTACTCTGAGGTTGGTCGTACTTCCCATCGCCAAGTTTTTGGGCTCCTCAGCCCCGGTCGAAGCCAGCGCTACCAACGCTGGCTCGATATGTTTCTGGGAGCAAAAAGCTGCACACTTCACCCTGCCACATTTCTATTCCTAATTGCAAGTCCTATCCTATTACCCGACACGAAGAGACATACCCCACAACATATTGGGGCATGTTGTGCAAGTAACACATCTGGTTCTATTAGACGGGAACCCGAGGAAATGCTGCGGAAATCCTGTTGCCCTGTCACGGCGGGATCAGACTAGCAGATTTACTGAGCGAAGTATATTATTACCCACTTAACTCCATGATTCCAAAAGACCGGGGGGAGGGGGGTACCCACCGTACTAACTGGTTAATACATTCGGAGTAATAGGCAGGAAACCGCTGCGGAGCTTCGCTCCGCTGGACGGACGAATGCGTCCGTCCCTACGCGAACTGGGCGGCGAGGGCGCCCGTCTCTCCATTATTTCTTGCTGGGTTCTGCCTGATGGCTGGCCGCGGTGATGTGGTTGCGGATGTCCCAAAGGTCTTTGTAGAGCCAGTGTTCCATGCGCTGTTGCAGGACCTCGACGGGCGTGCCCATGGTTCCGACCACGCGGCCGCCGATGATGCGTTCCGCCAGTTTGAGATGGTGGAAGCGGAACAACTGCATGCGCTCGTCGAAATCGACCAGGCGCTCGGCGACGTCGTGCAGGCCGAAGAATTCTTCGTGACGGCGATAAAGGTCGTCGAGCGTGATCCCGGCGTGTTTGAGCTGGTCATGAAAGGCCTGGCCGAGGCGGGGACCGATATGGAGCAAGGAAAGGAATCCGGGAGAGTCGAGACCGCTGCCGTGGCCGAGTCCGGCGCGGATGATGTGATAGTCGTAGGGCGTGATGGTCTCGAGAATGTGCAGCAGGCCGATGGGCGGCTCAAGGAGTTGGTTGGCGCGGCGCATAAGGCGCGCGCTGTTGGCGAAGTCGCCGCGTTCGAGATGTTCGAGCGCGCGGCCAAGTTCGAAGGCCGCTCCCTTCAGCAGCAACTCCGAACTCTGGTGCACGACCATGAACGTCATTTCATCTTGGTGCGAGAGTTCGGCGGGAGACTTCTGCAAAGCGAGCAGTTCGTCGGTGCGGAGGTAGCGCTCGTAGTCGGTGGCGCCCTTGCCGGGTAGGATCGGTTTTGTGAATTCGTCACGATGTGTCATGGATCCCTCGAAGCCCAGGATTCAGCGGCGAGCTGTGCCCGCCCGGACGAGGCGTCCGGGGCCTGCATAATCAGGATTTCATTGGTTCGGCCGCGTGATGCGGGGACCACTGCGGATCGTCGTCCGGGGACACGATCTGTCCGTCGCGCATGTGGATGATGCGGTCTCCGTACTCGGCGGCGTCGGGATTGTGCGTGATCATCAGTACGGTCTGCCCCAGTTCCTGGTTGGACTGGCGAAGCATGTTGAGGACGATCTCGGAGTTCTTCGAATCGAGGTTGCCGGTGGGCTCGTCGGCGAGCACGATGGCCGGGCGATTAATCAGAGCGCGAGCCAGCGCGACGCGCTGCTGCTCGCCTCCGGAAAGCTCGGAGGGGCGATGATCGAGCCGGCGGTCGATACCGAGCATTTCGGTGATCTTCTTCGCGAAGGCCGGATCGGGTTTGGAACGGCCCGCGATGTCGGCGGCGATTTCGATGTTGGAGCGCGCGCTCAGCGTAGGCAGAAGATTGAATTTCTGGAAGACGAATCCAATTTTGCTTTTCCGCAACCTTGTGCGCTCGCTGTCGGAGAGGGTTGCGAAGTCGACGCCGTCGATGGACACGCTGCCCGAGTCAGCGCGCGTGAGACCGCCGAGAAGATAGAAGAGCGTGGATTTGCCGCTGCCTGAGGGACCGACGACGGTGACGAACTCGCCGCGGGCTACCGCGAAGGAGACGCCCCGCAGGGCGGGCACATCAATCTTCCCCACGCGGTAAGTTTTGCGCAGTTCCCTGGCTTCGATGAATGCCTGCATCCCTTTGAAACGATATCACAGCGGGACCGCCAAACATGGAGGGCTCACGCAACGGTTGCGTGAGCTGCCGGGCGGCGGCCGTGGTCGATCGGCCGCTTGGGACCGCGTTTGCGAATGAGCAATACGCGGATACGTTCCAGCAGGTCCGCCGGCTCGTACATGCCCTTGGGCAGAAAAACGTCGGCGAGCGAGTCGCGCTCGTAGATCTTGACCCGCCCGGAAATCAGGACCGCCGGAGTGTGCGGGGAAATCGTCTTGATTTGCTCAATCAGTTGCGAACCGTCGAGGCCGCCGGTCATGACGAGGTCACTGAGGACCAGGTCCACCCCGCCGCCGCGGAAGGCTTCGAGCGCCTGCGCACCACTGCTGCAGGCGACGACGCGGTAGCCACGCGTTTCCAGCAGGACTTTGCGAATGGAAAGATATTGTTCGTTGTCGTCGACGCAGAGGATCGTTTTCTTGGGTTTCATGACTTAACCGGGAGACCGCCGTTCACTAAAAATTCTTTATTTATGTTCTCGGAGAATGCAGAGCGAACTGCATGCTAAACACAATTGCGGTCCACGTAAAGTAGCGCGCGCGCCAATGGCACTGAGGTGGAGTGAACGATCGTGCCCTCGTGTAGAGCCGCGACAGCCGCAGCGTTTCGAGGGCTACGCGGGTAGACTTACTTCGCCGCGGAGAACTTCCACACAATTTCCACCGACACGCACATTGATTATCTGGTTATCAGTCTTCGTAGCGCGCACGAAAATGCAACTGGGACGGTGCATTCCGAGACCTTGCTCGATCATGACCTGCTCATTGCTGGCGGCAACCCCATGGGCGACCATCCAAGCGGAGCAGCATCCGGCGGCCGAGCCAGTGGCCGGGTCCTCGCCGTTGTAGAAGAGCATGCGGGCGTGGAGACGCGCTTTGGGATCGACCGTTTCGCGGGAAACAAAGTAGAAGAACCTTCCGCCGCTGCGGGCAAGGTATTCGCCCGCGCGTTTCACATCGAGGCGCAGGTTCTGCAGCGTTGGGAGAGAGCGCAAGGCAGCGATAGTGAAGGGAACTCCGGTGGAGACCGTCTGAATCGGCACGGAAGGATCGAAATCCGCGGGGGTCAGGCCGGTAACTCCAGCGATCGCCTGTGGGTCGTGGGTAGATCCGAACTCAGGATTCTTCTGGGTCATTTCACCGAAAGCAGCCTGGCCGGGCCGGTCTTCGAAACGCACCGGGACGGTGCCGACGTTCAGAGCAAGCCGGACTTCCGCCGCGCCACTCTGCCCGCGCAGGACGAAGGCGGTGCCCAGCGTCGGGTGTCCAGCGAAGGGCAGTTCTTCCTGAACGGTAAAGATTCGGACGCGGATTCCATTTTGCTTTTCCGCGGCGGCATCGCCGGGAAGGATGAACGTGGTCTCGGAGAGATTGGTCTCGCGGGCTATGGCCTGCATCTGATCGGTGGTCAGGCCTCGGCCGTCGGAGAACACGGCGAGAGCGTTTCCGGTGAGGGCGCGGTCGGTGAAGACGTCGACCTGCACCATCTGCAGTTTTCTCGAAGGAGGTGTCATTTGCAAAATTTTATCCGGTGGCCTGCAGAAACGGGTGGCGTGGGATAACATATTTTCTGCACGACAGGGTCGCGCGCTTGACGCCCCGCCAGTCACGGGGTATCGTATTCCCTACTTAATTAGTAGAGTTTAAGCTGCTGCCATCCAAGTATTCCCAATCGATCCGTGAAAGGAGAACAATATGTCACTACGCATCAATTCTGAAGCCCCGAACTTTACGGCGGAAACCACGCAGGGCCCGATCAACTTTCACGAATGGATTGGCAATGGCTGGGCGATCCTGTTTTCGCATCCCAAGGATTTCACGCCCGTGTGTACGACGGAACTCGGCTACATGGCGGGCCTGCAAGCGGAGTTTGCGAAGCGCAACACGAAGATTATCGGGCTGAGTGTCGACCCAGTGGCCAATCACGGGAAGTGGGCCGCGGACATTGAAGAGACACAGGGACACAAGGTGACCTACCCGATGATCGGCGATCCCGAATTGAAGGTGGCGAAGCTGTATGACATGCTGCCGGAGAGCGCAGGGGGCACCAGCGAGGGCCGGACGGCGGCGGACAATGCCACGGTGCGCACCGTGTTCGTGGTCGGTCCGGACAAGAAGATCAAGCTGATGCTGATCTATCCCATGAGCACCGGCCGCAATTTCGATGAAGTGCTGCGCGCGCTGGATTCCATCCAGCTGACGGCGAAACACAATGTCGCGACGCCGGTGAACTGGAAGCCGGGCAACGATGTCATCATTCCGCCCTCGGTTTCCGACGAGCAAGCCAAGCAGAAATTCCCGCATGGATGGAAGACCGTGAAGCCTTATCTCCGCGTGGTGGCGCAACCGAAGTAGGATTTGAATTACTATTTTCGGGACGCGTTCCAGGCGCAAGGAGGTCGGTGCCTGCGCGCGCGAACCCTCGGGGAAGCGCATGGGGTCCGGTGATCCTCCCGGTCTTCAAAACCGGCGGGCGGCAGGAATCCTGTCGCCGGTGCGTTCGACTCGCACACGCTTCCGCCATTTTTCAATGGGTTACGTCGGTTGTGTGCTGTTCTTGTGTGCTGTTCGTCTCGGAATCCGATCCGGGAACGGCCAGCCGCGCCACTTTCCCGGCGGCCACTGCCATGGCGTCGGTCACGATCCGCCCGTAGACGTTCATGGTCGTGCGCACGTCCGAGTGGCGCATAAGCCGCTGCTGTGTGGCTACCGAGCTGCCCACGGCGTCTAACCAAGATCGGAACGTATGCCGCATACTGTGCGTGCTCACGTGCCCGATGCCCGCAGCGGTTGCGGCTTTCTTGTATGCGTCTCCAACGCTGTCCGCGCTCCACGGCAACCGACCGATCTGCGCGGGGGACGCAAAAACCCAATCGCTGTCGGCTGCGAATTGAGTAGTCTGTCGCCACGTCTTCAGCACGTCCAACATCTCCGGGCTGATGAACAGCGATTGCTCCGAGCCAACCGTCTTGCAGTCGCCGATCCGGTTGCGCACAATGCCGCGCTGAATGCTCAGCTTTGTGTTGAGCCAATCCACGTCGCACCACTTCAGCCCGAGACATTCGCTGATGCGGAGTCCGAAGCAAGCGCAGACCAACGCAATGGTGCGGAATGGTTCTGGTAAGTGCGGCAGCATCTTTTGAAACTCGTCAACCGTCAGACTGCGCGGCTTCCGCGTTCGCTTCGATGCTCCGGGCACCCGGACCAGCTTCATGGGGTTAAACTGCGTCGGGATGTCACCGCGCCACATTGCGCAGTCAAACAGACGCCCCATTAACGCCCGAATCTCGGACTTGCTCCGGGCGGCCAGTGGTAGAGATCGCAGCCACAACTCTACCGGCTGGGCTTGCATGGCGGTGATCGGGAGCGCGCCCCAGCGTGGCAGCACGTTCAGATTCAACCGCACGTTGTAAGAACGGGCTGTGGAATACCGAGTTGGCATCCGCTGAACGCGGTAGTGTTCCACAAGAGCGGCCACCGTGAGCGCGGTGCGATCCGGGATTGCGGGTGCTACTGCGGCGGGTTTGAGCATCTCGGCGATGATCGGTTGGACCGCAAGACGTGCGGCGGATTTGGTTGGCAGAGCGCGGCGAGTTCCGACGGTGCGCGTTCGGCGGTTGCCGTTAGCATCGTAAACGAAGACGCGCCATGTCTGCGATCTCTTGTTGAGCATTACGCTTCCGGTTTGGTTCTTTCTTTGCGGCATTCAGTCTCTCATTTCTGCTGACGCCGCAGATGACGAGCCGATAGTAGCACGCGACTCTTGGGCCGGGTATTCCACGAACGTGCCGGGCTTTTTCAGCATCAAAAATCACACTTTCCCCGTTGCTGCCACGATAAGTACGGCGCGATTTTCTTTCGCCGCCAGTCATCGAAGCTGCGAATCTGCGCAATCTCTTTGTAGCTCCGCGTGGAGACCACGAAGTTGCTCGGCTCGTGAATGACCCCGTTCTCAGCTAGTCGCCATTGGACTAACAACGTCTGCCGTGGGCTAAAGAAAGCAGCTTGCTGGTAACGCTCTCGCAGCTCGCCCAGCACCGTCTCGAATTCGCCATCCACGCGGCGCGCGCGATCCAACGCAGATAGAACGTGCTGGTACGATGCCGGGAGTGGTGGCCCGTCTTTCGCCGCAATCAGATGCAGCGTGATGGCGGTCTGTGCGTCCAACTCTCTTGCGATCCGCGCCCCGTGGAGATGATCTCCCCGACGATCAATGACCCCGATGGCGCGGGCGGGATCAAGCACGCAAGCCCGGCAAGCCCAGCGTCCGGTGTCGGTGATCTCAAAGAGCATATCGGTGGATGTGCTGCACTCATCACAAGCGCGGGATGAGCCCATGGAGATTCCGCCACGCCAGATTGGAGTGCGGGTCACTGCGCAGCTTTCTGCTTTGCGCTATGCAGACGTTGTGCTTCTTTCGTTAGCCAATCTATCATCTCGTCTGTGACCATCAGCCCCGCGTGGAGCAGCCGGTATGCGACTTGGCATCCATACATCTCCGACCCCAGCGACGGCAACCCATGATCTAAAAATATCGGGTCAACGGGATCGAATCCCGTGGCTGATAGTTGAAGCCAACCGATGAGTGGCGACTCTTCAAAGTCTGCTCTTTCGTCTTCGATCCGGCACGTGACGATGCGGAATCCCGGAGCTGCGGGAATGATATTCGGTAACTGCATTGGTTTTTCCATCTTAGTAACTTCCATTCTCGTCGGATAAGCCGGACGCGCTTTCGGATTTGAGTCTAAAACCGATATATCCGCCCATCGGCGGGCTTCCATCAAAACGTCGCTTGTCTTTTGTGAATCCGCTGGAGACCAGCTTCTTACAGATCACGTCTTTGGATTCCGGCTCTCGCCCCAGATCATCCATGAACTTCTGGTAACTCCGATACCACGTTTCGGTGGTGGTGAACGCCGTGGAATCTCGAACGGCGCACTCAGCTAGCCACTGGCCAAAGTTATCCGCGTCCACAAAGAATGCTTCACTGGTTTTTCGGATGATCTCGGGCTTGGTGAGTCCGTCCGCATACCATGCGCGGGCTTCGTTGAGCAAGAGTGCGAGAATGCCGGGTCGCTCAGCGTCCAGATCGCGGCCAATGTTTTTGTCGATCAGCATCGCACCGGGGTGATCCCGCATATCTTCTGGGCGGCAGAATTTCTGCGGGAAGTTAACCACGTGCAACCGTCGCTGGATTGCCCAATCCGCAGCTTCAAACTGCAATTCTTGTGCGGAGACGATCAGTTTATGTGACGGGCGAAAGCTGTAAGAGTCTTCGTAGAGATTGCGCCCCACCAACTTTTCGGGAGCGGCCAGTTTCTTAGCAAGCCCGATGTCGATTTTCAGACGCTTTGATGACTCGCTCGCAAACGCCATCCGCGCGCCGCAGAGATGAGACATGGTGCGCATCTCTTGCTCTGAGTCTTCGTGCGCGCCCGATGCCAGTAACTTCACGCTGAGAATGGCGTCGTTATCCCCCAGCGTCTTGGTGACTAGATCGACGAGAATACTTTTTCCGTTGGCACCGATCCCCGTAAAGAAGC
>JAIQFZ010000141.1 GCA_020073015.1 Terriglobia bacterium | reverse complement strand
TGAAGAGAGTCTCAGTAACCGATCCCAACGTGGCGGATGCGATCGTGGTTACGCCCACCCAAATCCTGGTGCATGGTCGCTCCGCGGGCGAGGTCTCCCTGCTGATTTGGGATGAACTGGAGCGCTCTCGCAGCTTTGATTTGCGTGTGGATGTGGACGTCAGCGCAACGGCCGAGGAAGAAAGGCGCGTCTTCCCTGATGAACAGATCACGGTCACTCCTTCTCGTTCGGCCATTGTGCTTTCTGGTCACGTAACGACCGAGGATATCGCCAAGCGCGCGGAGATGATTGCGGCAGCCTATTCAAAGAACGTGGTAAACGTGCTCCAAATCGGAATAGTCGGTTCGCAGCAGGACGGGATCGATGGCTTGGGGGCTCATGTCTGAAATTCTACCGGTAAAAAACTCCGCGTATTCTAGCTGCCGTGGAGAATTTGTCAACGCTTTCTGTCACACATGTCTGGTTGTTTGCCATCGAGCAAGGCGGAAAAGTGTTGACAGTTTGCACACGAGCAAAAAGCTCCTCCTGGCGCGGCTTTTGGAGGGTCTGTGATGTGGAAAAACTGAGGAAGGCTTTGGAAAAAAAAGACTCCGATTTTTGCAGAACCAAACCAAAAAGCGCCGCGCCCGTCAAGGGCGCAGCGCACAAATCAAGGTATTCCGACTCTGACTCCGAAGATCGATTCACCGATTCCGCACGTTCACATTCTCGGCGGCGCCGGCCAAGGACGCGCTGCCTACAGCTCTCAAGCCGCCCCGAAGCGCACCGAGACCAACTTCGAGACACCCGGCTCTTGCATGGTTACGCCGTACAGCACGGGCGCGATGCTCATCGTCTTCTTGCTGTGCGTGATCAGGATGAACTGCGTCTGCAGGCTCATCTCGCGCACCAGTTCGGTGAAGCGGCCGATGTTGGTTTCATCGAGCGGCGCATCAACTTCGTCCAGGATGCAGAACGGGCTGGGCGTGTACTGGAAAATGCCCACCAGCAGCGACAGAGCCGTCAGCGCCTTCTCGCCGCCGGAGAGTAACAGCACATTCTGCAGTTTCTTTCCGGGAGGTTGGGCCACCACGTCGATGCCGCTCTCGGCACTGTTTTCCTGGTCCGTGAGCCGCATGAAGCCGTGTCCGCCGCCGAACAGCTTGCGGAACGTGGCCTGGAAGTTCTCGTTGATCTTGTAGAAGGCTTCCTCGAATTTCTGCCGTGAAACCTGGTCGATCTCGCGGATCGTAGCGATCGTGTTCTCGATCGCATCCAGTAGGTCTTTTCTCTGCGTCTCGAGGAACTGGTGGCGCTCAGTCGTTTCTTTGTACTCTTCGAGCGCCATCATGTTAACCGGCCCCATGGCGTCGAGGCGAGCGCGCATCTCGCGATGGGCCTGATCCTCAGCCGCCAGTTCTTCCCCCGTAACCAGAGGAATTGTCGTGTCGGCCATCAGCACGGGGCGTTCCATGCCCAGTTCGTTCAGGCAAGTATCTGCCAAGTGTTGGAGGTCGGACTGCAGCTTGGCGGCGACGGCTGAAAGTTCGCCCCGCCGGTCGCGTGCCTGATCGAGCGTCTGCCGCGTGCCGCGCAGAAGGTCTTCAATCTCCGCCAGTCGCGCCCGCACCTGCTCCGACTCGAACTGCAACAGGCCTTCCCGCGCCTCTCCCGCATTCCTCTCTGCTTCGAATTGCACGAGTTGTTCAGCCAGTTGCACGTTTTCGTTTTGCCGCTGGGCAATCTCGGCGCTCGCCGACTCCATCTGGGCCTGCAAGGCTGCCGCTCGTTCGCGCATTTCGGAAACCAGCGTCTGGATTCGCTCCAGCAGCGTCGCGGCTGACCGGTGCCGCTCTTCCAGGGTCGCAACCCGGGCCGCGCGCTGCGACGTGTTCTCCGCAGCCAGATCCCGCTCGCGGCGCAGGACCGCCAGCCGTTCCTGTCCAGCCGCAATCTGCAATTCAAATTGGGCGCGTCTTTCCTCGATCGCAGCCAGTTCCGTCTGTCGCGATGCGATCAGGTCTGCCTGCTCCTGACGTTCACCGCCCAGCCTCCGCAGTTCGCGTTCGCTGACCTCGATCCGCTCCCGCACGCGCGACATTTCTCCGTCCAGTTGTTGCAGCAGGTGTCCGGACGTCATTGCCTGCTTCTCGGCCTCGCGCTTTTCGTCTTCCAGGCGCTCCAGCAGGGAAGTGTGCTCCTTGATTTCGCGCCCCAACGTGAGCACCAGCAGCTCTTTCTCGCGCAGGGCGCGCTCCAATTCTTCGAGCAGACGCAACACCTCGCGCAGTTCACGCTTCATCGAGAGCGGGCCCTCGCTGCGCTGCTTGCCGCCGGTGACCGTCACATTGTGGAAGCACTCGCCGGATTGCGACAGGAAGAACGCGTCCGGGCTCGAAAGCGCCAAATCGCGCGCCACCGCCGGATCCGGCACAATGTAGCCATTCCCCAGCTTCGGCAGAATCACTTCCAGCGATTTCCCGAATCCATTGAGCACGCGAATCGACTTCTTCAGAGGAAGGATCGAATCGTTGGCGGGCAAGTAGTGCGTGCTCTCATCGGCCACGAAAGAAAACTTCGCCTGCGAATCTTCCGGATGCACCAGGAAGGTCGCGCGCCCGTCCACATCCGAGCGCAGCAGCCGCAGACCTTCGTCGGCCGCATCCCACGACTTCACCACGACGTAATTCAGCTCATCCCGCAGGAACTCTTCAACCACCCGCTCGTAGCGCGGCTCGACTTCCAGAAAATCCGCCAGCACGCCCGCCGGAGCGTGTCCGCCCTGCAGCGCGCCCGACTGGAACAGCCGCCGCACCGACTCGGTCGAATAACCGTGCTCGGCGATCACTGCCTCCAGCGACCCCTTCTTGCCGAGGGCGGAAGCGTATTCCGAGCGCAACGAATCAAGGTGCACCTTCGCTGCACTCTCTTCGTGACGCTTGGCTTCAAGGGTCTGGCGCAACTGCGCAATCTCTGCCACCAGACCGTTTACCCGCTGCGAAACCGTCTCAAATTCAAGTGCAAGCTGACCGCGTTCCCCTCCAAACGTTTCCGACTGTGAAGTGGCAGTTGCAATCTCCGCTCGCAAACGCTGCTCTTCGCGGTCCATGCCCGCCAGCCGTTCCTGCGCCTGCGTAAGCTGATTGCGCAGGTTGGACGCCGAACCCACCGCCTCCAGAACCGCCACGCGTCCTGATTCCTGTTCTCGTTCCAGCGCCGCCAAGTTGGCGGCCGCGCCCGCCGTCTCCTGCTGGCTGAGCGCGAGTTCCCGCTGAGCTTCTGCCAAGTCCGCAGCCGCCGAATCCAGCACCTGCTGGTGACCGTCCCTTTCTGCTTCCAACGCGGAAAGCCGGCTTTGCGCCTGCGCGAGCTCCGCTTCCGAAGACGCAGTCCGCACGATCAGTTCGGCGCAGCGCTCCTCGTTGGTCCTGCTCCGCGCCTGTCCGCGATCGACTTCGATGGCGATCTGGTTGAGCCGCTCGCGATTCTGCCGTGTCTCGGTCTCGATCGCGTATCCGCGTTGGGTGCGCTCGGAGTGCTCCGACTCGAGCTGCTGCACGCCGTCGCTCTGGTGCCGGATCTCCTCGCCCAGCTGATTGATCTGCGCATCCAGCGCCACGCTCTCCTGATCCATCTGGGTGAACTTGCTGGCCAGCACGACGCGCAGCTTGGCGCGCATCTCGTCGCGCAACTTGGCGTAGCGCTCCGCCTTGTTCGCCTGCCGCTTGAGTGAATTCATCTGCCGCGTGACTTCTTCGAAAATGTCGTTGACGCGGTTCAGGTTTTGCTTGGCGTCTTCCAGGCGCGCTTCCGCCAGACGCTTCTTGGTCTTGAATTTCGTGATCCCCGCCGCCTCTTCGATAATGGCGCGGCGGTCGGTCGGACGGCTGCTCAGAATCTGGCCAATGCGTCCCTGCTCGATCAGCGCGTACGACTCGGGCCCCAGGCCCGTCCCCATGAACAGTTCCTGAATATCGCGGAGTCGGCACAACTTCCCATTGAGCAGGTATTCGCTGTCGCCACTGCGGAACAAACGCCGCGTGACCGAAATCTCACCGGTATGAGACTGCTGCTGATTGAATTTCCTGCGCCGAATTTTCAGCACCACCTGCGGCCCCGCCGCTGCCGCGTTGCCATCACCTGTTTCTGCCGGTGCTGCGCCTTCTACTTCTTCGGTCTGCCCGGGTTGCGCTTCCTCCACCGCTTGTGCCGTCTCGGTCGCCGCCTTTACCCGCAGTTCCGCCTCGTCCCAGTCTTCCGCTCCCGAAGGAAGCTCATCCTGGATCTCGATTTCGGTCGGCGCGTTCGCATCCGTCCCGCCATAGATTTCGGGATCAATCAACGTCAGCGAGACTTCCGCCATGCCCGTGGGATTGCGGTCGCGCGTCCCGGAGAAAATGACGTCTTCCATGCGCGAGCCGCGCAACGACTTGGCCGACTGCTCGCCCAGCACCCACGAGATCGCATCCGCAATATTCGATTTGCCACAGCCGTTCGGCCCGATGATCGCGGCGATCCCCTCACCGTGGAACTTCAGCTCGGTGCGATCGCAAAACGACTTGAATCCCAGAATTTGCAGCTTCTTGAGTTTGAGCAAAGTCACTCCTTCATGTGTGGCGCGGGCATTTCTGCCCGCGGGCATGCGTGTGTAGCGCGGACACTCCGGTCCGCGTGCGCCCTGGCTGGATGCACTGCAAATCTGCTGGGCGGCGCCTCAGGGGTAACCGATGAGGTTCCTCCAGAGCCGCACAATCGGATGCCCGCCCCGCGAACGAGGTGGGCACCACTGCTTTTGACCAACTCTAACGGCGAAGGGTGCGACGGGTCAAGTATTAAAACACCACATATGGGGGTCTCCATCCAGCCACCGCCTTTAGTTGCACAGACACTGCAGCTATGTGCACAAATTGCTGGTGAGGAATACGAAGGGCGGGAAACCGCAAGAGCTGTTTCACTCTACTCCTGCTCGGGATCATGGGCAAGGAGAAGCTTTCCACAATAGTGCAGGACTTCCGGGCAGCGGCCGCGAAGAATCGGGTGTGAGGGGATCTGCTAACCGGCTAGGGAAGCGAGAATTCCTTGCGGTCGGAGAGATCCAATTTTGGGTCGGCGGCGCTATACCCATCCGCGGTGGCGCATGCGTCCAAGACGGCTGAGCCACACCTGGCCACCCGGGGCAAACCGTTCGCCGGTGGGCCGGAAGGACTGAGGTCGCGCAGGAATCACAGCTGTCGTTTGCCAACAGGACTACAATGGCTTCGCATCGAGCTGGTCGGCTCGAATGTGGAGGTCTACCGATGAAAGCTAACCGCGTGACGGGCGTCGCAGCCATTCTGCTGAGTGGTGTGATTGTTGTCGCGTGCAGTTCGGCGCCCACGCCCAGTACTACGCCGTCCCCAACGCCATCTCCGGCGGCGGAGAAAAAGGAACCGGTGCTCTACACCGGCAAGAACTGCTTGTCGCAGATAGCCAACGCCGCCGCGCGCTGGCAACCGGACGCGATGCCGGTCCACATGGAATCCAACCTCAATGCCGAAAGCACAGGCCACGATGGAAAATCCACCATCTGGCGCGCCATGTTCGCCTCCGCCAGCCGCGGCACGAACCGAACCTTCACCTGCTCGGGCAGCCGTCTGAAGAATGAGGCACCCATCGGCGTCACCGGAACTGCCGAAACCGCGTCCGCCCCAGACATGTCCCGGTCGATGTTTCAGCCCATGCTCTTGATCATCGATTCTGACAAGGCCTTTACCATCGCGCAGGAGAACGGCGGCGCAAATATCCTCAAGAAGAATCCGGAGCAGCCCATCATCTATTCGCTCGATTGGGATGCCAAGTCGAAGCAACTGGTGTGGGGGATCATGTACGGCAGCTCGCGGAGTGATTCGAAGGGCGTGGGCGTGGTCGATGCCACCACCGGCAAGTTCTTGCGCGCCGGCAAATAAAATGGGGCGGTGGTGAGTGAGTGCGTGTTGAACTCCGGATTCCCTCGGATGTAAGAGCTCGAACTCGGTCTTACGGACAGCGCCGACGAGTGGCAGCTGCCGACACGGAGGAGGAGTCCGGGCCGGAGTTCCCAACTGTCGCGGTAGGGACGACCATCGCTGATCGCCCCCCGCTCAGATCCGTACAAGCGCGTTGACGCATACGGCTCTTACCGTGGATGAGTGGCGGCGAAGCGTGCATCAGGATAAGGATGCAGAGTGCGGGGTTGGGGAATCCACCGGGTCAAGACTGGGGAGAGACGAGCCCATCGCACCTGGGCGCGCTGGCTGCGACGGACAAGGACGCTCCGCCACAACCAGCAAACGCGACGTTGAAAGATGCGCAACTGCGTCGAGTTTCCCGGAACAGCATGGTATTGGTAGTAGCCCAGCACAACCTTTCGAAGCCATGCACCGACCTCGGTCGTACGATGATGCTTCCGGCGTTGAAGCTCGGCCTTGATGGCTTTGAGCTTCGCGACCATTCGCTTCTTCGCCGTAATCCGCCAGACGATGAAGGCCTTGTCGCTGATGCGCTGCCCACAGAAGTGGGTGAAACCCAGGAATGTGAAGGTCTCTGGTTTTCCCTCTCCACGTTGCTTCCGGTTTCGAGCGGCAAACCGCCCGAACTCGATCAGTCGTGTCTTGTCCGCGTGTAATTCCAAACCGAACTTGGCCAATCGATCCCGAAACTCTCGAAGGAATCGCTCAGCGTCCGTTCGATGTTGAAAGCCGAGCACAAGATCGTCGGCGTAGCGGACCACAATCACATCGCCCTTTGCCATTTTCTTGCGCCAGACCTCCACCCATAGATCGAAAACGTAGTGCAGGTACAGGTTGGCGAGCAATGGCGAAGCCACTGCACCCTGCGGTGTACCTAGCTTCGTCTCCGACCACTGGCCATCTTCCGAAACTCCCGCCTTCATCCATTTCTGGATCAAGCGAAGTATCCGGCGATCAGCCACGCGATGCTCGATGAACTTCGTGGTCCACTCGTGGCTCATGTTGTCAAAGAAGCCACGAATGTCCGCATCGAGCACCCAGTTCACTCGTTTCCATTGGATGCCCGCCGTCAGCGCATCCAGCGCTTGATGCGGGCCGCGACCGGGCCGGAACCCATACGAGAAGCCTTTGAAGTCGACCTCATAGATCTGGTTGAGAATCGTCACCACGGCCTGTTGAACGATTTTGTCCTCCAGTGCCGCGATGCCCAACGGGCGTTGTCGTCCGTCAGCCTTCGGTATGTAGACTCGTCGTGAGGGTTGTGCTCGATACGCTCCACGGTGCACCCGACTGTGCAGATCGATGAGCCGATCTTCCAATCCGGTTTCATACTCCTGCCACGTCACGCCATCGACTCCGGGAGAAGCCTGACGCTTGAGTGCGTAGAAGCTGTCGCGGAGGAGTCCGACGTTCAGATGGTGGAGCAAAGCGGTGAACCGTTCCTGCTTCCTTGCTCTTGCTGCTTGCCGCACACCGTCCAATCCCTGGGACATACATTTCCCGCTCTGTGTCGGGCGCATGCGTGATTGATCGATGTTCTCCTCAGTCTGTGCCCTTCCCTCCCCAGTCTCCGCCGAAGATCGCTCTTCCTTGTTCGTCTGGTTCACAGGTACTACGGCACAGTCCGACTTCTCCTGTACGTTCATGTCCGCCGTTCGGTTTATGGCCTTCGCGTACCGGTCTTGTTCTTTCGTCCAAGACGTACAGGAGATCTCCCGGTTCTCGTGCATGTTGTTTCTCAGCGTGCGCGGGTTCTTAGACTACGCAGGACCGACAGTCCACTCGCGATTAGCGTGGCTGCCGTGTTGCCTTCCTCCCTACCGGAACGGAGTCGGCATCCTGTTCCATCGGCTTTTCGAAGCTCAATAGCCCGGCCACCGATACCCCTGTCTACGCTTCAAGCAACACCTCGCGGTATTGCCTGCAAGACTCGAGGCCAGGATGGATTCGCTGCTCTCCTTTCCTGTAGAGCTCTTTCATCCCCTACAACATGCCGGTTTATCCCGGCGCTCTCCGGTTTGCCGACCTCCATGTAAGTCTTTGTCAATGAGAAAAACACTTCGCCCAAGGCGCGCTCGGGAGAGCGCGCACAGGAAGGATTTCAGAGTCTTACAGCTCGCAGGTGTGCCTCTCGGCATTGGTTCCTGCCTTCGCAGAACCGGACATCCATCCACTGTCTCAGATCCTTGCGGACCGTCACAGAAGATTGAGTGTGTGTTCGCTGCCAGTCCTGAAACAATCCGGAGAGAGCCTCGGGAGTACGACTCCGTCGCTCAGTCGGCAACCGCAGGACCTGGCAGCCTGCGCGCTCTGTGATTCCTTTTTTTCGCCCGGAGGGCCGCGGTTTCTAAGCCGCTACACTCCGGGGATCTGCGAACGGTACGAAGTCGCGTTGCCCTCGATCGACGGCGAGCAAATAAGCCACCATCTTCCGAGCAACGGCCAGCGTCGCTCGATTGGCATTTCCTTTTTGCTTTTCTCTTTCATAGACCAGGGCCAAAGTGTGATCCTGCCGGGGTGCGAGCTTCGCGGCCTCCACCAGCACACGCTGAATATGTTTGTTGCGCTGCTTGGAAAGCGGGGTGCGGGTCACCTTTTCAGCGGAGCTCTTTTCGTCACCGCAGAGCCCACAGTAACTGATTGCTGGTCGAATCGACCTGAACCGTGAAACATCTCCCATTTCCAACGCCCAGGTCAACGCGGTGACCGGTCCTACTCCGGGAACGGTTCTGAGCCTTTTGATTCGCTCGGCGAGCAGAGGATCTCGTTGGAGCGAACTCACGAGCGCGTATTCCGCTTTCTGCATTCGCACGATCGTGTCGCGGCTTAGGCGTAGCAACGGCCGGATGCTTTCCTGCACCTCTTCGTTGGCCGAGAGCAGTTCGCGAAAATAGCCCACCTTGTGCAATCGCTTTTTGTTATGGCTTACTCCCGTTTCCATGAGCAGACCCGAGATGCGATTCTTCATCTGCACCCTCTGGCGCACCAGCAGGTGTCGATAGCGCAGTGTGCGCCGTCGCGGCATCAATGCGGTCGTTCTTCTTCTTGGCAGCTGCGATGGCACGCAGCATCAGGGGGTGTGCCACTTTCACCTGGGTCGCATGCGGAAGCAAATGATCGTAGATCCAACCGGTGAAAATCGTTGCTTCCATGGCGACCGTCCAGGGGCGGGGAAGAGTCTTCATCCAGGCGTCCAGTTCCCAGCGTGTTGCTCCAACTTTTCCTTCCTGGTGAACTTGACCGCTCGCATCCTTGACGCAGTAGCTGATCGTCTTCTTGTGAACATCCAGTCCGATGTAATACATATGTCCGTTGAGGAGCCTCCGTGGTTGTTCTCTGAATCAACGTGGTCGTTGAGTTCAGCTTTTGTACACCACGCGCTCCTCTTGGACTTAGCATTCAAACAATCCCTCCAGAAGCGGGTCTCGATGCCGGTCGTGGTAGCGGCCACAGCCTGGTCTTGCGGCCGACCGCCCTCTTCGAGGTCACAGGAAAGATTTCGGTTGACACTGCTCTCGGTCATTTTATACTCATTCTTATTCGATAATTATGCGCCTCACCCATGAACAGTTCCGTGAGCTGGCCGCGAAGCACGGTTTAGCGGTCACGCACCAGCGTCAGGTGGTCTATGAGGCCGTCATCGCTTCCCACGGACACCATTCCCCAGAAAGCATTTACGCCGCGGTCCGACGTCGCATTCCATCCATTTCTCTCGCCACGGTCTACAACAATCTGCGGCTTTTCATCGAGTGTGGGTTGCTGCGAGAGGTCACTCCTCATGCGTCCACGTTGCGCGTGGACGGCAATCTCAAACCTCATCACCACCTGGTCTGCTCCCGCTGCAAGTCGGTGCAGGACATCGAAGGAGAGTTCATCGATTTCAATCGGCTATCCCGGCAACTGCCGGGCGGCTTTGATCTGACGCAGCCGTTGATCGAGGTCTTTGGCCTCTGTCGCCGCTGCCGAGCAAAAACCTAAGCAAGACATTCTGTAACCAAACCGGGATCTTATCCCACATTTCCGAAAGCAAGAATCTTGATAAGAGTGGCGATTGCGCGAATGGGAAAGCCAGGATGCGTTCGTAGTTCGTCAAAGTTTTCTTAAAGGAAGGAGCAATCATGTCAACCGAAGCAAAATGCCCGTTCACACACACCGCAGCTGGGGCCCCGACGAATGCCGACTGGTGGCCGAATCAGCTGAACCTGAAGATCCTGCACCAGCACTCCCCCCTGTCCGATCCTATGGACAAAGAGTTTACCTACGCGGAAGAATTCAAGAGCCTCGACCTGAATGCCGTGATCAAGGACCTGCATGCCTTGATGACGGACTCGCAGGATTGGTGGCCGGCCGACTTTGGGCACTATGGGCCACTTTTCATTCGTATGGCGTGGCACAGCGCGGGTACGTACCGCATCGGCGACGGCCGCGGCGGGGCCGGGGCCGGTCAGCAGCGCTTCGCGCCGCTCAATAGCTGGCCGGACAACGTGAACCTCGACAAGGCGCGCCGGCTGCTGTGGCCAATCAAGCAGAAGTATGGCCGGAAAATTTCCTGGGCCGACCTCATGATTCTCGCCGGCAACGTCGCACTCGAGTCGATGGGCTTTAAGACGTTCGGTTTTGGCGGCGGGCGCGAGGAC
Organism: Terriglobia bacterium; assembly: GCA_020073015.1. Taxonomy (GTDB): domain Bacteria; phylum Acidobacteriota; class Terriglobia; order Terriglobales; family Acidobacteriaceae; genus Acidiflorens. The sequence goes on along the minus strand of JAIQFZ010000141.1, from coordinate 1,430 downwards.
GTCTGGGAGCCCGAAGAGGACATCTACTGGGGCCCTGAAGGCAAGTGGCTGGCGGACGAGCGCTACAGCGGCGACCGTGATCTTCAGAATCCGCTCGCTGCCGTGCAAATGGGTCTGATTTATGTGAATCCGGAAGGGCCGAATGGAAAGCCGGATCCGGTTGCCGCGGCACGGGATATCCGAGAGACTTTCGCCCGCATGGCGATGAATGACGAGGAGACCGTTGCGCTCATTGCCGGCGGTCACACCTTCGGCAAAACCCACGGCGCTGGCGATGTGGCACTGGTGGGCGCAGTGCCGGAAGCGGCCAGCATCGAGGAGCAGGGCCTCGGCTGGAAGAGCAAATTTGGAACGGGCAAAGGCGGTGACGCGATCGGCAGCGGCCTGGAAGTCACTTGGACCACGACGCCTACGAAGTGGAGCAACAACTTCTTCACGAACCTGTTCAGCTACGAATGGGAACTGACCAAGAGTCCGGCCGGTGCGCATCAGTGGAGACCGAAAAATGGGGCAGGCAACGGTACGGTGCCGGATGCGCACGATCCGTCAAAGCGCCACGCGCCATCCATGCTGACCACTGACCTCTCCTTGCGGTTCGACCCTGCTTACGAAAAGATTTCACGGCGCTTCTACGAGCATCCAGATCAGTTCGCAGACGCGTTTGCCCGTGCGTGGTTCAAGCTGACGCACCGCGACATGGGGCCGATCTCGCGGTACCTTGGCCCGCTCGTTCCGAAGGAGCCCCTGCTGTGGCAGGACCCTGTTCCCGCCGTGGATCATAAATTGGTCGGGGAGAAGGACATTGCTGCTCTCAAAGCCAAGATCCTCGCATCCGGACTGTCGATCTCCCAACTGGTCACGACTGCCTGGGCGTCTGCGGTGTCGTTCCGTGGCTCCGACAAGCGGGGTGGGGCGAACGGGGCGCGCATTCGTCTCGCGCCGCAAAAGGATTGGGAAGTGAACCAGCCGGCCGCACTGGCGAAGGTTCTCAAGAGGCTGGAGGCGATCCAAAAGGAGTTCAACAGCTCGCAGTCCAACGGGAACAAAGGGAAGAAGGTCTCGCTCGCAGACCTGATCGTGTTGGGCGGCTGCGCAGCCGTCGAGGAAGCGGCGAAAAGGGCCGGGCACAAAGTGAAGATTCCCTTCTCGCCGGGGCGCACGGATGCTTCGCAGAAGCAGACCGACGTGCACTCGTTCGCCGTACTGGAGCCGATCGCTGACGGGTTCCGCAACTATCTCCGAAGCGGACCGGTCCTGTCGGCTGAGGAGTTGCTGGTGGATCGGGCGCAGTTGCTGACACTGACTGCCCCCGAGATGACGGTTCTCGTCGGCGGCATGCGCGCCCTGAATGCGAACTTCGGGCAGGCCAAACACGGCGTCTTCACCAACCGGCCCGAGACGCTGACGAATGATTTCTTTGTCAACCTCCT
>JAIQFZ010000140.1 GCA_020073015.1 Terriglobia bacterium | reverse complement strand
CAAACACCAAAGACTTGATTTCTAGCGTTCGGAAAGGAACAGATTTCGGAACATCGGCCATCCCTAGGTTTCTGCAGGGAGGGAGCGCCCGCACTATCTGGACAACATCAAGAGCGTGAGGAGTGGCGAGTCGCGAGTGAGTGTGTGCACTCGCGACTCGCTTCTTGCTACTCGCTACAACCACCTCACACACTACTTCTTTTCTTCCTCTTCGACACGCAGATTGTTGGTGACGGAGAAGACGCCAGAGACTTGATTGGCTTGCATGCCGGCGATCTGCTTGTCCATGGCGCGGGCGACCACGCCCTCCAGGGTGACGTGTCCGTTCTTCACGATGATGTGAATGGGCGGAACCGCACGCAACTGGTACTGACTGAGAACGCTGTTGCCGTAGATCGCGCGATACACGTCGCGCCGGATGCGGTCGTCGTTGATCGAAGTGGGCAGGACCTCGATGTTGTTGACAACCTTCTCCACGCCTTCAATGCGCTTCACAACGTTCTCGGCGTCCGACTTGAGAGTGGGCCGAGAGACCTGTCCGAGGAGCGTTACGGTGCCGTCGGGATCGACCTTGTAGGCCAGGTTGTCGAAGACGCCGTAGAAGGGCAGCATGACGAGCTCATGGTGCACTTCCTTGACGATGCGATCGATGCCCTTTTGGCTGAGGGCTCCGGCCTGGTGATTGTCCTGAGCGCCCAGAGAAAGGGTCAGCGTCGCAAGAATAACTGCGAACACAAGAGACTTTTTCATGGTAGTGACCTCGCACAGATGTATTTTTTGGTTATCGGGGGGCCAAATCCCCCACGTATTCAAGACGAGATCAGCCGTACAGAAGGTTGCTTGACCTGCCGCCAGATCGAAGCATTGTTCTGCCTCACTGGTGGTTTCCGGTAAAGCATTCATGAACCGGGGTTTATTGTAAACAGATGGGATGAGAAGGCCGGTCTCCGACGGGATGCAGCGACCCGTGAGATCGGAAAATGTGCAGGTCAGGGATTGACCGTTGGCCTAGGATCTGGGAGATCGGTCGAGCTGGTACTGCGTTCTGGATGCAGGCGGAGAAGTAGTTCTGGAACGAAAGCTGGCTACCACACCGCAGGCCAATGAAGGAAGTCTTCGGGGGTAATGCCGGGCAGCCGGATCGCACTGGAAACCGGGATGCATTCGCCGTGGGTGAGCCGGCTGCTGAGCAAGTTGGAGCACGAAGTGATCGTAGCCCATGCGCGGAACGTGCGCTTAATCGGAGAGAGCCGTCGGAAAGATGATCGCTTCGATGCCCGAACGCTCGCCCGGCTGGCGCGCATCGACCCGGATCTGCTGGGGCCGGTACAACACCGCAGTCGAAAAGCGCAAGCGGATCTGACGGTCATCCGGGCGCGAGCGGGGTTGGTCCGAGCACGCACGTCGCTGATCAATACGGCCCGCGGGCTGACGAAGTCGTATGGCGAACGGCTGCGCGGGTGCAGCCCGCGGAGCCTACCACCATACTGCTACCTCCTGCGTGAAGAGAAGCTGCAGGGCAAAAACCTGGCACACACTGCTTTTGGCTCATCTGCCCTGCAAGCGGGGACGGACAACCGCCTACATCTGCGAGACCTGTAACCTGGCCACGACCGACCCTCAAATTGCGGCCGATTGCTGGGATGGATCGCAGGTAAACCGAGAATAGGCCATCAGCCCGACTCTTGCCCGCTAGACCGCCTGACAGCAAGAAATGCACTCAGGCGGCGGTGGCAGCACCCGCCGGCTGCGGACCCATCTGTTCCAACATTTTCGCTTTCATTTCCTTCGTTGTAGGCTCAGCCTTATGCGTACCTACCATCCATGCGTATCCGTCCGTATCCACGATGGTCCCGCACCGATCGCCCCAAAACATGTCCATCACGGGGCCTTTGCCTGTGGCTCCGAGACTGAGAGCCTTGGAGACCACTTTGTCCACATTTTCCACGTAGAGAAACAGGCTCGCCGGCGAAGCACCAAGACTTTTGGCAGTGCGTTTGCCCATGGAGGCGTTTCCCGGTCCGAGCATTAATGTAGTGCCCCGTAACGTCAGTTCAGCATGAACCGCCTTGCCATCAGGGCCGTTCATGATCCCGCGCTTGGTAAAGCCAAAAGCCTTTTGATAAAAGCTCACAGCAGCAGGTATGTCGGAGACGGTGAGCATAGTCGATACGGCGCCGTACTGCTTCTTGTTGAGTGGATCAATTTTCTTCTTAGCCATGGTGCTCCTTTCTCGAAGACCCACATTCTAGCGAAATACCCGTGGGAGGGTGCATCTTTAGTTTTCACACCGCGACGGTAACTGATCTCAAGGACTTGGCGCTCGCTTATTTCAATCGCGTGCAGTTTGAACCGGACAACGAGGAAATTGTTCCGGCGAGCAGCCTAGGCTCCCTGGGCCGACCGCTTTCGAGAGCGCCGGATCGACTGAAAAGGCTTTCTGGTACTTCGCGCGGTCATTTCGAGGACCTCGGGGCAAACACTTGCCCAAGGGACTCGACAGATGCGTGTTGGTCGACAGTCTGGTAGACGGTTGGCGGTTGGTTTTTTGTTGTCGCTCGGCGGGTTGCCAGACATTTGGTCTGTCCGTTTTCGAGGGAAGCAAACTGCACCGGATTTTGCACCGACTGGCCATTGTTCGGTCGCCCCGGAAGATGTTTAGTCTGCCGGTTGCAAAGGTGAGTTTGCCGGTTGCAAGGGTGAGGGAACTGCACCGGATTTTGCACCGACTGCCTGCATCCGGCGCCTACTGCGGGCTACTGGCCGTCCTTGGGTGATTCTTTGGAAGTAATTGAGGCGAAAGGTAAAAGCTGCAGGATCAGAAGCTTGCAAAGAATTGCTAAAGTGATGGCATCAGATGGTGTGTCTGCCAGTTCCACCACTTCCGCACGGACCGGATACAACGCTTGAGACAGAAAAATTATAGCAGAGCCGGTAGGGGCAGACCGTTGCAGGCGTAGAGACCTGTCGGCTGGCTGGGGCCTATTGCCACGGTGAGTTGAAGTCACGAGATAAATGGCGCGCCCTGAGAGATTCGAACTCCCGACCTTCTGGTTCGTAGCCAGACGCTCTATCCAACTGAGCTAAGGGCGCGATGTGAGTGGTTAGATTATATCGAAAAAAAATTCGTTTGCGCCAATGTGCCGATGCTCCGTACGAATTCCTGAACCGAGGAACCACATGCCGGGGTTGAACGAGCCGGGCAAAAGCCGTGCTGGGTGGGGGAATTGGGCGTGTCAAAGCGAGAAACTCTGTAAAGAAGAGTAAAAGTTTCCTGCCACGCGCAAAAGCTACCCGCTTTTGCGTTCTAGAAATGCACTCTGGCAAGGGTCTAGAGAATGGCCCACCAGATGCTTCTCCTTGAGGCAGACGAAGTGGCGCGCAACGGGGCATGACGGAAAATACTTCGGCCAGAGGTCTTTCCCCATGCCCCATTGCATACCCAGTTCGTCGATCACGCTAGACACTCCGCTTCGTCTCCTGGCGGCCCTCCCCCGATCATCTTTACTTCGACTGACAGGAAAACGGGGGCGGAGTGTTGGCCCGCCTGTATGGTCCGCGGGCACATCGGTTCAACAAACACACGAAGATGAGCGCAGGATCGCGTTCAGAGAGAACTACTTGTTGCGGACATCTTGGCCCTGAGGTGGCGGAGGAGACGAGTCCCATTGCCGGCAGATTTCAGGCGAGAACCAGCTTTTCCTGCACGTCAATGCCGGCCTGCCGCAGCAAGCGCGCGACGGCGTCTTCCTTCATGCGCGACGCGTCGAACAGCACGCGCACGGTGCGCTCCGCCTCTTTGAACTGGATGCGCTGAATCCCGTACACCTCGCGGACGCTATCGATGGCCCGCAGTTCCTTCTCTCCGGGCGGAGTCTGGTAACGGTACACGACTTCGAGGTAGGTCATCTCATCTCTCCCAAGTTCAAGGTTCGAGGTTTACCCTTTGAGTATCTAATAAGGGCCAGATTCCGCCAAGCGCGATCTGGCAAGGGAGACTATGGATCCGTTAGACCCAGGCACGTCGCAGAAGGCCACAGCCGTGGACCCAGTGTGTGGGATGAAGGTGGATCCGGCCACCGCGAAGTTCTCGCACGCGCACGGAGGCAAGAATTTCTATTTCTGTTGCGGCGGCTGCCGCGAGAAGTTCAAGGCGTCGCCGGAGAAGTTTCTTAGCGGCGGGCCTAAAGGAATGGGTTCGGGGCTGGTGATGTTGGGGATGCCTGCCGCGGCCGGGACAGGCGTGGGCGCCGGTCGCTCCACCACGGCGAAGGATCCGGTCTGCGGGATGGACGTGGATCCGGCAACGGCTCGATTTAAGACGCCGCACGGCGGCACGGAGTATTTCTTCTGCTCGGCGGGATGCTTAGAAAAGTTTCGGGCTAATCCGGAAAAGATTCTTTCGGCTCCGCCTAAGCCGATGGGTTCGGGGCTGGTGGCATTCGGGATGCCTGCGACCGGGACGGGCGAGGGCGCGCGTGGCTCCATCCATGGAGCGGGCGATGAGGCCGCGGGTAAGGACACCCGGGCCTACCTCTGCCCGATGTGCCCGGAGGTGCGGCAAGTTGGGCCGGGACCTTGTCCGAAGTGCGGGATGGCGCTGGAACCGGAATCGCCCGCGCTGCCTGCGACCAAGACTGAATACACCTGCCCGATGCATCCGGAGATTGTGCGCGCGGAGCCGGGGAGTTGTCCGATCTGCGGCATGGCGCTGGAGCCGCGCACGGTCACATTGGAAGAGAAGAATCCAGAGCTGCGCGACATGACGCGGCGGTTCTGGATCAGCCTGGTGTTGACGGCTCCGCTGCTGGCGATCGCGATGGGGAGCATGTTGTGGCCGCACGCGTTCATGGGACTGGGTTACGTCTTCTACATTTACGTTTCACGGGGCAATGTAAGACTCATCACTTCGAATTCGGTTTTACCGTGGTTCGAACTCCTCCTGGCGACTCCCGTCGTCCTCTGGTGCGGATGGCCGTTCTTTCAGCGCGGCTGGACTTCGATCGTCAACCGCAGCACAAACATGTTCACGCTGATCGCGATGGGCACGGGCGTGGCCTATGTGTACAGCCTGGTAGCAACCGTCTTTCCGCAGATATTTCCCGCCTCGTTTCGCACGATGAGCGGAGAGCCGGATGTGTACTTTGAAGCCGCCGCCGCGATTGTCACGTTGGTGCTGCTGGGGCAGGTCCTTGAGCTGCGCGCGCGCAGCCGGACCTCGAGTGCGATCCGGGCGCTGCTGGATTTGAGCCCGAAGATGGCGCGGCTGATGGCCGCAGACGGGTCGGAACGCGACATTCCGCTCGAACAGGTGAAGCCGGGAGACAAGTTGCGCGTGCGTCCGGGCGAGAAGATCCCCGTGGATGGCGTGGTGCTGGAGGGATCGAGCGCGGTCGACGAATCGATGATCACGGGCGAATCGATACCTGTGGAGAAGGGAACCGGCGCTCGCGTGATTGGGGCGACGGTGAACGCGACGGGCGCGCTGGTAATGCGGGCGGAGCATGTGGGCAGCGAGACTATGCTCGCGCAAATCGTGCAGTTGGTAAGCCAGGCGCAGCGGACGCGGGCGCCGATTCAACGGCTCGCCGACAAAGTTGCTGGCTGGTTTGTGCCGGCAGTAATCGCGGTTTCAGTGGTGACGTTCATCGCCTGGGCTGTACTTGGACCCGAGCCGCGCTTTGCGCATGCCATCGTGAACGCGGTCGCGGTGCTGATCATCGCATGTCCGTGCGCGCTGGGACTGGCGACGCCGATGGCCATCATGGTGGGCACGGGGCGCGGGGCGCACGCGGGCGTGCTGATCAAGAACGCTGAGGCGCTGGAGACGATGGAAAAAGTGGACACGATCGTCTTCGATAAGACGGGGACGCTGACGGAAGGAAAGCCGAAAGTCGTAGCAGTCTCCGCAACTGGAAGCAACGACAAAGATGAAGTCCTTCGCTTGGCGGCGTGTCTGGAGCGAGCGAGTGAGCATCCACTGGGGTCGGCCATTGTCGCGAAGGCGAATGAAAAGAAGTTGAGGTTGATGGAACCGGCTGACTTTACGTCTGTGCCGGGCCGGGGCGTGCAGGGAACGGTAGAAGGGAAGAGGGTTGCCGTCGGGAATGCGGCTCTGATGCATCAGATTGGAGCGCTGGCAAACGGTGGGGCGATTCCCGTGGCGCGGACCAATGGCTCGACGGAGATGTTCGTGGCGGTCGATGGGCAGTACGTCGGGAGTATTGCGGTGGCGGATCCGGTAAAGTCTTCGACGCCCAATGCGCTCCGGGAACTGAAAGCCCAGGGAATCCGCCTGGTAATGCTGACCGGTGACAACAAATCGACCGCGCAGGAGATCGCGACCAGCCTGGGAATCGAGGATTTCAAGGCGGAAGTCCTGCCTGCGCAAAAGACTGAAATCATTTTTGGACTGCAGAAAGAAGGCCGCATCGTGGCGATGGCGGGTGACGGCATCAACGACGCTCCGGCGCTGACCCAAGCGCAGGTCGGCATCGCCATGAGCACGGGCACGGATGTGGCCCTGGAGAGCGCGGGAATCACTCTGCTGAAAGGAGATCTGGAAGGCATTCTGCGGGCGCGCAAATTGAGCCAGGCCACGATGCGCAACATCCGGCAGAACCTGTTTTTCGCGTTTATCTACAACTCGATCGGCGTGCCGATCGCGGCGGGCGTGCTGTATCCAGTTTTTGGATTATTGCTGAGCCCGATCCTGGCGGCGGCGGCCATGAGTTTCAGTTCGGTATCGGTGATTACAAATTCGCTGCGGCTGCGGAAAGTCAGGCTTTAGGTCTCAGGTCTCAGGAGGAGAGAACGCCTCGCAGTCTTTGGTGTCAATACCTTCCCAATGCCCGAGTACCCCGAGCGTCAGTAGTTGGTTTTTCCTGAAACCTGACACCTGTGACCTGCTCTTAAAGTCTGTTGAGGAATTCCGTAACTTCGGGGCTGTTCCATTCCACGGGCCCGATGAACTTACGGCGGATGACGCCGCTGCGATCGATCACGTAGCTTTCGGGCCAACCGTGGGTGCCATAGAGCGAAGCGGCCTTTTGGGCATCATCGCGCACGGTGACCATATTGACGCCGTAGTCTTTGAGGAATTTGTGGTAAGCGGCGTCATCGACGTCGATGCTGACGGCGAGCACGACCACGCCCTTATCCTTCATGCGGCTCTGCATCTTGATCAGCGAAGGCGTCTCCTCGATGCAGGGCGGGCACCAGGTCGCCCAGAAATTCAGCACGACCACCCGGCCGCGGAACTGGCTGAGGGTGACCTTGTGATCGGAGTCTTGCACGGTGAAATCCGGTGCGGCGGAACCAATGCGGGGTGGATGAGTGCTGCTGTAGCATCCCATCAGGGCAAGGAGTAATCCAATAACGACGAGCGTACGGGTCACACCGTTATAATAGCGGAAATTGCGATGAATGTTGATCAGCCAGCCACGCCGCCCGAGGTAACGATCGTCGTGCCCGCCCGTAATGAGGAGGCATGCCTGGGGGACTGTCTGGTGTCGCTCGCGGCGCAGACGGGCGTGACGTTTGAAATCATCGTGGTGGATGACCACTCGACCGACCGCACGGCGGAGATCGCGCGGAGCTTTGCGGGAGTGCGGGTGATCTCCCCGGGGCCGCTGCCGGAGGGATGGACCGGCAAGAATCATGCGGTCGTAGCCGGTGTGCGCGAGGCGGGCGGGGAGTGGTTGCTGTTTACGGATGCGGACACGGTACATCGTTCGGGGTCGCTGGCGCGGGCGCTTGCGGAGGCGAAGAGCGAGAGAGCTGATTTGTTGTCGTATTCGCCAGAGCAGGTCGTCGTCACGTTTGCAGAAAAGGCCGTGATGCCGGTGATCTTTGCGGAACTGGCGGCGCAGTATCCACCGGAGAAGGTAAGGGAACCGGGATCGGGAGTCATCGCGTCGAACGGTCAGTACATTCTCGCGCGGCGTACTTCCTACGAAGCCGTGGGCGGGCACGAGGCGGTGGCCGGTGAGATTCTGGAAGACGTGGCGCTGGCGGTCAGGTTCAAAGAGGCGGGCCGGCGGGTATTCTTCCGGTACGGTGGCGACGCCGTGCGCACGCGCATGTATCGAAACTGGGAAGAGGTCCGCGAGGGTTGGACGAAGAATCTGGCGCTGCTGTTTCCACGCCCTGCAAAACGTGCCTTGTTGTCGGGTGCTGAGTGGATCATCGCGTGGTTGACACTTCCGCTTGTGTTTCCAGCACTGATTTTGTATTTGCGAATTCGACGTGCACACTTCAGTTTCGGCACGAGTCTTGTGGCCTTGGCATTTGGGCCGCCGGTATTCGGGTATCTGATGTGGCGATCGAGAAGGGCGCACGCCGGCGGAGGAGTATTGTGGAAGGGGCGGACGTATGCCGGCGCAGCGTCGGTGGGTGCAGTGCAATCTTTGAGAAGGTCAGATGGTCTCAGTCGTCCCTCTGGGACTGGAGCGAAATCGGTGCTCGCGTCCCGCCACTGAAGTGGCGGGCTATTGTCGGCCGTCCCTCCGGGACTTCTCTCTGATTTGCTTGCGCTCCCAGCGCTGAAGCGCTGGGCTAAGTTGGGCCGCCCCTTCGGGCTGAAATGAAGAACGACTGACGGCATAGCTAAAGCGATACCCTGATACGAAGCTTGCTGGATACCGACTACTGGCTACTAATCCATGCTCTATCTAACCCGTAAAGCTGAGTTTTCCGCCTCGCACTATTACCACAATCCCGACTTCACGCCGGAAGAGAACGCTCGTATTTTTGGCAAATGCAACAACCCCAACGGTCACGGACACAACTACACGCTGGAGGTCACGGTGAAGGGGGCGGTCGATCCGAGGTCGGGATTTGTTGTCGACCTCAAGCAGTTGAAAGACGTGATGAACCGGGAAGTGCTGGATGCGCTGGACCATCGCTTCCTGAATAAGGAAGTGCCCGAGTTTTTCAGGCGGATTCCAACCACCGAGAACCTGGCCATCGCCATCTGGCAACGGCTCGAGCCGAAGCTGAAGGCCGCACAACTCCATCGCGTGCGGGTATACGAAACACCTCGCACCGGTTGCACAGCGACGAGATGTCGGCGGAGGAGAACCGTGCGACCTACGGCAAGTGCAACAATCCCTATGGGCACGGGCACAACTACATGGTCGAGATCACGGTGAGCGGGCCGGTGGATGAGCCAACGGGCATGGTCTGCAATCTGGTCGATCTGGATCGTTTTGTCGGTAAGGAAATTATCGAGCGCTACGATCATCAGAGTTTGAACCTGCTGCCGGAATTCAAGACGAATGTGCCGACGACAGAGAATCTGTGCGTCGCGATTTACGAAATTGTGAAGCGCCGGTTCGGGCAGGCACATCTAGAGAAAGTGCGGATTGAAGAGACTATGATGAATTCGTTTGAATATGCGGGAGAGGGAGAAAAGTTGTAATTGGTAATTTGTAATTGCGTGGGGAAGGTGAACGCGTTCAGTTCCACCAGCAGAAATTACAAATTACAAATCGCAAATTACAAATTCTATGAAATCCACGACCGCACCAGCCACCCTGACCAGCGCCAGCTACGAAGAACTGGTCCGCGAAATGCTTATCCGCCTGGGAGAAGACCCCGACCGCGAAGGGCTCACGCGTACGCCGGCACGCGTGCAGAAGGCGATGCAGTTCCTGGTCAAGGGCTACAAAGACGATCCGGAGGCGCTTCTGCGCAAGGCGCTCTTCACGGTCAGCTACGACGAGATGGTGATCGTGAAAGACGTCGAGATGTTCAGCCTGTGTGAGCATCACATGCTGCCATTTTTTGGCAAGGTGCACGTGGCCTACATCCCGAACGGCAAGGTGATCGGGTTGAGCAAGATTCCGCGGCTGATCGAAGTGTTTTCGCGGCGGCTGCAGATTCAGGAACGGCTGACCACGCAGATCGCCGAGACGATCCAGAAAACGATCGAGCCCCAGGGAGTCGGCGTGGTGATTGAAGCGCGGCACCTCTGCATGATGATGCGCGGGGTCGAGAAGCAGCACTCTCAGGCGGTGACATCGTCGATGCTGGGATGTTTCCGCGAGGAAGAGGAGACGCGCACCGAGTTCCTGTCGCTGATCCGGCAGAGAACCAACGGGCAGTAGGCTTGTGTAGCGCGGACACTCTTGTCCGCGCAGACTGTGGATGCGCTGCTGACACGCGGACAGGAGTGTCCGCGCTACACAAGCTGTTGCCTAGTTTGGGAACTCCCTCCTCGCAAGACCTTCTCAACTGGACTAATCTGAAGCATCCCTTTATGCCCAAGCGACCGCCCACAGCATCGAGGCGGCTGGCCCTCATCACGGGGGCAAACCGGGGCATTGGCCTGGCCATCGCCCGGGCCCTGGCGCGTCAGCGGTGCGACCTGGTCATCACGGGACGCGACGAGCGCGCGCTCGCCAAGGCCACACTGGAACTGGACAAGCTCGGCGTCCTGGTTCTGGCGCAGGCCTGCGACGTCCGCAACCCGGATTCGGTCGATTACCTGTTCGCACTGGTTCGGGGGCTGCACACGCCGCTCGATATTCTGATCAACAATGCCGGCGTCGGACATCCCAACCGGAAGGTTGGTGAACTGCCGTATCCGACCTGGTGCGAGGTCATCGACACGAACCTGACCGGATTGTTCCTGGTGACGCAGGCGGCGCTGGCGGTGATGAAGCGCGGCGGCACGATCGTGAATAATCTGTCGATCGCGGCGGAGCGCGTGTTTCCCGGATCGGCAGCCTACAATGCCTCGAAGCACGGCGCCCTTGGTTTCACCGACACGTTGCGGGAAGAGCTGCGGCCGAAAGGAATCCGCGTGATCGCCCTGATGCCGGGGGCTACGGATACGGCGATCTGGGAAACGATGTGGCCGAAGGCGCCGCGCCGGAAGATGCTGTCAGCGGAAACTGTGGCCGAAACGGTCGTGAACGCGCTGCTTCTGCCGGAGGACAGCACGGCTGAAAAAGTTGTGCTGATGCCCACCAGCGGCGCGTTGTGAATCGTTCTGCGTGTTGTGAGTGAAATTGCGCCTGTTAACAACAGCTACGATGCCGAGAGATAATACGCCCATCATGCGCAGACTTGCAGCGACGATAATTCTCACCTTCCCGCTATTCGCATTCGCGCAAAAGCGGACGACCACGGTTGTCGTACCGTCGAAACCGTCTGATGTCACAAGCAAAACTCCAGTGCCGCAGATGGAGAAAGGCTCGGTTGAGGGTCGCACTTACAAGAATGCTTCGATTGGCTTGGAATTGACCGTAGCTGACGGGCTGGAGTTCCAGACGCCGGAATTAAAGGGAACCCCCGGCACTCTTCCCCTTCTGGTCACAGTTACGGCGTGGCATCAAGAGGGCTTGTTGTCGCCCCGGAAGGTGACGGCCTTCTACGCTGACGCATTGGCCTATTATCCCGAAGGCCAACGCTCAACCGATGCCTACATGGCCAAGGCTGTAAGAGGCAATCGGCAGACGGGGTATGAACCGATGGAGGAGAATCTGAAAACCAGCTTCGGTGGAATGTCATTCGCACGCACCGATTTCCGAGGTCCGCTCTACGAAGCCGTCTTGGTAAAGGCTTGCGACGCTCAAGCCTTCGTATTTATCTTCGCCAGCTCGAACAAAGACACCGTAGATGCACTTGTCGCGGCAACAAGTTTGAAACTCGACCCGGTGCGTTCGGGTTGCCGTTCTACGAGCAGTGGGAACAAGTGACAGCGTATTCCTGTTGGTAACTGTTGTTAAATCCCGTGGGTGTTGAAAAAGTCACTCAGATTAGCGGGTGAGATTTGGAGAAAGCATGTTAAGAAGGAGAAGTTCCTTCCCATGCTGCTCTGGATTTCGATCTTCGGAGGCCTGCTTATCATGATGGGGCACCACGCCCGCTC
>JAIQFZ010000139.1 GCA_020073015.1 Terriglobia bacterium | reverse complement strand
GGGGAGTAGACCAGTCAATCAAAACGCCTCACTCCTGGGCCATCGATTTTTCCATTGGACGCGAATTGCCGAATAAGTTTTCCATTCAACTCTCGTATGTGGGTCGATTGGGCCGTAATCTGCTTACCCAGCGCGACCTCCGTCAACCGCTTGACATCGTGGATCCAAAGACCGGGATTGATTACTACGCCGCAGCCACCGCTTTGGCCAAAATAGCGCAGGCGCACCCAAACAGTTCGTTTCCAACTTTTGAGGACTACGTGAACTTCGTTAATTCCTCAATTAACGACACGGCTATTGGTTCCACGGCTGCCTACTGGCACGATATGCTGCCGCCCCTGCAATCTGGCGCCACTCAATATGAGAGCTACGGCAATTTCGCAGGAATAAGCCCCGCTTCCGGTAATGCGAGCCTCATTCAGGCCATCTACGACCTTTACTACGATCCGTTCCTTTCCTATGCCGGCAACGAGGTCGTTGGGATCGGTAACGTTGACCTCTACGGCGGTTTAGGGGATGACTTGGGGGGTGTTTATCGTCCCTGCGAGCAGCCGGGATGCACCGGATTCGGGGGAGTGGGAGGCAACTACTTGAACAACCAGGCGACGAGCATGTTCGCCTGGAGTTCGATCGGGAAATCCAACTACAACGCCCTCCAGGCCACTCTAAGAAAGCAGTTCAGCAACGGGATCCAGTTCGATCTCAATTACACGTATTCCAAGTCGATCGACATCACTTCCGCGGCAACGCGTCTGAGCTGGAGTTCAAGCGTCAACGTCGGTGCTCCGGGCACTCGCCTGGCCAATGCGTTTTCTCCCAATGCACGACGGGCGGTGTCGGACTTTGACACGACGCATCAGCTCAACGCGAACTGGATGGCGGCGTTGCCCTTTGGCAAGGGCCGGCGCTTCGCAAGCAATGCCAGCTCTGTCGTTGACGCGCTAATCGGCGGCTGGGAGTTTTCCGGCGTGGGCCGCTGGACCAGTGGATATCCCTTCACCGTGGATAACGGCAACTTCTGGGCGACGAACTGGGACGAGCAAGGCATCGCGCAGATGATCGCTAAGCCGAAGATCGGGCATCACGTCGATCCCGCAACGGGCGCCGTCAGCGTGTTCGCCGATCCGGTGGCTGCTTTCAAAGATTTCCAGCATCCTTTCCCCGGCCAGGCAGGCTCGCGCAATGCGATTCGCGGCGACGGATATGCCGGCCTGGACATGGCGCTCAACAAGCGCTGGAAAATGCCCATCGAAGGCCATAGCCTGCAGTTCCGCTGGGAGGTTTTCAACGTTGCCAACCAGCACCGCTTCAATGCTCTGTCGGGCTTAGGGACTCAAGCGTGCGGCTGCATTGCTTCACTGCAGCAGGTGGCGCTAAGCAGCGGGAACACTTTTGGCAATTACACTGGCCTGCTGACGCAGCCTCGTGTGATGCAGTTTGCACTGAGGTACGAGTTCTGAAAATTCGGTTTAAGTGGAGGCAGAACCTACTGAGAGCGAGCTCGTGTAGACTCTCGCGGACCGTATGACCCACCTCGCTCGCAAATTGCGTCTGGTGGACTACTTCACGCTGGCCTTCGGCGTGATGGTAGGCACGGCGTGGCTGGTCGTCATGGACGACATCCTGAAGCGCGGCGGCCCGCTCGGCGCCATCCTCGGCTTCACCGCCGGAGCGCTGATTCTGCTGCCGATCGGGTATGTCTATGGCCAGTTGGTGAAGGAGATTCCCGACGCCGCTGGCGAGGCTGCCTACGTGGCACGATTCTTTCCTCCGGTGGTGAGTTTTGCCACCGGCTGGATGATGTTCCTCAGTTACTTCCTCACCTGCCCCTTTGAGGCTTTGGCCGCTGGACGGATCAGCGGTTACCTGTTCCCGTCGTTGAATACGCACGAACTCTACCGTCTGGGCGGATACCCCGTGTACCTGCCGCACATGCTGCTCGGGCTTACAATCGCTGTTTTGTTGACGTGGCTCAACTATCGGGGCATTCAAGCCAGTGCCCGGCTGAGCAAGACGACCACGTTCACGTTTCTCACGCTGGTCGTCATCTTCGCTTTGGCCGGAGCGAAACATGGATCGGTCTCGAACTTCTATCCCCTGTTCAGCCATGCGCCGCTGCTGTCCATCTTGCTGGTCTGGCAGGTCGTGCCCTGGCTGGTGTCGGGCTTTGAGTCGGTGGGCAAGTGCGCGGAAGAAGCCAACCCGAATTTCGAGGGACGTAATTTCTCCGTCGCTATCCTGCTAACGATTTTCGCGGGGCTCGCGTTCTTCTGGGTAGTGATCGGCGCCGTTTCGTATGTGGCTCCCTGGCAAAGTCTCAACAGTAACCAGCAGTTTCCGACAGCAGTCGCATTCGAACGCGCGCTGCATGCCCACTGGATCGTCGTCCTCATCATGGGATCAGCCCTGGTGGCGCTGGTCCAGGCTTTCAACGCCAACATGGTGGCATCTTCCCGTCTGCTGTATGCCATGTCGCGCCGCAACCTGCTCAATCCGAGGATGAGCTACGTGCATCCTGTCAAACGGACTCCTTCCACGGCGATCATCGCAGTTGGAATTGCGACCGCGCTGGCAATTTTCCTGGGTGAGGCTCTCCTGATTCCCATCCTAGAAGTCGGTGCGGTGACAGCGGCAGTGGCTTGGATGGCCGCTTGTGCGTCCTACTACCGGATGAGGCCTCCGTGGCGGCGGCGTGCCGCGGCGGTCTTCGGGTTGATCGTGACGTCCGTCATGATCCTGGTGAAGCTGGTTCCTCTGGTTCCCGGTCACTTTACCTCGCACGAATGGATCGCCCTTGCGATCTGGGGAGTGCTGGGTGCTGCCGTTCGGACATCGCGCAAGCACGACCAGCAGCAAGAACCTGAGATGGAAGTGGCGAGTGTCGAAAGCTGAGCCGCACTCTTCCGGGACAGACTCAGCCCTCACGACCGAGTCCGCGTGATATGACTGATTACTCCAAGTACAGCTTCTGGCTCGAGACCGCGGGTGACGATCTCACGCCCCGGCCCCAGTTGGCGCGCTCCACGGATTTCGATGTAGTCATCCTGGGCGCCGGATATACCGGGCTTTGGACAGCCTACTATTTGCTGAAGAACAATCCAGGCCTCAAAGTCGCTGTCCTTGAAAAAGAGATCGTGGGCTTCGGTGCTTCCGGGCGCAATGGCGGATGGTGTTCTTCCAAGTTTCCTGTGACGCCCGCAATGCTGGAGCGCCGCTATGGCCGCGACGCCGCCCGGGCCCTGATGCTCGCCATGAATGGGGCGGTGGACGAAGTTGACAGGGTTTGTCAGGAAGAGCGCATTGACGCACACTTTCACAAAGGCGGGATCCTTACCCTGGCCCGGGGAGAGCACCATCTGCCGATGCTGCGCTCTGCTTTCGAGGCATATTCCAGGCTGGGACTCAGCCAGCAGTATCGCTTGTGCAGCGCAAGTGAAGCCCAGGAACGCGTGCGCGTCACGAATGTTTGCGGTGCGTTGTACGCTTCGGAAAATGCCAGCGTCCATCCCGGCCGCCTCGTTCGTGGGTTGGCTCGCGCGGTCGAAAGGCGTGGAGGCGTCATTTACGAGCGCACCGAGGTCACGGATTTTAAGGGGGAACCTTCGCCGCGGCTGCTGACTCCCTGCGGGGAAGTTCGCGCCCGGCAAGCCATCGTTCTTGCCGGGGAGTCGTACCTGACCCGTCTGGCCAAGCTTCATCGCGCGGTTCTGCCTGCCTACTCACTGATCACATTGACTGAACCGCTGACCGCGACGCAGTGGGCGGAGATCGGGTGGCAGAACCGGGAAAGCCTGGCGTCCTGCAACTACACGGTCGATTACCTCACCCGGACCGCCGATGGGCGCATCCTGTTTGGCAGCCGTGGGGCGCCTTATCGGTTCGGTTCTAAGATCTCCGACGAGCAGGATCGTCACGCCGAAACGCATACCCGCATTCAACAAACGCTGGTCGAGTGGTTCCCCACGCTGAGAGGTGTGAAGTTCACCCACGCGTGGGGAGGTCCGGTGGGCATGCCGCGCGATTGGATGCCGATGACGGAGTTTGATCGTGCGACCAGGATTGCCACGGCGCGAGGCTATACGGGGCAGGGGGTTTCAACCACCAACCTGACTGGTCGCGTCCTGGCCGAGCTGATCTCGGGCAAGCGCACTGAACTGAGCCAGTTGCCCATCGCTCAAAGACGGTCGCCCGATTGGGAGCGCGAACCCTTGCGGTGGCTCGCGGTGCGGTACATGCAGAATGCTTTTCTTCGCATTGACGAAGCCGGCAAACAAGGAAAACCCAAGCCGAAGGATGCGGCTTGGGCGGAATTCCTGGGAAGGCACTGAGGTCCCGTCGCCCGGACTCCGGCTCCGGTTAGTTGGGTTTGGAATTTCCTAGTTCAGCGATTTCCGTGCGCAAGAAATCGCGTACTCCCTGGTCCCCCTCGCAATTCCATGTTTTTAGACCGGTTTGTGCGCGGAAAGTGCGAGGACAGATACCAAATTGGTTGCGGAAGCACCGGCTGAAATGAGCGGAATCGCTGAAGCCCCAATTGAAAGCGATCTCGGTGATCGTTTTGCTGCGCAGCCGCGGGTTCGCCAAATCGTTCCGGCACTGCTCCAGACGCCGTGCGCGAATACAATCTCCCAGTGTGCTACCGGCGTTTGAGAAAAGGCGGTGCAAATGGCGAACGGAAATATCGGCCGCCGCCGCGATCTCTGCGGGTTTCAGCCCAGGATCCGACAGGCGGTCTTCGATCAATCGCTGAATTCGCGACCGGAGTTCGGGGCGGCGCTGCTCGCCAGATTCCGCGCGACCGAGGCAAGCCGACAGAATCTGGAAATACGCATCCAGCGCGGCCGCGGCTTCGTCCTCCTTCAACCGCTCGGCTTCTGCGTAGAGTGATTGCGATAAGCGGGAGAGGGTCGCACCCAGGCCTCCGGTCCCGCTGATTCGCTGGGCGATCGGGATTTCGCGCAGTCGCAGCCGGTTCTCCATCATCCACCGCGGCACGCGTAGGTAGACACGCGCACAGCCCGTACCACAACTGGAAGACCAGGGACGTCCCGAATCGATCAGCGTGGTATCGCCGGGGTTCAGTAACACGCTGCTTCCATTCTGCACGTAGCGCCGGATGCCGGCGAGCTGCGTAATCACGATGCAGAAGCGGTTGTCGGGATTGGCCGTTTCGGAAGGCCATTTCCAGAAAGAGAGCGGGCTGGAAGAAAATCTCGTCAGCCGCAGGCCGCCGACATGCCGGATTTCGATCGCACCGTAGAATGAGGACTTGGGGAGACGAATGCGGCAGTCACCGCAGATCTGTTGCGCATTCCATTGCCACGCATCAATACGGTCTGAAACCGGCAGCGTATCGGTTGAGAACAGCTGTGACATGGTGTGTCCCCCGGGGCCCTCGTCGTCTCATTCCCAGCTCCAATCCGTGCGGGCGCGCATCCCTGCCCTGACCTCACAGCGACAATCCCCTCAACTCTGCGCTGCCAGCGGCTGGTGGAGCGAAACCGTAGCATACATACAAACCGCGTGCAACCTTAATCTCGCTGCGGAATCTCCAGGCTTTCGAACGGAAGTGGCACAGCACGAAAGAGGCCTCGACACGGACCGTGTGCGCTGGCTCAAGGTGCGCACCATGATGTACGGAAGGTGCGCCGTAGCTGGGCTACGATCCGCTCCGTCACCAAGGATGGACATTCAGTCGCCGAGAATCTAGGAGCTTGTCTTAGTTAGGGGGTACAGGTACGTTCGGTCGCGGTCGCGTGCATCATGCGGCACAATCTGGAGAATTGGCCTTTTTGCGCTTTTCGGCCTTGGCGTCGTCCAGGCGGATGCGGGTAACTCGGGCCGCTTCCTGCACCAGATCGTCGGTGGCGCGCGTGTCATCACCCGCCATCACGGAGCCGGCGGCTAGGGCGAAGCGCAATGCGTCCGCCTGATCGTCGAAATACAGAATGACTTGCCCTGACATATACACTTCTCCCTGGCTCTAAACTTCGCAGCTCCCAGCTTTAAGCCGGCGAATCTGCGAACGCAGGTGGCGCAACGACCAGCGTGACGCGGGCGATACCTTCCCCGATTGTCCGAGAATGCGACTCGGGGTGATAGTGCTTTTGTTGGTTCTCGACCCGGCCGGGTTACGAACCGGCGGCCCGGATGAAGTCGGCGAGCATGCCGTAGGCAGTGGCGTAGAGCCCGGGACTCTCCTCGGTGATCGTGAGCCCGGGGAAGATGTCGGTTTCAAATCGAATAATAGATGAGGTACCCGACACCAGCGCCATCGGATCGGTGAGTGGGAGTTGCTCCGGCCGCACGCTGGCTTCGACCCCGGTACCCGTCCGTTGCGCCCGGCAGACGAGCTTGTACGGCCGGCCCGCAGCTCGTGCCGCCCGGACTTCTTCGCCCGTCAACTGGCTGATTCCAAGACGCTGCACGTCCTGGGGCCGCAGGCACACGCCCATCACCACGTTCACCAGCGCCGAGACTTTCACAGCGGCGTCCCAGCCTTCAATGTCGTGGCTCGCATCGGTCTCGGCTACCCCGAGCCGTTGCGCGTAGCGAAGAGAATCGTCGAAACTCAAGCCCTGCTCCATTCCGGTCAGCATGACGTTGGTGGTCGAGTTCAGGATCCCTTGGAAGCTTTTCACTTCGATAGCAGGAAGCGTGTTGCGAAACAGAGAGAAGATCGGGATACCGTCCATCACCGTCGATTCGAACAAAAACTGCTTGCCTCGTTCCGTGGCGAAGTCGCACAGTTCGCGGTAAGCGTGGACGATCGGTCCTTTGTTGGCGGTGATGGCGTGGGCGCCATGCTCAAG
Organism: Terriglobia bacterium; assembly: GCA_020073015.1. Lineage (GTDB taxonomy): Bacteria > Acidobacteriota > Terriglobia > Terriglobales > Acidobacteriaceae > Acidiflorens. Next base: position 2,461 of record JAIQFZ010000139.1, on the reverse strand, counting down.
CGCGGCGCGAATGTGATCGATAGCAGGCTGACCGGTTTCAAGGTTGAGTGAGGTAGCTTCAAACAGGACGTCGGCGCGCGCAGCCCGGAGCCAGTCCGTGTGGCGCGAGCATTCCTGCCCGCGCAGTTCCGCGAACGCCGAAGAACTGCGGGCAATGACGAGACCGTCGACATCAAACCCGTCCGGATTCGCCCACCACCCCAACCGCCGCGAGGCAACTCCCGTTACCCGCCAGCCGATCCCATGGCGCTCCCGCAATTCTGTGCTTTTCAGTCGCAACAGTTCGACCAGCGTGTGATTGACGTTGCCGAAACCAAGCAGGCAAAGATTGAACGATTTCATGACCGAGATGACGGGAGTATAGCAAGGGAGGAAGGGAGTCTTTCTCGCGAACTTGGCTTGCATCTTCCAGATTCGCTATTGCTGGAAATCAACGGAGCCAACCACCGGGGTTCGGTAGCGTGGATTCTTGTGTTTGCGTCAGGGAAGATGTCCTGCTTTAATACTCGATTCCCACCAATCTGGGCGATGAGGGTCGGGCCATACGATGGGCTGGTATTTTGGATTTTTCTTTGTATCCGGGTTTTGTAGCATCCTCTATGAGTTGGTATGGCTGCGTCTGGCGATGGCGCAGTTTGCGGTCACCACGGCGCTGGTGTCGATCGTGCTCTCGGCCTTTATGATCGGGCTCGGTTTGGGGTCGTGGGGGGCCGGTCACTATGTCCGAAGCCGGACAACTCCCCTCGGTCCTGTTGCCCTGCGACTGTATGCCTGCGCGGAGCTGCTGATTGGCCTTTCCGCAATTTTTGTTCCCTTGGAGTTGTCTTGGGGACGAAGGCTGTTGGAACGGCTGGACTCAAACAGTGCGCTCTCATCGCCGGCTTACTACGTGGTGGCTGGGTTGTGGATCGGGCTCACCTTGGTGCCGTGGTGTGCGTGTATGGGCGCGACGTTTCCTTTCGCGATGGCTGCGATCAAGGGCGAATTTTCCGGGGAGTCCACGCGTTCCTTCAGCTACTTGTACCTGGCCAACGTCCTGGGTGCGGTGACGGGCGCGCTCTTGCCCTTGTTGATCATCGAGGAATGGGGATTCAAAGGAACCTTGCATGTCGGCACAGTGCTCAACATCTGCCTGGCCACGACTGCCTTCATCCTCAGCCTGCGCCTCACGCTGAAGGAGGTGGGTACTCGGCTCGAATCCACACGCTCCGACTCATCCGTGCCCCAGGCCACGCGCATCTGGGCTCATGGTTTGCTGTTTGCCACTGGCCTTACCAGTATGGGCGTGGAGGTGGTGTGGATCCGAATGTTCACGCCCGCATTGGGCACGGTCGTGTACGCATTTGCGACCATCCTGGCTCTGTATCTAGGAGCTACCTACCTCGGTTCGCGTTTCTATCGGCGGAGTAAAGTCGGCGAGGACGCTCCGGGCACTTTCCTGCTGGCCCTGATCGCATTCTCAGTGCTCTTGCCGCTCGCCGCTTGCGACCCGCGCTTGCCGCTCCTTTATCCGTTGCGCGTGGTGAGCATTCTTCCATTTTCCTTCCTCGCGGGATTTGTGACCCCTATGATTCTGGATCGCGTGTCTCTGGGAGATCCGGATCGCGCCGGCAGAGGTTACGCCATTAACATCGCGGGTTGCGTACTGGGGCCGCTGGTCTCCGGCTTTCTTCTGCTGCCATTCCTGGGGGAACGATTCACGCTGGTGGCTTTCGCGTTCCCGTGGATCGCAGTCAGTTTGGGCCGGCCTCGGCTGGCGATGCCACGTGCCCGCGGACCGCAGCCGCGAATCTCGTGGAAGCCGGTGGCAGTCGGATTAATCTCCCTGGTTCTGGTGGTCGGGACCGTTGATTACGAAACTCGCTACTCACCGAGAGAAGTCCGCCGGGACAGCACGGCCACCGTAACGGCGGCCGGAGCGACCCGAACCGGGAAGCAACTTCTGGTCAACGGGAATGGGGTGACCGGGTTGACGCCGATCACGAAAATGATTGCCCATTTACCGCTGGCGTACTTGCAGAGGCCACCGAAAAACGCGTTGGTGATTTGCTTTGGGATGGGCACAACACACCGCTCGGTGCTCTCGTGGGGGATTTCCTCCACGGCCGTGGAACTGGTGCCCAGTGTGGTTTCCGTTTTCCCCTTCTTCCATGCCGACGCTGAACGATTGCTGCGCTCACCTCTTTCCCGGGTGGTGGTGGATGACGGGCGCTTTTACCTGGAACGCTCTTCGGAACAATATGACGTCATCGTCCTTGACCCGCCTCCTCCCGTCGAGGCGGCCGCATCCAGCCTGCTTTATTCGAAGGAATTCTATGCCCTTGCGAAGCTGCACCTGCGTCCGGACGGCATTCTGCAGCAATGGTTCCCGATGGGCAGCCGGGATCCCGCTATCGTCGCCTCAGTCGCGCGGGCCCTCAACGAATCGTTCCCGTATGTTCGCGTGTTCCGCTCCATCGAG
>JAIQFZ010000138.1 GCA_020073015.1 Terriglobia bacterium | reverse complement strand
CTGTTCGAGAGCCTCGATGCCAATCTGTTCTGGCGGGCGCATCGTTCGTTCCTGGTCAACATCAATCACATTCGCGAAGTGGTTCCGTGGTTCAAGAGTTCCTACCAATTGCGCATGGACGACAAGAAGCAGACGGAGATTCCCGTCAGCCGCGCCCAGACCCGCCGCCTGCGGGAACTGTTCAACCTGTAAGAGAAAAAAGGGGCGGTCGCCAAAACTAGCTGACGTCCGCCCAGGGAAGGGCTTAAGAAGCGATGGCCTGCAAAGCGATGCGGTTCGGAATGATCAGTGTCGATCCTTCCCGGCGAATCAATTCCTTGCGCTTCATATCACTCAGTAAGCGGGTCACAGTTTCCCGCGACGAGCCGATCATTTGCGCCATCTCTTCATGCGTGAAGTCGGTCGAGACACGCAGGTCGCGATTGCGAGGCTCGCCGGCGACCCAGGAGAGCAAAAGCCGGGCAAGTTTCTCGGTGGAGCTGCGGGCGAGGAGCAGATCGTAAACGTCATCGAAGGTGGTCCCGACCTCCGCGGCGAGCAGCCGGGCGCACGCCAGGGCAGCAACGCTGTTGTGCTCGAGCAAGTGGAGGATGCTGACCTGCTCGACGAACTTGATCTGGCAGAGTTCAATGGTGGTGACCGTCACCGGCGAGGGGCGCCCGGAAACAACCGCGCTGAGTCCCACCAGGTGGCGGTCTCCGGCAATCTTCAGGATCACGGTCTTGCCGTCGCGGGCCTGGACGGCCAGTTTGGCGCGGCCGGAACAGAGGATGTACACGCCGCGCGGGATTTCGCCTTCGGTTAAGAGGGTGGCGTCGGCGGGAAACAAGGTGAGATGCCCCATGGCGTTGAACTCGCCCAGCAAGTCAGGGGGAAGGTTACAAAAATCGCACTCACGCCTCAGCGTGCAACTTAGACAATCGTTGGGAATTGCGAAGCGGCGCGGCACGCCCATACAGATCTCCTTACTCGTCACGTCCTTGGCTGGAAGAACGGTTCAATGGGAGAGAGGAATGTGCCGAGCCAACGGACGGTGCAAGCGGCATGCCAGAGGTGCCAATCGGTTAAGTGACGCGCTCTAAATGCCTTGGGAGTTTCGGGAACAGGCGCGAACTACAAAGTCCGCCGGGAAGTCGGCGGAGCCGCCGAGCATTGGGCAGGAATCACATCAGTCGAGGTAGTCCATGCGGGAGATGCCGAGCTTTTGCATTTTGTACTGGAGGGTGGTCCGTTTCAGGCCGAGACGTGCGGCTGCGCCGGACGAGCCCGATAGAGCGCCCCTGGTCTGCCGCAGAACTTCGATGATGTGGTCCCGTTCTTTCTGGCGGAGCGTGCCATCGTCGCCGGTCTGCTGATGAGAGTTTTCCAGCCGCAACTCAGACAGTGGTGGACGCAAGGTGTTGCCCTCCGACAGGATGACGGAGCGCTCGATGAAATTCTCCAACTCCCGAATATTTCCGGGCCATTTCCATTTCAGCATGGCGCCGACGGCTTCATCGGGGATGAAGTCGATGTGCTTGTTCAAACGGGCCGCGGATTTCTCCACAAAGTAACGAACCAGCAGAGGAATATCTTCGCGGCGCTCGCGCAATGGGGGAAGATGCAGCGGAAAGACGTGCAGGCGGTAGTACAAGTCGCTGCGGAACTGTTTTTCTTCGACTTCGCGAAGCAGGTCGCGATTGGTGGCGGCGATCAGTCGAACGTCGACGCGGATGGTCCGCGTACCTCCCAGGCGTTCGAATTCCTGGTCCTGGAGAACACGCAGCAGTTTGGGCTGCAACTCCAACGGAATCTCACCCACCTCGTCGAGGAACAGAGTGCCCTTGTCCGCCAATTCGAGCCGGCCTACTTTCTGGCTGACCGCGCCGGTGAAGGCGCCCTTCTCGTGGCCGAACAACTCGCTTTCGAGGAGCCCGGTGGGAATGGCGGCACAATTGAGCTTGATGAAGTTGCGGTCTTTGCGGCGGCTCATGCTGTGAATGGAGCGCGCGACCCGCTCTTTTCCGGTGCCGGTTTCGCCGGTGATCAGGACGGTGGAATCGGTGTCGGCGACGATGGCGGCGTGGTCGAGGACGCGCTTTAGGACGCTGCTATTCCCGATCGTTTCGCCGACACGGAATTCGCTGCTGATTTCGTTTTCCAGGTAGCGTTTTTCCTGGGCCAGGCGGTCTTTGAGTTGATCAATCTCCCGATACGCGCGGGCGTTGTGGATGGCGGCGGCGATCTGGCTGGCCACTTGCAGCAGATACTCGGCGTCCTGCGGACGGAAGGCATTCTTGCGTTTGCTGCCGCAATTGAGCGTTCCTAAGGCCTGGCTCCCGGAGAACAAAGGAACACAGCAGATGGATTGAACACCCGCTCCGCGGATTGTGTAGGCCAGCGCGGTGCCCATGCGCTCAAGGTCTGCTTCGTTCAAAAATGTGATGTTGCGAGTTGCAATGGCCTGCCCGGAAACGGCTCGCTCCAGTGGAATGCTTTGGCCTTCCGAGACCAGCGGTTCACAACCAGGCAGCGGGTCCACCCCGTGGATCCGAAGGGATCGATTGTCCGCCTCCAGCAGCGCGAGCACCGCATAGTCGTAGTTCATGATGCGGCGCAGATTGGTAAAGATGATCGGAGCCAATCGCTCGAGGTCGAGACTGGAAGTCAGTTCCTGACTGATGGCGACCAGACTCTTTGTACGTTCCTGTTGTTCGTGCAGGGCACGGCGGATGTCCTGGTTCTCCAGAGCGAGGGCAAGCAGTTGAGCGACCCGGGATAGGAACAGGGAGTGCTGGATGTCCACCGCCTCTTTCTCGCTCTTGCCCATGCCCAGTGCTCCGTAGCGGTGCTGGGCCGTACTCATCGGGAAGGACGCGTAGGAGCGGACATTGTGCTCACGGAGCGCGGACAGGCAGGTGGGGAAGCGCGCATCGTGCTCGAGGTCGGAAATGGTCAGCTCCTGCTGATGCTGCCAGACCCATCCGCTCACGCACTCGCCGACGGGGAAAGCGTTGAGCTCCCCGGTTTCTGTGCTCGCTTTCCAATAATGAGCGAGCATGCAGCTCTGGGTGGGATCATGGACGGAGAACTTAACGAAATCGCAACTGGTCAACTCCTGCAGGCGCGGAGCCAGATCCTTGAACAGGTCGAGGGAGGAGTTGCCGCGGACCACGAGGTCGGCGATCTCGAGAAGAATTTCGGATGAACTGCGTCGTGCCGGGAACGAGCCGCTTTCACCTCTGCCACTCGTATCAGGCGAGCATCTAAAACCCACCGCGTAAGGCAGGTCTTCCCTCATGCGCACACCTATCGATCTGCCGTGCGTGGCGCCTCGGAACGGCGTTGTTGACAAGGGTCTGCTACAGCTCTGCCAAGCTGCAAGGACTTCTGTAATACGGAGCGCAGGTGCCGGTTCCATCGATGGGAACCGATCTCATTCTCCCGGACGGGAGGCCCCCTCAGGTTCTGCGGTCCGTCATCCGGACTGGTGCCTTTCCGGACGCCGATATTGTTAACCAACCAACCGTCACAATCAAGTCTTTTTCGACGTTTAGCTCGCAAGAAACATCTAAACTGCCACTATGGCGCGCGGTTGGGAGAGTAAGTCGGTTGAACAGCAGCAGGAAGAGCGATCGGAGCAGCGGAAAGATGCGCGTCCGTTTGTGTCGGCCGAGCAGCAGGAGCACAATCGCAAACGAGAGGGTTTGGCCCTTTCCCGCAAGCATTTGACTCAGCAGCTTGCGGCTGCGAGCAACCCACGCCATCGCCAGATGCTGGAACAGGCCCTCGCCGATCTGGATCGTCAACTGGCTTCTTTTAAATGAGTTACAGCTTAGGCGTGAGGTGACTGTGTGGTCCGAACGCATAGCTGCCATAAGCAAAACCAGAGTCGGATTCTGCCGCCGCTAACGTATAATGAGCATGCGAATGAAAGCCTACGTGTATGTCTCTTTGAAGAAAAGCGTGCTGGATCCGCAGGGCAAGACTATCCACGGCGCGCTGACAAAAATCGGTTACAAGAGCCTGCAGGAAGTGCGGCAAGGAAAGTATTTCGAGATCACTCTCAACGGCGGCGTGTCGAAAGAGGAAGCGCAAGCGGAAGTGGAACGGATCGCGCGCGAAGTCCTGACGAACCCGGTGATTGAGGAATTTCGTTTCTCCCTCGAAGATTAACGACTCCGGTCCGTGGCAGAAGGGCGTAATGTTGTGCCCGAAAATCACCGGTTCCCCCCACCGAACCATTCATAAGGAGCCAATCAGCCAATGTGCGGCATTGTGGGCTATGTAGGCAAGAAGCAGGTTGTGCCCGTCATTATTGATGGATTGAAGCGGTTGGAATATCGCGGGTACGACTCGGCTGGCATCGCGGTAGCGGGCAATAGCGAGGGGCTGCAGATCCGGCGCGCGGAAGGGAAGCTGCGCAATCTGGAAGAAGTGATCCGCCTGCACCCGCTCGACGGCACCTATGGCATCGGACATACGCGCTGGGCCACGCATGGCCGTCCGACGGAGGAGAACGCGCACCCGCACCGCGATTGCAGCGGCCGGATCGTGGTCGTGCACAACGGCATCGTGGAGAACTATCTCTCGCTTAAGCGCAAGCTGACGGAGGAAGGCCACAAGTTCACGACCGAGACCGATACCGAGATCATTGCCCACCTGATCGAGAAGTATTACCTGAAGAGCGGGAATGGACGCCGGCCGTTACTGGAAGAGGCGGTGCGCAACGCGGTGAAGGAACTTACAGGCGTCTTTGCCTTGGTGGTGATCGCGACGGACGAGCCGAACAAGATTGTGGCCGCGCGGAACGGTCCGCCGGCGGTGATTGGCTTGGGGAAAGACGAATACTTCGTGGCTTCGGACGTGCCCGCCATTCTGTATCACACGCGCGATCTTTTCTTCCTTGCCGATGGCGATCTGGCGATCATCACGCAGGAAGGGGTGCGGGTGACGGATTTTGATGGGAAGCCGATGGAGCGGACGCCGCAGCATGTCACCTGGGACCCGATCATGGCGGAGAAGGGCGGCTTCAAGCATTTCATGCTCAAGGAAATTTATGAGCAGCCGCGCACCGTTCGTGACACCACGCTGGGGCGTGTTTCCCAGGACAGCGGGCGGATCTTTCTCGATGAGATGCACGTGACGGAAGCCGAGTTCAAGGCCTTGAGCAAGATCAATATCGCTGCGTGTGGCACCAGTTGGCATGCCGCGCTGGCCGGGAAGTTCATGATCGAAACCCTGGCGCGGGTTCCGGTGGAAGTGGACTATGCCAGCGAATGGCGTTATCGCGATCCGATCCTGGCGGCGGATGAGCTGACGATGCTGATCTCGCAGTCCGGGGAGACGGCCGACACCATCGCCGCGCAGCGCGAGGCCAAGGCGAAAGGCTCGAAGACGATCGCCATCTGCAACGTGGTCGGCTCGATGATCACGCGCGAAGCGGCGGGGACGATCTACACCCATGCGGGGCCGGAAATTGGCGTGGCCTCGACCAAGGCCTTCACGGGACAAATGACGGCGCTTTATCTGTTCGCGTTGTATCTGGCGCAAGTGCGGGGCACGATCACGCCGGAGCGAGCGAAGGTTGCCGTGCAGGAATTGACGCGCATCCCGGGCAAGCTCGAACAGATCCTGACGCACGATGAAGCTTGCGACGAATTGGCCAAGACTTATATCCGCGCGCAGGACTTTCTGTTCCTTGGACGCGGCATTCACTACCCGATCGCGCTGGAAGGCGCGCTCAAGCTTAAGGAAATTTCCTACATTCACGCCGAAGGGTACCCGGCGGGCGAGATGAAGCACGGGCCGAACGCGTTGATCGACGAGAACCTGCCGGTGGTGATCGTCGCGACGCGGGACGTGAACAGCCCGCACTCGATGGTCCGGTACGAGAAGACGATGTCGAACCTGAAAGAAGTAAAGGCTCGTTCCGGCATCGTCATCGCACTCGCCACCCAAGGCGACAAAGAGATCACCGAGGAGGCCGACCACGTGCTGTTCGTGCCGCCGGCGCCGGAAGAACTCTCGGCGATTCTGGAAATCGTGCCGCTGCAGTTGCTGGCGTATCACATCGCGGTGCGGCGCGGATGCGACGTGGATCAGCCGCGCAATCTGGCCAAGTCGGTGACGGTGGAGTAGAGAGGCAGCTGCCGCGTCCCTCGGTCACCAGATTTTGGCGACTTCAATCGGTGGCTCGGTGAAATAGTGTGCCCTAGAAGGTGATTCTCACCTTCGCTCAACAACGAACCTCCCGATCACCAAAGCATCGAGTCTTGTGCTGAGGAATGTGCGAACGGCATCGCTGGGTGAACAGACAATCGGTTCATCCGCGTCGTTAAGCGAAGTGTTCAACAACACCGGACATCCCGTCCGCCTCCCGAACTGTAGCAGGAGTGCATGAAAAAGAGGGTCTGCTGCCTCGTCTACGGTTTGTACACGACAGGTGCCGAAGTGAACGACTGCCGGGATCCGCTCGAGCGAAGTCTGCTTGACCGGAACCACAAACTGCATGTATGGCGAGGGGATTTCTAGCTCAAAGAACTCGCGAGCATGTTCCAAAGGCACCGCGCCGGCAAACGGACGGAAAGGCTCACGATGTTTGATACGAGCATTCACAACATCTCTCATCTCTTTCGAGGAAGGGCTAGCAAGGATACTGCGGTGCCCTAACGCTCGAGGGCCATATTCCATACGGCCCTGGAACCAGCCGAGAATCTCTCCTGCAGCAAGGCGCTGGGCAGCGGCGGATGTTACATCTGACTGACGGCTGTATCGTGTGCCGCTTTCTTGAGCGAGCACCGCTTCGATCTCAGCATCTGTGTATTCAGGTCCTGCAAAGACGGAAAAACGCATGTCTCTGCGCGGCGCTCCCGTCACATTGTGGTACACATGCAAAGCTCCGCCGAGCGCGCCCCCATGATCGCCGGGAACCGGAGGAATGTGGACGCTTTCAAACAGACCTGAACGCAGGATTTTGCCGTTCAAGACGGAGTTTTGAAAAACGCCACCGGCCAGGCAAAGATTGTGGGAGCGGCTCTGCCTGCGAAGATACTTCAGCAAGTGAAAGACGACGCGCTCCGTCATGTCTTGCAAGCCTGCAGCCAGATCAAAGTGGGCCTGTTCGAGAGGTTGGTCAGGTGTTCGCGCTGCAAGACCGAGGAATCGCTTGAGCATTGCCTCGCAGTATCCGGGTTTAAACACCATGGCGGTGCGATGCGTTCTGTAGCGTCCCTCCGGGAGTAGCTCGACCAACGAGCGAAACTGGGGCTCGAACCTCTCGGGATCGCCGTAGGATGCCATGCCCATCACCTTGTATTCATCCCAGGCGGCACGCATACCTAGAAAGTCTGTCACCATGCCGTAGAGTATTCCGATGGAATCCGGGGAATAGATCGAGCAGATATGACGGTAGCTAGTGCCTGTCCAGTCACCTAGAGAGCCGCTCTCGTCTTCTCCCTGGCCATCAACAGTCAGGACCGCGGCTTCGTCGAACGGCGAAGTGAAGTACGCACACGCGGAATGCCCAAGATGGTGCGAAACGCCACGGCAGGGCGGCAGCGGTTTTCCGATCTCAGAGGCAAAACGATTCGCAATGAGCTGCGGCAGCATCAGGTCGCGAATGACTCGCACGCCGGTTTGCGCGAGACCAGGACCATGCAACGGCGGCACCCGGAACAAGTGCTTCAGATTCATGTGAAGAAATTTCCGCAGAGTCACAGACCATGGATAGGTGATCAGGTCGATATCTTCTAATTGAAATCGTGTGGCACAGAGAGCAGCTTCAAACGCTTTTGTGGGGAATTTCGACGTATGCTTCTGTCTTGAAAACCGTTCTTCCTCGGCTGCAAACAAGACCTCCCCATCGCCCACCAGCGCGACCGCCGCGTCATGTCCCACAAACCGTAGGCCGTAGTGCTCGCGGTAATATTCTCCGTTATGAATGCCCGAGAATCCTAGAACCAGCAAATGAGCCTCTAACTCACAATCCTAGCCCCGTTTTTTGTAAGCAACGCGGCCTGGCTGCGGGGAATTGCGGGGCGATCGGTCACTTCGAGACCTGCGGAGGCGGCGTCTTGGAGTTGGTTTTCGAAGGCGGCCTTCTTCACGTGGCCGGAGGGTTCTGCCAGCAGGAGCGTTGCGCCTGGTTTCATGGCTTGCGCAACTTCGGCGAAGAATCGGCCTGAGCTGGGCATCTCGTGCACCACCGCCATGGCGAATGCGAAATCAACTTTGCCCTGCAGATCCTGCAAGCCCAGGGAATCGGATGGCGCCAGGCGCGCATCCGTGCGTTCGAGGAGCCCGGCTTTCGCCAACCGGCGTTTCAGTCCGGCAATCATGCGCGGCTGAACATCGACCGCGACCACTCGGCCGCTGGCACCGACCTGGCGAGCCATTTCCACGGTGAAGAATCCCATGCCCGGCCCGGGTTCGAGGACCATCATTCCTTCCCGGACGTAGGGTTTGAGGATGGCGGCCGGGTCCTGCAACAGGCGACGCAACGGACTGGCCAGTACGTAGCCAAGCCACCAGGGGCAAATGCGGTGTCCCATGTTTCAGCTCCTCGAAAGCATCGAGCGGCTCGCCACAATCATCTAGATGAATGATGGCCCGGTTCCAGACTCTCTCCGCACGACTGCTGCGCTCAGTTCCGCTCTCCGAGTTTACCAAGCACATCGAATTTGAGGTGCAGGGAGTGCCGCGGCTTGGATTCGTCGCCGGGCAGTGGCTTTCGGTAAAAGCCAGTACGCCCGAGGGCGAGGAGATCACGCGGGCGTACTCGATTGCCTCGGCACCTTCGGAAAATGGGCGCTTTGCCTTTTGCCTGAATCGCGTGCAGGACGGGTACATGTCGAACTACCTATGCAATCTGGCTGAAGGGGCCGAGATTTCATTTCAAGGGCCGTTTGGGGATTTCAGTCTGCGGCCGCCCCTGCGCGACACGCTGATGATTGCCACGGGAACTGGGATTGCGCCGTTCCGGTCGATGCTGGAGGGAATGTTCGTATCGGGGAATGGGTCCCCTGATGCAATGGAGCGACGGGCGTCCCCGCCCGTCCAGCTGAGCGCCCAGTTCTGGCTGCTGTTTGGCGCGCGCTACGAGCAGGACACAGCGGCCCGGAGTGGAAGGGCTTGCGCGGATACGTGCAGGAGCACGTGCGAGAAATTGTGGGCAGTCGTACCGACATGCAAGCCTACATCTGCGGGCTCGACAAGATGGTGAGCGCCAACCGCGAGTTGCTGAAGAGCATGGGGTGGGACCGGAAGTCAATTCGCTACGAAAAGTACGACTAAGCCGTAGAATTACGAATCCGCAAAGGAGAGCAATTGTGTACGTTGCCGACAACCAGCGCTACGATTCCATGCAGTACCGCCGCTCGGGACGCAGCGGCATTCAGCTTCCCGCCGTTTCCCTTGGGCTTTGGCACAACTTCGGGGGCGTCGATAATTTTGAAAACGCGCGCGCCATGCTGCGGCGGGCCTTCGATCTTGGCATCACGCACTTCGATCTGGCCAATAACTACGGGCCTCCGTATGGTTCGGCGGAAGAAAACTTCGGACAAATATTCAAGAAAGATTTTTTTCCCTACCGCGACGAGTTGATCATCTCGACCAAGGCGGGATGGGACATGTGGCCGGGGCCCTACGGCAATCTCGGCTCACGGAAGTACATGCTGGCTAGCCTGGATCAGAGCTTGAGGCGCATGGGGCTGGAGTATGTCGATATTTTTTACCATCACCGGCCCGATCCG
>JAIQFZ010000022.1 GCA_020073015.1 Terriglobia bacterium | reverse complement strand
CATAGCGGGCGAGTTGAAAAATGTCGGAGCGATAGAGAGGCTCGCCGCCGCTGAGAACAAGAATGGGATTCGCAACCGCAACGATCTGATCGATGATGTCGAGCGCCTTGGTCGTCGGCAAGTCGGTGGGCGAGCTGAGCTCCGTTGCGGTCGCGCGACAGTGGATGCAGCGCAGGTTGCAGCCTTTCGTGACTTCCCAGAAGATGAGCCGTGGCTTGAACTCTGCTTTCGCGGGCTGCTGCCCGTTGCCGTTCGCCGGCAGACTCACCGCTTCCTTGTGCTCCATAACCGCCATGAAAGTTGACCTCACCCAGATGTCACGATAGGGGACGGGCGAACTTGAGGCCGTGATTGCTGTCACTCGCGAATGTGATTGACATCACAAAGGTAAATTGTTGTCTGGGAAGGAGTTGGACGAGCGAGGTCGCCCCTCCCCACACAAGCAACTATGGACCCACGCCGCCGCTGTGGCAGTCGCTGCAGTTGACCGCCGTCATATCGCCGAGATCGACCGGGTGCTTAAATTCGAGACCGGGCAACGAAGAGATGTTCACCGCGTTTTCCTGTTGTTCGAGAATGGTGTGGCAAATGTTGCAGTCCTTGCGGATCACCTTGCCCTCGGGGCTGACATGGTCGCCATCGTGGCAGCGGAAACAGCCGTTCGAATAGAAGTGCCCGATGTTATTGGGGTGGGTCCGCCAGTCCAGCTTCATCTCCGGAAAAAAAGTGAGCTTGTAGACGCGCTGCAGTTCATCGATGGCGCCGCGTATCTCAGGCTGCTTGTTCCTGGCCAGATCGGGGTACTTGCTGCTGTAGAACTCGTAGATCGTCTTGGCGATGCCCTGCATGGCGGCGTCAGTGGTGTCGTACTTGCCGGTGAGAGCTTCGACCGCCTGCTGTTTCAGGAAGGGCAGGCTGATATCGAGACGATGTGCGGCAAACGAGCGATCAACGGAAACATCGGGCGGCACATAGATGTGCGTCGGACGATTGTGGCAGTCCACGCAATCCATGCGGCGCTTCTCGGCCTTGGCGATCTGGTCCTTGGTCAGTTTGGAATCCTTCGCGAAATACTCGGTGATACGCCCTTGCGGGTCTTTCACGTGAATGTATGCAATGATCTGGCGCTGATCGTCGGTGGCGACGTAGGTCATCTCATTGGAGATGTTCATGTGCCAGTGGATGCCTTCCGGTTCGCCGGTCGCAGGGTCGCCGCCTCCGGTCTTGATCAGAAGACGGATCTGGCGCGGCGTGTTCTTTTCATCACTGGAGTAATGGTTGAACACTTTCAGCTGCGCGCCGTAGAACTTCTTCGGCCAGTGGCAGGTCTCGCACGTCTCGGCGGCGGGGCGCAGGTTGTGGACGGGGGTGGGAATCGGCCGGGGGAAGGTGTTGAGGACAGTCTTGAACACCTGGCGTGAGCCCGACAGCTTCGACTTCACGTACCAGGTGGCGCCGGCGCCGACGTGGCAATCCACGCACGCGACCCGCGCATGCGGGGACTGCTGGTAAGCCGTGAATTCCGGCGCCATCACCGAGTGGCAAAGCTGTCCGCAGAAGCTCACTGAATCCGTAAAACTATACGCGCGATAGCTGCCGACCACGCTCATTAGGATGAAAACGACGATAAAGGCCAGGAAAAAAGAGATGGCTCCCCGTTGCGCGGGATCAGCGAAATCGAATCGCATGTAGTGCGCCGTCAGGCCCGCGGCTTCGCGACGGCGACGGCGGTAGTAGATAGCTCCGAACAGGATCAGCGCCAAGCCGAGCACCAGAAAGCCGGGCGCGACCATGTAGGCGAGGATGCCGATGTAGGGACTGGGGTGAGTCCTCGTCATGTCCAGGAAGAAAAGAAACAGGATGTTACCGAGCGCGACCACGGCGAGCGCGAGACCGACGACGGAAATGGGATTCCGCAGTAACTCCCGGATGCGGGCAAGTCCCGATATGTGGGGAGAAACGCTCTGGTTGGCATCGTTCATGATGAGGACAGACCTCCAGCTTTCAATTCGAAGAAAGATTGCTTATATCAGAATCCGGTTCCTGGCAACCACGCAACGGAGACGCGGCCAGCCGCGTGCCCCGGGCGAATCGCGGTCAGACGTCGTGCTTGGCTCCGACCTCCTCTTGCGCAGCGCTTGGTGGAGCGTGCCCGGCGCCGTTGCCATTGTCTTCCGGGGTGGACCCGGGTACGTTGGCTTCGGAGCGAGCGACCGCCAGCAGCGTCTCGCTATCGAGGCCATGCTCCTCACGATAGTGATGCTCCGACACCTTGCCGTCCCACCAGGACCAGTTCATCGGATAAGCGTCCGGATCGAGGAACACCTGATAGAAGTGCCATACAACGATGGCGAGGGAGGCCAGCACAGCTTCATAGAAGTGAATGGCGGTCGCCACGTCCAGCCACCAGCGTGGCAGCACGTGCCCCACCGTCATCTTGGCCCAAAGCGCGATGCCGGTCGTGGCCATCACGATAATCCCCCAGACCAGGGCCCAGTACTCGGCTTTCTCCGCGTAGGTGAAACGCTTGAACTCGGGCTTGTTCCCGCCCAGGCCCAGGTAGTGACGAAGAACTGCAATCACGTCGGTCGCATCCTTGGGTTCGGGGAGCAGATCGAGAATCAGCTTGCGGCCGTCGCGCGTCAGCACCGCGTACAGGAGGTGATACACGCTCGCGCCGATCATCACCACGGCGGCGATGCGGTGTACAATGCCGCGCACCTTTTCGCCCATGCCGGGCAGAAGCGACAACCAGGAATCGGGATACTTCAGAGCGAAGCCGGTGACGACCAGCGTGATGAAGGACGCCAGCAGCGCGAGGTGCTGCCAGCGCTGGCTCTGGTTCATTCGGGTTACCGTGCGCGGGTAAGAATCGCGGCGCAGAATGGCCTTGCGCCGCCAGATGATGAGGTTGTGCAGCACCATGCCGCCGATCACCGCGAAGATCATGCTGAGGTAGAAGCGGCGAATCCAGCGCACCGCGACGCTGCCGATATCGGCGGAGAGCGGCGCGTCGACATGGACTTTGCCGAGGGCAAATTTTTCCGTCACACCCGGATGGCACTGGCCGCAGGTGTGAACCAGGTTGTTGGGACTGATCGTAGAGCGGGGGTCGCTGGAGGGAAGAATGTTGTGCACGCCGTGGCAACTGGCACAGTTGGCAACAATCTTTGAGCCCAATTGAGAAGCCAGCCCGTGATAACTCGCAAGGTAGGTGCTGGACCGGCCACCTTCCACCCCGAACTCCTGGGAGAGTCGCACGCCCTCATGGCAGCGCGCGCAAGTGGTGCGCGCCAGATTCCGCGCCGCCACCGACGAGTTGGGATCGAGGTGCGATTTGATGGAGTGAATGCCATGACAATCGGTGCAGACCGGAGCCTGCGAGTTGCCGCGGGTGATGGCCTGTCCGTGGGTGCTCTGCATGAATTCCGTTTCCACCGGCTCATGACATTTGCCACAGGTGAACGGGACGTTGAACTTGAAAATGGAGGATTTCTCGTCGCTGGCACGGCGAATTTCGTGGACGCCGTGACAATCGGTGCAGACAGCGGCCTTGGTGGATCCGGTAGCCACCGCACGGCCGTGCACACTCTCCCGATACGAATAGACCTCCTGCGTGCTCTGGCCGGTGTGCTCCATTACGAATTTCTGTGCATGGCAGGTGGCGCACGTAGCCGGAATGTTGGAATGATGAACGGGCGACTTGGGATCGTCAGCAGCCAGGATCTGGTGCGGGCTGCCGTGGCAGGCGAGACAGGTTGGGGCTTGCTGATCGCCACCCTTACGGGCGACGGCATGGACTCCAAGCTGGTAGCCGTGTACCGCATCTTCGTGGCAGGTGGCGCACTGCTGCGGCACGACCTTTTCGGCGCGCTGCACTTCGTGTGCCGTGCCGTGACAACTCGCACAGGCTTGCTTGCCCAGGATCGAGTGGGCGCTCTGAGGGACCTGCGCCGCCTCTTGTTCGTGACAAGTGGCGCACGCAGGTTTGCGCATCGGCTTCGGGTGGGGATACTCCTTCACGCCCACGTGGCAGGTGGTGCAGCCCAGATCTCCGTGCACGCTGGTCTTGTGTTTAGCGGCATCGACGTGCAGGCTCTTCCCGGACTCGGATTTCATGCTGGGATCGCCATGACAGGCCAGGCACTCCTGATCCGAAGCCAGAGCCGGCAGCGCCCAGAGCAACGCGAGCGCGAGGCTGAACCGGAGGACCAACCCGGGTTGTTTGTCTGCCTTCACAGACGCATTCCTCCTACCGGTACGCAAACAGCATGGCGTAGATAATCCAGACGACCGTACTGAAACCAATGCTCAACGCAATCCACGCAAAGGCCCGGATCGTTCGCACCACGATTTCAGGCTGCGGTTCTTCGAGCTGCGCTTCGAGTTTCCCGCTGGCCACCAGCGCTTCGTACTCCAGCGGCTTGTCGCGCTTCAGTTCGGCGAGCGGCATGTGACCAGTAAAGACGGTCGTGTCCATGGGAAACTTTTCCGGCCGCAGGTGCGTGTTGAAAAAGTGAACCGTAAAGATGAAGCCGGTGGCGAGCAGTGCCTCGTCACTGTGGATGATGGTAGCGACATTCAGAAACTGTCCGGGCAGAATGCGCGTGAAGAAGACCGGGAACCACAGCGTCAAGCCAGTGGAGCCAATAATGGCAATCCCCCAGAACACTGCAAAGTAGTCAAACTTCTCCCAGTAGGTCCACCGACCATATTGCGGACGCGGCCCTCTGCCCAGAAACCACTTCATGGTGGCCAGGAACTGCCGCAGGTCCTGCCGCGTGGGGAGCATGGTATTCGGGCCGAACAGCAGCGCCCACCACGACTTGTACTCACTCTTCTTCAGCTGGTAGAGGTTGTAAAGGTGCGTGCTGAAGACTCCGAACATCAACACCGCCGCCGTGCGATGGATGTAGCCAGCCGTCTGAAAACCGCCCAGCAGGCGCGATAGCAACACCGCCCATCCGGTGTAGGAGAACTTCAGCGTCAGGCCGGTCGTAGCCAGGCTGAGGAAACTCACGATCATGCAGGCATGCAGAGCGCGCTGCAAGCGCGTGAAGCGCACAAACTCGCGCTCCGGACGTGGGGCTCTCCGGCGTTCCAGAGCAGGCTGGAGAGGTTGCGTTTCCAGGGTGTGAAGTTCGAGATCAGTGGGCATGATTTCCATCCTCGCCCGCAGGATCACCTTGCCCGCGCGCCAAACCCGACGCTTCGGCTTCTTCCCGGGCTTCCTCCGCGCGGAGTTCGCGGCGCATCTCCAGCGCCTTCGGCAGCCATAACAGCGTGTGCAGCCCACCCAGAACGAAGGTGCTCAGCAGAAGCGTGGTCATGCCCCAGAACGTCCAGAACAGAAACGGATACTTCTTCGGATCGTGGTGAGTGGCGTGCGTGAGATACCCGGCAAAGCGGCGGGTCGCGTTGGCGTGACACTTCTGGCACGTCGCAACCACGTTCGCCCGGCTCAGATGAGAGCGCGGATCGGTCACACGCTGGATGTCGTGGGCGCCGTGGCAGTCATAACACTTCGCGGTCTTGGTGTAACCCAGGCGTGACACTTTGCCGTGATAGGTATCGAAGTACGTCTTGGCAATCTCTTCGTGGCAGCGGCCACACTTGTCCATGATCTCGAGCTTGAAACCAGCTTCATCGGTGCGGCGAATAGAGTGCGCCGTGTGGCAATCGTTGCAAACCGGAAGCTCCTTGTCCGTTTTCGTGACCGTTGCCGAATGCACGCTCTCGACGAACTGCTCCTGAATTCCGTGGTGACAGACGCCGCAGGTGGCCGGCAGATTTTTGGGATTGACCGTCGATTGCGGGTCCGAGCGCGGCAGAACCATGTGGGCGGTGTGGCAGTTGGTGCAAGTAGCCGTCACCGTCAGGCCGCTTTTCAGCAAACCTTTGCCGTGGATGCTCTCGTTGTAATGCGGGATGATCTCGTGCTGATCTCCGGTGTAGCGCAACGCGGCTTTCTTGCCCTCGCGGTGGCAGCGGCCGCAGAGATTCGGCACGTTGGTTGGGAACGTAACCGACTGCGGATCGTGCTTGCCGAGAACGTGGTGCGTGCCGTGACATTCGCGGCACGTGGGAGCATTGCTGTCGCTGGCGGCGAGCAGTTGGCCGTGTTTGCTGCGCTGGTATTGCTGCGCGACCTCTTCGTGGCAGCGGCCGCAGTCCACCGGATGCGTGATGGTTTCGCAGGGGCGCACGCGCGAGGCGTTGACCTCGGAGTGACACTGGCTGCAGGCCACCTTGGCGTGGCGCGAGCCAGCGACGTCCGTCACCTGCACAAACAGGTTCCGGCCATCGGAGGCCTTGAGGTGCTGATCGCTGTGGCAGCGCATGCAATCCGCGTCCGCCATCCCCTGGGTATAGAAAACGTTGCGCACTTTGTGGGGCTGGTGACAGTCCACACAGGCGGGCAGCACGTGCGCCTCTTTCTCCCAAAGCGTGCCTCGGATCGTTTTGCGATGCACCTCTTCAATTTGCGCATGGCACTTGGTGCAGGTCGCCGCGATGTTGCGCCGGTTGATCGAAGAATTGGGATCGGTGTGCGGCAGGATGTTGTGCGGTGTGTGGCACGACACGCAGTTCGCGGCCACCACCAGACCCTTCTTGAACAGAGCTTCGCCGTGGATGCTCTCCGAATAGTTCTCCAGAATGTTGTGCTGTTCAATTTTCCGGTTGGCCTGCACCGGCGTGCCCTCGCGGTGGCACCGGCCGCAAACGAACGGCACTTTCAAGGGGGCAACGGCTGAATTCTTGTCCTTGACGGGAAGGATGTCGTGGTTGCCGTGACAATCGACGCAGTGCGGCGCCAGCGGGTCGCCCCGGGCAATGGCTTTCCCATGCAGCGAGTGGGAATGCTGTTTCTGCTCATCGCTGTGGCACGTGCCACACTCCACGCGTGCCAGGGGCGTGGCGTGGGGCAGGTCTTTGCCCTCCAGGTCGGCGTGGCACGAGGTGCAGGAGAGAGCGCTGTGGACCGATCCGGAGAACCTCTTGCCATCCACAAAGAGCGAAACCGTCCGCACGCCGCGCTTGGTGGTCAGGCTCTTGTCACTGTGGCACGCCAGGCAGTCGTCGTTGGAAACATCAGCCGCCGGGGCAGGCGCAGCGGCCAGCAGCAGGGTCATCAGCCCAGCCCAGCCCAGCAACCTTGCGGCCCAGCGACTTGCCCGCGTCGCCATGAGACGAGTCCCCCGGAAAATTGAAGATGAATGACTTCTTATCTTGGCGGGCGGCGCACCAATGGGCAGTGAGTCAGCGCACTTCGAGACGTGACTCGGGTCACAGGGTCGAAGTTCGCTGCTGCGACTGAAAATCCATAGGCTTAGCGGAAATGTAAGGCTCCGAGAAGGAAAATGCAGGCAAGAAAAAAGGGCGGCCGAAGCCGCCCCCAGGAGGCGCTCACAATCAGAAAGCGTATTGCAGGGAAAGGGTGGCGTTGTTGGCGTGGAAGTAGCGGAGCGAAGTCGGCCCCACGAAATCCTTCTCGCCGTACTGGTAATAGTTCCAGCCCGCATGCCAGGTGAGATGGCGGGCCACTTCCACGTCCAGCCCGGCCACAGGCTGATGGTAGTTGTAGGCCAGAGATCCGAGCGGCTGCAGGATATTGAACTGCGGGATCTGTCCGCCGACGCTGGTCACGCTATAGCCAAAACGCGTGGTCACGCGCGCGACGGGTTTGAACATCACCGCGCCCATCCCGAAGTGAGTGTTGCTCTGGTACGAGCCGTTGGTCAGTAACGGATTACCGGGGTCGTTGACGGAACAGTCGCCCGCCCCAGTGACCACGGGCAGAATTACCCCCGCCGGCGGCGTGTCATTGAAGCAAATGAGCGCGTTCTGCAGGAAGTCGCTGTAGTTGTAGGCCACGTCTACGCCGAAGCGTTCGCGCGGATGGAGCGAGGCATTGAAGCTGTAATTCCGGGAATGGCCTTGGTAGTTGGTGAGCGCGTCCTCGTTGGAGTTCGAGAGCAGGTTGACAGACGCTCCCAGCACGGCCCAGGGACGAGGCGTGTAGCTGCCCGTGGCACGGTAGCGCGATTCCTTGCGCGGACTGATCCGGGTGAAGGAATGGTCAGCGAAGAACTGCTCGGTATCGAAATTGACCCGGAATTCGCGGGAGGGCCGCAGCGACGCTCCGGCCAGCACCGCGTGTCCTTGAATCTCAACTGAGTCCCCTCCGGTCGTGTCGGCCGTGGTGGTGCACACGCCGTCGACCAGCGGCAAGCCCGCACACGAACCGCGATTCGGAAGCATGGGATAGAAGGTCAGCGTCTGCAGATCCGTGAACGCATTGAAAATCGTGCGCCGCTCGTAGCGGTAACCGAGACGTCCGGAGATTTTCCGCGACAGGTCGTATTGCAGTTCCAGGGTGTTTGATTTCAGGTCTTGCTTGAGGAAGCTCAGGCGCTGGCCCACCGTAACGTCCGCTCCCGAACTGGAATTGTGCTGCGGACAAGTGGCCGCGGTAAACGGCGGCGGGCAGGTGGCGGGATCGAACGGATTGGGCGTCGACAGCAGCGTCGCGCCATACAGCGTGTCGATCGTGTAGTTCCACGCTCCCGGCAGACGGAAGTTCAGAACACGGAACTTCTCCACAATGCGGAAGCGATCGGTCACGTGCACGACTGCGCCGGCATCCGCAGAGTCGGTCACGCGGTTGACTTGGGCCGTCCCTGTGTCCGATGAATTTCGCAGGCGACTGCGGGTACTCAGACCGTCATAAAGTTCGGAATATCCTGGCAGGTTCATCCGGCCGCCCGTGTAACTAAAGCTGCCCGTCAAATCGAGCTGCCGGAAATAGTTGCTGCGCAAACTCAACTGTTCGGTTGGAAACGAATTGCGCGAGGCTTGAAGGCGGTTGTAAGAGAAGTACGCGTTACAGGCCGGGTTCACATCCCCACCCACCAGCAGCGGTGTGGCGCACGGTGCGCTCGCAACCGTGTTGAAGGGCAAGCCCAGATCCACCGCGCTTCCGTTGGCCAGAGCGTACGGCGTGCTGCTCAGCTGCGCCGATGTATCTCCCTTGTAGTAGTTCAGAAACTGGTCATAGCTGAGAACCGTACGCGGCAGGATCTTGAAATCCACGCCCAGGCGATAGGCATTCAGGGTGGTGTTCCAGGGCTGCAAAAGCAGCGCGTCGGTGCCTTCGTGGACGGTGGTCCAGGACGGTCCGGTCATGTTGTTGTGCGAGAAGCCGAGCCGGACGCTGACCCTGTGTCCCGGCAGCAGCGTCAGATCGAAATCGCTCATGCGGCGCCGCGTTTGGAAGCCGTGCGCGGACCTGTCAATCGCAACATTCGGGACGGAAGTGGTGGGGTTCAGCGGATTGGCCAGCAGGTTGAAGTCGAAGAAGTCCTGGTCGCGGCGGAAGCTGGCGCGGAAATCGTACCACTGGTTTTTGTCCACGCGCATGCGCAAGTAGTTGTTGGGCTCTCCTCCCCATCCCACGCTGTTGACAAACAGATCGTCGAACGGCATGCCCTGATGGTTTTCCGACTGCATGGAAAGAGACTGCTCAAGAATGCGCGGCCCCTCGTGCAGGTTGACCAGGGTGTTGAGCATAGCTCCGCTTCCCGTCAGATCGCTGAAGCGGTACCCTGCCTCCACCGACTGGTGGACGAGATATCCGCCGTAGGTAACCTCCTCCGGCGTCGAACTCGCAGCCGCCTGCGGGTCGGGCGACTGCGACCAGGCCGCGAACGGCCACAGCACGGTCAGCAGGAAAAGGTACAGCCAGGATTTCGGTTTCACAATTTGCCTCCGCGACACAGAAAAAGATCGGAAAGAACCAGCGGCTTCATGAGCTTCAAGATTGGAATGCGTCGTCATCGATTCCTCCCTCATTGCATGAAGGCCACGTTGGTATTGGAGCCATGGATCATCGGATGGCACATGGTGCAAGCCTGATATTTCTGTGACAGGTTATGCGCCGGTCCGATCGGGCCAGCCCCAGGGAAGGAATGGCATTGCAGGCACAGCAGGTTGACCTGGCTGATCTTTAACAAACGCGCATTGGTCGAGCCGTGGGGCGTGTGACAACTGCTACACCCTTCCGTTTTCACGGGCATGTGCTCGTACACGTAAGGTCCCTGCTTATCGATGTGGCATCGGAAGCAGGCGGCATCGCCGCTGGCAACGTTCTTAACCTGCCGGAGCGTGGTGGCTCCGTGCAGGTCGTGGCAATCGCTGCACTGGACCAGACCTTCATTCACCCGATGCCGGTAGGGCCGGGCGAATTCGGCGCGGGCCGACGCGTGGCAGCCATAACAGAGCTCGGGTTGTTTTTTCGCGAGCAGATGCTGCGCTTCCTTGGCATGGTGCGGGGAGTGACAGTCGATGCAGCCCACATCGTTGCTCAGGTGCGCGGAGGAGCCGGAGTGGCGCTGGGCGACGTCTTCGCCATGGCACTCCAGACAACGCTGGCTGGCCGCCTGGCGCGACAACTCGGAAAAGCGCACGATTTTCGCCTTGTCTCCGCCACCCGCCACGTGTTCCGATCCCGGCCCGTGGCAGGATTCGCAGCCATGACCGTTCTTCTTCGTCGTCTGAAAGTGCGGCGTGCCCTCGAACTGCTTCTTGTAAACGTCCTCATGACAGGTCAGGCAGACATCGGAACCTGCGTACTCGGCGGCCGTCGCCATCGGCGGTCTTGGCGGCTGACTTGTGTTCGCCGCCCAGGCCGGCAACAACAGCGTCGGGAGGACTAACCAGCGTCCCATCCCAAATCGTTTTTTCATCGGTTCCACTCCTGTTTTCGTGCCCCGCATCCGGGCGCACAACGAGTCAGATTCGCTGGAGATGGACTAGGGAATGCGCGGGATGACGGCACGAAAATAGCAGCGCAGCACACGCACATAGCCCAAGCACCTCAAGCCCAAAAAAATGCGACTGACTATGGCTACTCTGAGATCAGCAGGGGATGTCGCACAAGTAGGCGAATGGACGCCGCCAAACGTGCCCCCAAGAGAGGCGGAATGGAATCAAGAGACAGACCCGACGGTCGAGAACCTCAGTGCACGGGTGTGGCGCGAGGGCGGCGGGTGCGGCCCAGTCCGACCGCACGAACACGGTCGTAGGCCACATGCAAGTCTTCACTGAGCAGGTTGACCACCTGCAGGCACACGTCGCGGTGCTCGTGGAGAAAGTGGAGCAGGTCTTTGCGGCGGATGGCGGCCGCCTGCACGCCGTCCAAAGCTTCCGCCGTAAGCTCGTAGCAGCCGCCCGAGAGGGCAGCGCTGAGTCCCAACATCTCACCGGGGCCAGCCACACGAACGGTCATGCGGTGCCCGCTTTCGGAGCAGATCGAGAGCCGTACCCGGCCCTCGCACAGCAGGAAAACGCCGCGGGCCGCCTGCCCTTCCCGAAACAGCACTGTTCCTTTCGGGCACGTCTGGGTGGATTTGATCCCGTCGAAGGCTTCGAGAGCATCGGGCTCCAGGTCGCAGAAGACCCGATCCGAGCGCTGTACGCAATCGAGACAGCTATGAGACATGGGAGTCTCTCCCTAAGCGTTGATAACTGAATAGGAGGGGAAGAAACAGTGACTCCAGTCACCCGAACTCGTGACCGCTAACACAGCAGGGGGCCCGCTCCGATCGCCTTAGCCGGTGGTCGCCAGCGACCGCAGCGCCGCTTTGTTGCGAATGACCAGCGTGGAACCCTTGGTTTGCAGGATCTGGCGCTTCTTAAGATCGGCAAACAGCCGCGTCACGGTCTCGCGGGAGGTGCCGATCATCTGCGCAATCTCCTCGTGCGTCAGGGCGAGTTTCAGGCGCGGCTCCTGCTTCTGGGCCTCGCCATTCTTGGAACTCCACTCCAGCAGTAGCTTCGCCAGTTTCTCGCCGGCGGAATGGGAGAGCCCGAGGGAGCGCACTTCATGGCAGGCAACGTTGTATTTCTCGCTCAGTTGCTCGGCCACCTTGAAGCAAGCGTCGCTGTGCTCTTTCAGAAAGCGCAAGAAGTCGTCCCGCTTGACGAAATTCACCTGGCAGGGATCGATCGTTTCGGCCGTCAGTTCGTAGGCTTTGCCGGAAACGGTGGCGCTCAACCCGAGCACTTCGCCCGGTTCGGCAATTTTCAGGATGAGGGTTTTGCCGTCACTGGCGCAAATGGAGAGCTTGACGCGCCCTTTGCAGAGGACAAAAATGCCGCGCGGAGCCTGTCCTTCGACAAACAGAACGGCGCCCTTCGGATAAGCGGTGGCGTACTTGATGCTCTCAAAAGCTTGCAGAGCCGACGTCGGCAGATCGCAGAAGATCCGGTCCACCCGCATCTTGCAGGTGAGGCAGCTTTCGATGATGTCCAGTCCGTATGGTGAGAGCACGATGCACCTCTCGGTGAAGCGCCCGGGCACACTGTCCGGCCCGCATGGTTGCCGGTGCTAGCGCCCTGTGACGAAGATCACGTACTCAGTGTCCGTCCCGGCCTAACTTACGGCGGTGACCGGTGCCACAGGTGGATGTGACAAACATCACAACCTGCTCCTCGCCGGGCAGAGGCGGATTTTTGCCAAATTGGGGGCTGGATTTGGCGCGCGTTTGGGGGCATACTAGCGTCAGGAGCATCCCCCGCTCACTGGATTCCGCAAGGTGCTTCCGTGCCCATGCTTCAAGACGAGACCCAGTCCCAGAGTCACTTGGAACGGCTGACTCAGCCTTCCCCTCCGCTTCCCCCTTCCAGCGCCCAGGGACAGCGGAAGCGGATGCTGATCGCACTCGGCGTCCTGCTGGGCGCGTTGATGGCGGTGGTTCTGAAAGACTGGGATTTCTGGTTTCCCCCCAAAGCCGAGGTGCAGGATGGAGCCGCTCCCAGCCGCAAGGCGAGCACCGCGGCCGCCGTGCCAAGTGCCCCGGCCGTGGCCGTCCACGACCGCCGGCCCGTCAAAATACCGGAAAAGGTGGTCGCACAAACTCCCTCGGCGGCCAGCACGCAGCGCACCGCCTTGCCTCCTCTTCAGGTGGAGGTCGTAGCTGGAAACCGTCATACCAGCGTGCCCGCGAAAAGTAATGCCATCCATCTGGATCTGGGAGCGGACGCCTCGTCGTCCAGCGCCAAAGCGGGAGCAGGCGGCGTAGTCAGTGCCGCGGATCGGGTCCAGCTGTCGCCCCAGACCGCGCAGAGTGTGAGCGTATCGGTTCCCCCGGACTATCCGCTGCTGGCGCGCCAGATGAAGGTCCAGGGCGCGGTCAATCTGCAGGCGCTCATTTCGCGCGATGGAACGATTCAGGAATTGCAGATTCTGAGTGGTCCCAGCATCCTGGCGGCCGCAGCCCGGGAGGCCGTGCGGCAGTGGCACTTCAAACCCTATCTGCAGAACGGGGTGGCGATTGAAACCCAGGCGCGGATCACGGTGAATTTCACGATTTCTACCAACTGAAGCAGCGCCTTCATGGTTCTCTTCTCGCCGGATCGCAGTTCGATGCGGCGCCCTCTACGCATCGCCTGCCTGCTGCTGTTGGGGCTGGCCGTGCTGCCGACCCGATCAGTGCCCCAGCCTCAGGATCATTCGAAAGGAGGGTCCATGCCGTTCGCCCTGCGTAGTCCGAACTTCGCTCATGGCGCCAACATCTCCCGAGCCTTCACCTGCGACGGCGAGGACCGTTCTCCGGCGCTCGAATGGAGCGACGCGCCCCCGAGCACGAAAACCTTCGCACTGATTGCCGATGACCCGGACGCACCGGTGGGCACCTGGGTCCACTGGGTGATCTACAACATTCCGAGTAGTGTGCGCTCGCTGACCGGGGGCGTAGAAAAGAAAGAGCAGCTCCCCGACGGATCGCGCCAGGGCCGCAACGATTTCCGCAAGACCGGCTACAACGGTCCCTGCCCGCCTCCCGGCAAAGCGCACCGCTACTTTTTCAAACTGTATGCCTTGAGCACCGAACTTTCGCTGGCCCCGGGCGCCAGCAAGAGCGAGGTGGAGCGCGCGATGGAAACCCACATTCTGGCGCGCGCGGAGTGGATGGGGCGCTACCAGCGGTAAATTCTCGCGGAAAAATTAAACGGGCGTCCGAGGTTCTTTCGAACCCTGGGCGCCCGGGCAGCCCTCCCCCAGAACTGCTCAACTGGCAATGTAAAGCTGTGGCGTCAATCTGAAAATGGCCCGCGCGTGCCAAGTTGATCCCACGAAAGTGCCAGCGATGTAAATTTGTGATTACACACGGCTAAACCAACCCCGAGCACGATTCAGATCAGCCCTTGGAGCCAGTCAAAATTTGTACCCCGGAACGTGGTCGCTGACGACCTTTCTACTTGGCGAGGTAGTAATCCACGGAAGTCACGACGCGAACCGTCTTCATCAGGCTGCTGTCGGCACTTCCATAGCCGGGTTCGGCGGTGTCGCTGCCCTGGTCGGCCGCCAGGATCGAAAAAACGCCCTGATTTGCGGTCCGGATCGCACCCACTTTGCTTCCGGAATCAGCCGCGAAGCGTTCCGCGGCGGCGCGCGCGTTGCGGGTGGCTTCGGTAATCATGTCGGGCTTGATGGAGTTCAGTCCGGTGAATTTGTAGGTCAACCCCTGGCCCGGATTCCCGCTTAAGACGATGCCTCTTTGCAGCAGCTCGATCGTTTTCTGCGCAGCGGCGGCGACCTGATCGACGCGCGAGGTCCGCACCGTAATTTGCTGTTCGACGATATAGCGATGAGGCGCCCGATTGCCGCCTCCGTACTCTTGCGCCTGGGTGTCCACCACGCGCACGACGCCCAGTTCGATTTCAGAAGACTGAATGCTCTGGTCGGCGAGAAACTGCACGACCGTTTTCTTGTCGGCCTCGGTCTTCGCGTACAGCACAGACAGGTCGTCTCCCGCCTCTTTGTAAACGAGCGGCCAGATGGCGAGGTCGGACTTGACTTTGCGTTCGACCAGGCCTTTGACGGTCACATAACGGTCGCTGAGACGAATCGCCTTGATCTGAGCTCCCAACACCCAGCCGCCGATCACCAGGCCAAGCGCCAGGAACAGTCCCAGCAGTGCCCCTTCGCCACGATGAGTGTGGTTCATGTCGTTCATGTCCAATCCAACTCCGGCAAGGTGGACTAGCCTGACTGGCAAGCCCCCTTGTCCGGCCCCCAGTATAGTCCCGACGAAACGCGTTGGGCGGGAATGCGTTTAGTCGCCTGCCAGCCGAACGTTTTGAAGTGCCGAGCGGCATTCCTCCTCTAGCAAAGTCAGCAACTGCTCCATGTGCTCCGTGCGGGTACGAAAATTCACAGGATTAATTCGGAACCAGGTCTTCCCTTTCAATTCGGTCGTCGAAATCCAGAATTTCCCGCTCTGCTCGACTCTCCTGACGACCTGCGCATGCAATTCCTTCGACTTTGCTTCGTCCGGGTCCGCTCCGCGATAACGAATACAGATCGCCGACATCGGCGGAGGGCTGGCCGCCTCGAACTCGGGATGGGTCGCGACCAGAGAATAAAGATGTCGTGCCTGGCGCACATTGTTATCAACCCATTCGCCGATCTGGCGGGCGCCATAGCGCTTGAAGCTCATCCAGACCTTCAGGCCGCGGAAGCGACGCGACTGCTCAAAGCCGTGCACATAGTACTGATAGCGCTCCTTCGCATGATCCAGTTCGTCGGTGAGGTACGACGGCTTCATCCCAAACGAGGCAGTCAGCCGCCGCTCGTCTTTGACCAGCACCGCGCCTGCGTCCAGAGGCGCATAGAACCACTTGTGCGGATCGATGGTGATGGAGTCCGCCAGTTCGAGTCCGCGATCGCGCATGGGTGACTCGTTCGATAGCAGCATGCCACCGCCATAGGCAGCATCCGCGTGCAGCCACATCCCTTCCCGATCGGCGATGGCCCGCAACTCACGGATCGAATCGACGGCGCCCGTGTTCGTGGTTCCAAAAATTCCGACAATGCACATCGGACGAATCCCGTGCCTGCGATCTTCGGCCAGGGCGGATTCGAGCGCATCCAACCGAACGCGAAATTCCGAGTCGGTGGGCAAGGCGCGCAGCGCCGTCCGTCCCAGACCTACGGCATCCACCGCTTTGTCCACGGAAACGTGGCGCTCTTCTGACGTGTACACCGCCCAAGGCTGGTGAATTCCGTATTGTTGTGCGCGATCGCCGGAGGCCCAGTCGCGGGCCAGCTTCAGCCCGATGAAATTCGCCATCATGCCGCCGCTGGTGAGATTGCCGCCTGCCTCCGGGCCATAACCGACGAGGTCGGTGAGCCAGCGGACGGTCCTGCGCTCCATGGCGACTCCTGCCGGTCCGATCGTGTAGGCCCCGATATTCTGATTAAGAGCTGAGCAAATGAAATCTGCAATAACACCGACCGGATTCGGCGAGGGCGTAATCAAGCCCATGTAGCCGGGGTGCCCAACGTGCGTGCAATACGGGAGAAGCTTCTCTTCGAGTTCGCCCAGCACTTTCTCCGCTGGGCTGGGAGCCTGCGGCAGCGGCTCGGCAAAAAGCTCATTCAGCATTTGCGGTTCTACATCCGGGAAGACCGGCCTCTCTTCGATGTGATCGAAATACTCCGCCAGTAGATCTACGACCTGATGGCCGATTTGCTGAAACTCGCGTGCGTCCATGAGTCCCCCCAGTGTTCCAGTTTAATTGAGGGGCTCTTAATGGGTGACATCCTGAGCAGTGTCAGTCGCGGACCACAGGAGTCCGCGGTACTGTAGGAGCGATCGATTGGAATCTGTTGACATCCTGAATGGGTGGAAGGCGGTTGGGTCTCTCCGGGACCCACTGCCGCGCGCAAACTGCGATGTCAACAGAGCCAGCTACTTTCCAGTCTGTCCGCAATTCTACGGTGTGTGCTCACCGCTGGCTGGCAGGGGGCACAATTCCGTTCATGCGCAGGTATTCAACCATCTGGCCATAGTGATCGTAGCAATGGCCGATGATAAGAGTGGCCATCGCCAGACGCGTGGCTTCGCCCTGTCCAAAGGGATTCTTGATGGGACGGACTACGTTCTGCGCGTTGATCTTCGCCACTGCCTTTTGAACGTACGCAAACGACTCGTTCAGGTATTTGAGAATCTCGGCTTTGGTCTTCAGCGACGCCGGGCCCTCCTCCTCTTCGCCCACATCCGCCGGCGGTTTCTCTCCCAAAATGGAGGATGCATAGATGAAGTTTGTAGCTGCCACATGTTTCAGTTGCTGGCCGAAGGTGCGCACGCCTTTGAATTCTCCGTTGGTGGGCGCGAATTCGTACTTATCCTCGGGCATCGCCATGGCAAGCGGAAGCAGGATTCGATGCAGGTGCGTAAAAGAAATACTTAAGACCTTGTCAATGGTGATCTCCGTCTCAACCGGCTTCTCCGTCTCCGCCGGCTTCTTCTTCTCAACCTGCGCGATGCCATAAGAACTTACTGCCACAAAAAAAAGTGCGAGCAACAGCCGCCACAACCTTCTCATGGAGTCTCCCTCGGAAAGAATTTAGTTTCGATCGCTAAAGCATGGACTCTAATAGCTACAGTGGCCATTACGCAAGAGGGACAGCCGCCTCGCTGCTGTCAGGAGTGCGGTTCTAGTCTCCGGTTTGCCGCTCCAAGTTCAATAAAAAAGGGCCTGCTCTGGAGCAGGCCCCAAATCTTACTTTCCCGTTTAGTAAAGAATCTTGGCGACTTCTGTCGACCAGAAGTTCGTGCTGGGAACGGTTTCGTTGTCGATCCAGAATGTCTTGGTATTGGTGTTCGACACCGCCGCAGTCCCCGGGTCCAAGCTGGTTTGCGAGTAGTCACCCCAACGCGAGACTCCGCCCGTCGCCGAGTTATAGCACGACGCGCTGGTGAACACGTTCAGCCCGGCCACGTTTACGGGGTTTCCGCCGTTGTTGTCCGCAAAACGCATGGACGGCATCGTTCCGGCGTTCGGGTCTGTTACTGACCAGTTCAGGGCGAAACGGCCTGCAGGAT
This sequence comes from Terriglobia bacterium, assembly GCA_020073015.1. Classification (GTDB taxonomy): domain Bacteria; phylum Acidobacteriota; class Terriglobia; order Terriglobales; family Acidobacteriaceae; genus Acidiflorens. The sequence goes on along the minus strand of JAIQFZ010000022.1, from coordinate 64,218 downwards.
CGCTAGCGACGGATGGGTTCCAATCATTCGAGGTACCCGATGCATAGAAGTCGTTCTGCACCGAGATCGTCGGCGCAAACCCCAGCAATCCGCTGATGATGTAGTACCGAGTCGTGGGCACGCCAAAGTCGCCTGTGGTGTGCACCTGGTAGTACAAATCGCCATTTTGCGTTCCTGTATTCTGGAACCGGTTGTCGAGGGTGTCCAGAGTGCCTCCGCAACCTGCGGGCTGTGCCGCCGACGGGGGGAACCCATAGCCAGCAACCCCGGTTACCGCGTAGGGTCCTACAATGAACGCACTCGATGCGTTACTGGCGAACCCCTCAGCATACATATAGATCGCACTGGAGTTCCCCGGAGCCGACGCAAGCCAGGCGTACGGGTTCTGGTCCGTCAGCAGTTGGTGGCCGGGCTGCAGAGTGGCCTGTAAACCTGTAAATACCGGCACGCCGAAGCCGAATCCGTTGTAGACGCGGGCCTTTGCGACCGAGAACAGAGAGGCTCCCTGAAAGCCATTGTTGGGAAGGAACACGTTGGCGGTGAACAGGAGCGCATCCTGCGACAACCCGAGCCCCGGGTAGTCGTAGAAGCTGCCCGCGCCTCCGATTCCGGCGATGTTAATGAGGTAAATCCACCACTTGCCGGTGGCGCTGCTGGTCTGCGACACCGCTATGCCGAGGTACTGCACCGTGGCGCTCTCCGCGAACGCATCGGCAGTCACGATCCAGCGCTGATATTCTTCGTCGTACTGAACCCGCGGATCAAACATCGCCTGGGTGGAATAACCGAAAAACCCGTTCAGCGAGTTGATTTTCTGCACCGCGCCCGCCCGGGCGTGAACCTCGATTACATCGTTGCTCACGGAGACGAACTGAGTCTTGCCAATCGAGCCGGCCACATCCGGCGGAACCCAGCAGCCACCAGGTCCGTCGCATTCCGTCGCGCCTACGAACTTTGCTTTGACCACCGCCGGCGCTAACGCAGGTGCGCTGGCACCCGGCCGGACGCCATGGGGAGCTAGCCCCGCCGCTTGCTTAAGGCGGGCATACACGGTCGCGTCCATGGTCGGACGGGGAGCGGGCTCCTCTTTCTCTTCCGACGGCGCCAAGGTGGCATCGAAGGCGTCCATCTGTTCTGGAGTGCGCTCAAAGGCAGGCTTCACGTCAAACCGCATCGTTGGCAGGATCTTCTTGCTCATGTCCTGGGCTGGAGCCGGCGAAATCAGGGTCACGGCACACGCAATGAGCGCCGCTACGAATGCAAACTTCTTCATAGATTACCCTCCCAAAAAACCTGGTGTCTCTTGTTTAGTTAGCTCCGCACGGCGCGGAGGTCGTGGCCTTCGCACACTTTCGCTGTGCTCTCACAGAGTCGCTGTGCTCTTACAGAACTCGTCACCTACTGAGGTTGTGGACTGGTTTTTCCTATCATCTCCCCGGCTTGTGCCAGTTTCACCGGGAGGATCAAAAGAAGGCGCTGCTCGTTGCTGTTGACTGAGAAACCGAATCCGAGATTCGGCGGGGAAGGCTGGTAACTACTACCCACAATAGTTACCGGTTTATTATGGCTAGTTCGCGAGCGGTGTCAAGCGAAATCGCACGGCGGGCGCGGATTCTCCCATGGTCCCAAGCAATGCGGTATCGTGCAAAACTTTTCAGTTGCTGATGCTAACGCAGAGCTGCAGATCGAACTCGACAAACGCGTGCATCGGGAACAGACGCCTCATGTAGCCTTCGGATGTTGGAAGGGTGCAACGTCTAAGACTGCGCGTGGACCGCGCTCTGGGAACGCTCACAATCCAGGATAGGCCGCTGGCAAGCCACCGTCGCCGTGATTTCCGGCCCCTGCTGTCCGGTTCCGCTCAATCCCTTCCAGTTCAAAACGTCACCCGCACTCCAAACTCTACCTGCCGCGGAGCACCCGTTCCAAACGTTCCCGAACCTGCCGTAATGCGGTCCAGTCGCGAAGTGCAGAACGCGGTCGAGCCTCCACAGTTGCCCGCCGCGGTTGCGTTGTTGATGGAAGTGCCCGGTGAGCCATCGAGTACGCCGCTCAATTGCCGCCCCGCGCCCCCGAAATTCGCAAGGTTGAGAATGTTGAACGCGGAAACATTCGGCTCGATCTTGAACCGGTCTCCAACATGGAAGGGCCAGCTCAGGTGCAGATCGATCGTCTTCAGCCAGGTCGGCGTTGCCCCGGGATTCACCTGCTGAATCAGCGGCATCACTGCGCCCAGCGCAGCCAGTTGATTCGAACTGAACAAACCCGCGCTCACCAGATCATTTCCAGCCGGCGTCAGTTTTCCTGCGTAGTTCGTGTTGTAGGACTTGATCGCGTTGGCCACGTTGTCGACCGTATATCTTCCTACACTTCCAATCTTCATTTTTCCCGGCAAGAGATCGCCGACCGTGCCGTCGCCGGTCCAGTCCGTGCGGAAGATTTCGCCCGCCACTCCGCCGCCGTCCTGCTGCGGAAGATAAAGAGTGAGCGGAAGCGGCGACGCCATCTGCGCAATCATCGTCAGCCGCGGCCCATGCCGCAACTCCACGGACGGAGTAAACGCAAACAAGCTGCGCCGGTCCAGCCCCGAGGAGCCGAAGTGTCCCACGTGCGGACGGACGTAGTCCAAGGCCACCGGCAACACCGAATAGTCGCCCCCGCTGCCGTTGGGCGAGGCGATGTTGCTCTCATAGGCCGAGTAGGTGTACGAGAACGCCAGATCCCAGTGCCGCACTCCGCGCACAAGATTCTCACCCGACGTCTTGAGACCAACATTCACACCCTGGTACTTCGATCGCCCGGTCGGAAAGAACATGATGTTCGATCCCACCGCCGGATTGATCCCGCCGAAAGAGGCTTTCAGCGGCTCACCTGCCAAGTTCTGTTTCTGCAACACCGCACACGGAAACGGACCACAAAACGCATTGGAGGAATCCAGCCCTTGGCGCGCAAAATCCGCGATGCTCGCAGCCACAACGTTTTGTAGGTAGCAGTTCACTGCCGCTTGCGAGCTGCTACCCGCCGAGGTCGCTTGCGGGCACAACCCCGACAGCCCCTTCGCCGCCACCGTCGCATTGATCGCATCCAGTTCCGCCTTGTACGTGTTGTTCGCCGGATTGGGATCGCTGCCGTCGGTCAGATACCGCGTGTCGCCCACATGATTCGTGTCGATCCCCAGCGGAAGCTGCGTGCCGATCTGCCGCACGTAGTCGATCGAGAACGAACTGTGCTCGCCGATCGCGCGCTGCAGTCCGAGACTCATGTGAACCACGCGCGGCGTTTTGTACGTCGGCGCCAGCATTCCTCCAAAATTCGCCAGGCTGTTGGCCAACGAATACACATTCGCCCCGCTTGTCACCGTGGATTGGCTTGCTACGAACGCGGTTTGCAGGGCCTGGATTGCGTCCGCTACGACCACCGGCGGCTCGCCCCCATTTGGCATCATGGTGGCTCCCAGCGGCTGGCCACAGATTTGGGTGGCGATATCGAGCCCGTCTATGGAACTCACAACGTCCTTGACGCTGGCGCTGTCCGGAAACAGCACCGTTCCCGTCGGACACAGCGTCAAGCTGCGAGCGTATTGCCCATTCGACAACCGGTTAATCCGGTCCTGATACGCGTTCTGCATGAGAAAATTGTCGAAGAACATGCCGCCACTCGCGCGCACCACCGTCCGTCCATTGTGTCCCGGATCCCACGCGATGCCCGCCTGCGGTGCGAAGTCAAAGTTGGGATGGTGCACACTGAGCCCCTGTCCCGGAACATTACCGAACAGATCGAGAATCCCCGCGCTCCCCGAACACGGCGGTGCCGTCACAATCGTCGTATTGATGGCCGAGCACGGGGTCGCCGCCAAATCGCTATTCAAGCGCCCGGTGTCCCGAACGTAGTTCACACCGACCGTCACATTCAAGTTCGGAAACACCTGGAAGGTATCCGCCACGTAGCCCTCGAGCCGCGTATCGAGATGCCCGCCCGTTGAGTGGTTGAACGCCGACTTCTCGCTGAAGTTTCCCAGCCCGTTGTAAATCGTGAAGGTCCCGACCGGATAGTTCAGCGGATTCTCCGCTCCGCCCGGCAGCAGGAACGGACTTGGGTTGCTGTTGATCGCATTGATTACATCCAGTCCGTTCGAACTCGTCACCGACGGCCCACTCAGTCCTGGCGAATAGAAATCGCCCTGCGTGATGCGATGAACCGCGCCCCCGAAGCGCAGCGTATGAACACCGCGATAGTTCGTGCGGCCGTCGTAGCGCCCAAACAGATCGCGCTGGATCGTCTGCCGCGGACCCGCGTTGCTCGGCCCCAGCGCAAACGATCCAATCTGCTCATGAATCGCACTGTGGTTAGGCACGAGCAGCGAGTCTTGCCCAAACGCTGGATTGATCGCGTTCACCAGCTTCTGGTATCCAAACCGCCCACTGTGCGCAAACCGCCCTTGGTTCCAGTCCAACCCAACCACCGCCGCCGGAACATTCACCTGGTCCTGAAACTTCGACCAGCTATCGGTTGGCCCAAACTGCTTCGCATTGTCGTAGCTCAGCCGCACGAACCACTTCGCGTTCTCGGAAAGGTTGTAGTCCAGACGCGCGGTCAGCATGTTGTCGCGATCGGAAGCGTCCCGCAGGTTTAAGAATGCGTACGGGAAGCCCTGGTAAAAGGGCAGCTGGCCGTCCTGCTTGAAGCGTTCGCCGCTCAGGAACAGGAACGCCTTGTCCTTGATCACCGCTCCGCCGACGCCAAATCCATAGTGCTGCCGGCTGTACTTTGGATCGCCCGAGGGGAATCCCGCAAGCCCCGCGCGCCGGTCGCGATAATTGCCGAACAGATTGCCGTGCCACTCGTCGGTGCCCGAGCGCGTGGTGATGTTGACCGCTCCCGCCGCATTCAGCGACTGATACACCTCCGGGGTAGCGCGCGTAATCGTCACCTCGCTCACCGCCTCGGACGGCAGGGCCAGCGTCGATGCGCCCCGCGTCTCATCCATCGACTCCACCTGGTCCACGTCGTAGTGCGTCGTGCGTCCCCAGAGGCCATTGATCGAGATCGCCTGGAACCCGCTCTTCCCCGGATCGAGGACTGCGCCATCGACCACTTGCGTGCCCGCCTCAATGCGAGCTGCGCTCAGATAATTCCGTCCATTGATGGGTAGCGTGTTGGCCGCATCCCCTGCAATCTTGGTCTCCAGCCGCGCCGGGCCGGGATTAATCTCTTCCAGTTTGAAATCAGCCGCAGCCGCCGCGCCCGCTTGCACCGTGACCGGCGTCTCAGCCAGAAGATAGTCCTGCGCATCCGCCCGGACCGTGTACACGCCCGGCGGCAGCGCCTCGGAGGCGTACGAGCCGTCCTTCGCCGAGCGAGTCTGGCCGCCGGTCTCGGTGTCCTTGGAGTGGAACGCCACGCGGGCCCCCTCGATCGGATTGCCGTCCGAGTCCCGGACCGTGCCCTGAATCGTCCCGGTACCCGGAGCCGGCGTCTCCTGTGCTCCCGCCTGGGCCACTAAAGCCAAACAGAGGCAAGTGAGAAAAAGAGGAAGGCACAGGCCCGTAAACACAAAATGGGCAAGCCAGCGTCGTTGCATACCCGACCAATTGAACAAAGTGCATCTCCTGGGAGCAGAACCGCAAGTGGGAACCGGCAGGGGTCCCGCATCTAAGGTCTTGGTTTTCAACCGCAATGGAATAGAACAGTTTACTAGATGCGCCCACTTCCCCGGGGCGATGTATAGGTTTTTGAGAACGGGGGTTCCAGAGTGTGGATCAGGCTTCCTACGCCTGCCCGCCTACCAATCGCCCTTGGTGGTGTAGTACCCCGCCCGGTAGCGCGCCTGATAGCCCACCCCCGCCGGCGCTTTCGCCAAGTCCACCTGGATCCGCCGGAACTCCGAATCGGAATAGCGCTGCGAAGGATAGTAGGCCAGCAGATACTGCGTGCGCAGTTCATCGCTGATCTTGCGGAAGGCTTCGTCCAGTTGCGCCAGCGAGGTGGCGTAGTAATACTTCCCGCCCGTGTCTCCGGAAATCTGAATCAGAGCATGTTCGCCGCCGGTGTCGCGCCCGGCGCTCGCTTCGATCGGCACAACAATGATGCTGTAGATGATCGCCTCCGCTTCCTCGGCCGCCCGCAGCGCCTGCTGGTAATCAACCTGGCTGACCGTGTCTCCGCCATCGGTGATCACGACCATCACCTTTCTTCCCTGCCGCTTGCCCAGCGCCCTCGATCCCAGGAACACCGCGTCATAGAGCGCCGTCGCCGCGCCGTTGCGGATGCGATCGATGCCCGCATCAATCCGCTTCAGGTCGGAGGTGAACGGCACCACCTCGTTGACTTCTTCGCTGAACTTGTAGAGCGACAGGCCGTCCTGCGGACGCAGAATGGTGTGCGCAAACTTGCGCGCCGACGCGAGCTCGAGCGGCAAGTCCTTCCTAGTGCTCAAACTCGTATCCACCGCCAGCACGATTGAAAGCGGCAGTTCCGATTCGCGGTCGAAGATCGCGATCTTCTGCTCCTTGCCATCTTCCTTGAGCAGAAAATTTTCCTTCTGCAGGCTGCCCACCGGAGCGCCGTGGCTGTCGGTGACCGTCACGAACACGTTCACCAGCTTGACGTCCACCTTGAGTGTGGTTTCCGGTTCCTGCGCCGCCGCCAGGGCGCAACCGAGAACCATGAGGGCCAGATAGGCTCGCTTCATATGCGGGATGTTCCTTTGGATGCGGGCTGCTCCCCCGCCGTGCCTGCCGGACGCCGAATTTCTTCGGGAAACGGCTCTCCGTCGGCCCACACCGCGCCATCCTCGAAGTACTCCTTCTTCCAGATCGGCACCGTTTTCTTCAGCGTGTCGATGATCCACCGGCACGCCTCAAACGCCGGGCCGCGGTGGGCCGAGGCGACCACGATCAGCACGCTCGTCTCGCCAATCTGCAACCGGCCCAACCGATGTACCAGGGCCACCTGCCGCACGCCGAAGCGCGCTCGCGACTCTTCCGCCAGGGCTGCCATCTTCGTCAGGGCCATGGCTTCATAGGCTTCATAGTCGAGATAGAGTGTGCGCCGCCCGCGCGTGTTGTTCCGCACCACGCCGTCAAAAATTACCGCCGCGCCATCTTCCGGCAGCTTGAATCTCTTGATGACCGCCTGCGCCGCAATCGGCTCGCGCACCAGGAGCACTTCATCTCGCGCCGTCCCAGATTCCGGTGCTCCGCCACTCACGGGCGGCAAGAACGCCACTTCGTCGCCTGGCAGCAAAACCACGTCTGCCCTGGAATATTCCTGGTTCACAGAAAGCGCCAAGGACGGCAGCATCGCCTCAAAACGCGGGGCCTGCCGCGAGTAATGGCGGAGCACAGCCTCAACCCTCGCCCCTTCGGGCAGTTCGATGGTGTCACTCGATCGCCCCACCAGTTCTTGTAGCACCCCAAAGAAAAGCACGCGGATTTGCATGAGGACCCGTGTCGGCACACGGCGTGCCGTGTCACCCAGTGTACCGCGCCCCTGCGCCCCACCCATTGGGACACCTCCTTTCGGCTCACTCTGCGTATCAGCCCCGGGGCATCCAATTACCTCCGTAATCGTGCATTAGGTCACTTTCCGGCTTAGGCTTAAACACGAACTCCCTAGGAACGAGGAGGTCCGCCATCTCGACCGCCGCCCAAAATGAAGCCGGCCGCAGCGCGTCCGCGCGGGCGTTCATTCACAGCCTCAACATTCTAGTCAAGTACACCCGGCTGTATGGAGTGAATCACAAGCGCACCGAAGGGCAGTTCCAGACGACTTGGGCTGAGTTGCAACAGGCGCTTGGGGGAGATAACGGCTTCCTGCTGGGCGTCTCAGACAACAAACTTCTGCTCGACGGTATCCCGCTCAGCACCGGCCAAGCCGAGCGCACTTTCGCCCAATTGTTGACAGCGGCGGGACTGGCCAGCATTCATTTTTCGAACAAGGTCACGCTCGACGACTTCACCCGCCTGGTGCGCGCGTTCGCCATGGGCGGATCCAAGGCGCAGGACTTCGCCAAACAGATCAAGGACGCGCTGGGCGACAACAAGAATTCTTCCATCCGCATCAACGAAGTGAAGTTCGTCGCAGCCGATCCGGCCACGGGAGAAATCTCCATCGCGGCCCAGATCGCGGCCCAGTCGCTGGGACCGGAGTTCAAGCAGTGGCTCAACGATCCGCAGAAACTGCTGCAGTTGATCGCCGCCGCGCAGGGAGCAAACTCCGGAGGATCCGGCGAACCCGGCGGCGCACCGCTGGGCAGTGTCCCCACAGTTCCCATTCCCGGTGGTGGTGGTAACGGGAGCAGCGGTACCGGCAGTGGCGGGGGTGGCGGCACAGGAACGGGACGCGGCGGCAGTGGCGGCGGTCCAGCCTGGAAGGGCGGCGTCGTTGCCTTGCAGGAAGAGGAAGTGATCCAGACCATCCGCCTGCTCACGCATTTTGGCCAGGCCATGCAGGATCCCAACGCTTCCCCGGAAAATCTTAAGATCGAACTCGGCAGGGCCCCGGAAGGCGCGAAAGTTAACCTCGCAGGGTTACTCGAATCTTTGGCCGCCCAGGTCTCGCACGATCAGGAGGCCAGCGACACTCCGCTGCTGATGAAGGCCGCGGAGCATATGGCCATCAAGTTCGCCCTCGACCGTTATTCAAAGGGCGAAGTCAAGGTCAACGCCGTGCACCAGATGATGGAGCACATGAGCCGGCAGATGGACACGCTGCGCCAGATCCTGCGCGTCCAGGAAGACAAGATGGGCAAGGCCGGCATCCTCATCGAGTCCCACGCTGACATTCTCGATCGCATGTTCTGGGCCGAGGTTCCGGAAGCGGGCAAGAAAAGCGTTCTGCTCTCGGGCGAGGCCGCCTGCGTTCCTCCCCGCAACATCCGCCAGTTCGTCGAAGTGCTTCTGGAACGCGGCGACCAGGAAGTAGCCGCCAAGATCCTGGCCAACTACTGCAGCTGCCTCGACGCCAGGGATGCGGAGCCCCGGCGCAAGACCGCCATCGGCCTTTCTCAAATTGCCGACCTGTACGCCAGCGCGCCCGACGAGGTCATGCCCAGTGCCATCGATCTCATGGCGGAGAAGCTGAGCAAGGAAAACGACCCCGAGATTCAAAGTCTTCTCGGTGCAGCCTACACGCGCTTTGGCCAGGAAGCGTGTTCCCGCAAGAAATATAAGGCGATTGCCGAAGTCTGTATCTCGCTCGATCGTATCGCTGAGGCGCGGCCCGTCCTGGTTCAGGATTTGCGCTCCCGCATGGGCATCGAAAACCGCCTGCCCGAAATGATCGAAGAGGCGATCAACGCGACCGAGGTTCCCGAAGAACTCGTCAACGTCCTGCAGCAGCTTCCCAGAAACGCGGTGGAACAACTGGCCGACCGGTTCTTCCGCTCCCAGAAGCGAGTCGAGTGCGATCGCATCGTGGAGCTGGTGAGTGAACTGGGACAGCCCGGCGTCGATGATTTGCGCGAAATGTTACGCGTCGGCCAGCCGCGGCAGGCGGCGTCTACCGTGGGCCTGCTCAGCCGTCTGGCCGTCACCTACCTGCTCGAACTGCTGCCCTCGCGCATGTCCGAGTTTAACCGCTTCTACCAGGACGTCATCGTACGCCAGATCGCCTACGGCGCTGCTCCGGATCGCGGACGCACGCTGCTGGAATTGCTCGAATTGCTCGATGCCCTGATCTTGCCCGAGGCGATCGACGAAATCGGCATGAGCCTGGACCGCAGCGCCAGTTCCAGTCTGATCGCACTGGCAGCCTCGGGTGAGACTCGTTCCCGGCCGCCCTTCGTGCAACTGAAAGCCGTCGAAACCCTGGGGCGCTTGCGCGAAACCGAAGCAGTTCCTGTGCTGCGCTCCATCATGGAAGACAAAAAGATCTGGGGGTACAGCCAGCACCGCGAGCTGCGGATTGCGGCCGCGCAGGCACTGTCGAAAATCGATCCCCGCTACGGCGCGCAAGCCCTGGGCGACAGCGGCCTGGAAACGGCGGAACTGGCGATCACTCCTCTCGATCCGGCTCCGGCCTGCCCCTGGGTCCGCCAGCGCCGCTACGATCGCATTATTCTGCCGCGCACACTCTCCGCCACTCTCTCCAGTTCCTGGGGAAAATCGAATATCGTGATGCGGGAAATGAGCCTGGGTGGCGGAATGGGTACGCGCAACGACAACTTGCGCGTCGGTTCCGAAGCCAACGTCGAGATCTCACTCGGCGTGAAAAAAATCCGCGGCCAGATCCTGCTGCGCCGCGCCCGCGTCAACGAAATCGGCTTTGAGTTTGTCGGCATGGACCTCGACAGCCGCCACCGCCTGCGCCGCCTCCTGATGGAAGCCTTGGAGAAGGCCCCCGGCAATCGTTCTGATACCTGGGACGGCGAACGCAAAGGGTAGAGCAGGCTCTTGGCTTTAGCTTGACGTTTCGCGGCTCCCTGCTCGCCACTCGCCACTCGCCACTCGCTCCTCGCTTGCTCGAAGCCGCAGCTCGGAAATCCCAGCGCAAGCATACAAAAGCCCCCGCCGAAGCAGAGGCCTTTCTTACGAACTACGAACTCCGAGCGACTGGTTCTACAAGACTTTCACGAAAATAATCACGAGCGTGAACAGCACCAACGACTCGATAAAGGCCAGACCCAGAATCAGCGCCACCTGAATGCCCGCGCGGGCAGCCGGATTGCGTCCGAGCGCTTCGCACGCCGCCGATGCGGTACGGCCTTGCCCTTGCGCCGCCAACCCGGCTGCGATGGCGATCGCGAAACCAGAAGTGATTGCCACCCAGTTGGTTGAACCAGCTGCGCCTCCGCCGGTCTGCGCGAACGCCGGCACCGCCAGCACCGACGCCATCATCATCACGAACATCAACATCACGAATTTCCGCATTTGCTTCTCCTTATATGAATTGCCCCCAGTGGGTGGTTAGCGCCGCGCTCGAGTGAGCCAACGCCCTCACGCTGAAGGCAGGTGACAGGTCACAGGTCTCAGGAAAACCTTTGCAGTTGAATTCCTGAGACCTGACACCTGACACCTGTGACCTGTGACCTGATGTTTAGTGCTCATGCGCCGTCGCCTCTCCCAGATAAACGCAGGCGAGCAGCACAAAAATGTACGTCTGAATCAACGACACGCCGATATGCAGACCTTCGAACACAATTGGGATGCCCAGCGGCACGAGCGAGAAAAACACCAGGGTCACCATTTCGCCCGCGAACATGTTGGCGAAAAGACGGACAGTCAGTGACAGGACGCGCGCCGTATGACTGAACACCTCAATCGGGAACAACAGAATCGGCAAGAACAACCGGACAGCCAACGGCATGCCCTCTTGCGGCCCGATAAAGTGCTTCAAATATCCGATGGGGCCGTTCTCTCTCACCCCGTAATAATGGTAGTAAAACCACGTGAACAGCGCGCAGCCCAGCGGCACCATCGGCACTGCCGTTGGAGATTCCAGGCCCGGCACCACCCCGATCAGATTGCAGCTCAGGATGAATAGCCCGAGCGCGGTCAGATACGGGACGAACCTCTCCGGATGATGCGAAATCGTCTCGCTCGCCAGGTTATTGACAAACCCGTAAATACCTTCCATGGTGTGCTGCAGCGCGCCCGGCCGCTCCACCGAGAGCCGCGTGCGCAGCACGATGAACAAGATCGTCAGCAGCAGCACGACCAGAATTTCCATGGCAACCGCGTTCGTGATGGGCGTGGCAGGATGCTTGGGATGAACGTGCAGCCGCAGCAGCAGCGCCAGCACCGGCGCGCCGAACAGGCGGTTCAGGAATGCTGTAAAGGCCAGTTGCTCCATACGATTCAGATCCGCTACGAGCTACGATAGTAGCGCCGGCGCCCAGCCGGCTGTTCGGAAGGCACCCTGCCTTCCGCGGTGGCCACTATGAAAAAATCGCGGCTCGAACCTCGTCGTTCACTTCCGCCGGAAAGCTGCGTACGCCTCGAACCCCGCCTCGATCATCATGGCCGCTACCGGGACGCACAGCCCCCACAGGAAGCCGCGAAAGGCCCAGGCAGAACCTTTGAATATAGCATAGGCAACGGCAGCCACCAATCCGTATCGCGCGATAAAGCGCAGCACGATCCTCCGGCCCTTCTCCTGACTATGCTGATTGACGATGCGCTCGGCGAGGCCCTCCACGCCGCGGGCCAGCGCGAGAAAATTGATGTAGGAAACTGCAGCGCCCGCCGCAAATCCAATCGCGCCCGCCCAGCTGTAGAACCAGAACGCGGGCACGAGCAGGACGGCGCTTGCGACCAGCATGATGCGGAGCATGCGCGGAATTGCGCGCGCATAGAACGACTCCAGCCGCACGTCCGGTGCGGGCGTTTCCGGACTCCCCTGGTCATTCATCTTTGGAAGCGCCCAGCGCCATGCGAATCATCTGCGCGAATCCCACCACCGCGCCAAACAGCAAGCCAACCAGGTAGAGCCACTTGGTGTGCAGCCAGTAGTCCAAAAGCTTGCCGAGAAAGAAACCGAGCAGGACCGCGCCGGGAATGATGAACCCGATCTCGGAATAGCGCGCGAGCGCGACGAGCGGATCCTTTTTCTCGGAAGGCTTGTCCGGCATAGGCATGCCGGGATTCTAAACCAAGCGGCTGGCCGGTCGCCTGCCAGCGATCAAGCGATTGGAGAGATCAGAAGCTCAACTTCACCCCAAACTGGATTTGCCGCGCGCCGGTTGTGAGGTCGGGTTGCCTCACCTCGGAAGTAGACTGGCCGAGGGCACCCTGATCGGAGATGAGGTTTCCGGGCTGCCCGAACTGGACGCGATTGAACACGTTGTAGCTCTCGGCCCGGAAATGCAGATTGAAGCGTTCGGAAAGGCTTAAGGTCTTTTGCAGAACCATGTCCCAGCGGTTCACGCCGGGACCGTAGAAGCGGTTGCGCCCAAGGTTGCCCGCGCTGCCCCACGCTGGATTCGAGAACAAGCCTGGGTTCGGCCCGGTTTGCGTGCGCGGATTGCTGACGGAAAGGGGCATGCCCGCCAGATTGTAGTCCGCGCGTTGCTGCTGGCCGGTATGGGCGGTATCGAGCGCTGTAAAGATATCGTACGGAAGGCCGCCGGAGAAGGTCGTGATCCCGGCCACTTCCCAGCCTCCGAAGACGGTGCCCGCCAGCCCTTCGACCAGGTGGCCATGCCCGCGACCCAAGGGAAGCGTCCAGGAGTAATTGATGACCAGCCGTTGTCGCACGTCGAAGTCGGAATTGCCGCGCTCGGCAGCAAGATTCAGCGAATCACGTGGGAATCCCTGGTTGCCGACGGAGGGCGTCAGCGGGTCGGACGAGTTGTCAATGGCATGCGCCCACGTATACGCGGCCTGGAACGTGAGGCCGCGCGACATCCGCTTGGTCACGTTGGCTTGCAAGGCGTGATAGATCGACGAAGCTGCGTTGTTGAAAACCTCCGCGTGCAGAAAGGCGTTGTTGTTGACCGCATCGAAGGGCAAACCGATTGTCTCAGCACCAAACCAGAGGTTGTTAAACTGCAGTGCCTCCGGAGGAACACCATCGGACAATAACTGGGCTACCAAAGCGGGCTGCGGAGGATTGCCATCCACCAGACGGAGCAGGTGCGTTCCCTTCGATCCCACGTAGTTGACCTCCATGAGCACACTCCCAGGCAAATCACGCTGGATTCCGAAATTCCAGCTCTGGCTGTAAGGCATGCGCAGGTGCGGATCGATAATGAACGGCAGGTCGCCCGCCCCCTGGTTCACGACGGCTGAGGTGGGCAGCGACGGCGGCGAAGACAGGGCGGAAACGGGTGGGCCGATGCAGAATCCAAACTGAGTCTGGATCGCCGGGGGATTACAAGGCGGCAGGCCAAAAAAAGGCTCGAAGAATACCTGCTGGAAGGGCGGGTTCCCGCGCGCGAGTCCCAGCAACTGGCCGAACAGACGATCATGGAAGACACCATAGCCCGCGCGAATCGAGGTCTTGCCGTTCTTCCAAGGGTCCCACGCGATTCCGACCCGCGGCTCAAAGTCGTGCCAGTCGTTACTGTAGAGCGGCGGCAGGCCGTGCTCGTTCCGCCCAGCCACGGTGAAGGTAAACGGGGCTTGCCCGCTGGGATCGGCAAAGAGCGTCGAAAGCAAATTATTCACTTCGTAGGGGACACCATTGAACTGGTAGCGAAGGCCGTAGTTCAAAGTGAGGTTGGGAAGGATTTTGAAAGTGTCCTGCGCGAAGGCACCGAAATCTTTCTGGCGGAATCCGCGGAGATCATCGGCGGTACGATTGCTGCCCTTGTCGAAGAATTGCGCCTGGGTCACCGATCCCACGGTGCCAAAAAGCGCCCACACCATGTCCTGCAGGGTTGGGTTGTTGTCGATTTTTGGGTCGCCGGTTGGGGGCAAGGCAGAGGCGCCCCCAAAGTTCGCGAAATTGTTGAAATCCAGCGTGGGCCGCGAGTAAAAACCATTCGTGCTGTTGGAGTAAGCATCACGCGTCTCGACCCCGAACTTGAAAGTGTGCCGGCCTCGAGCCCAGGTCACGTCGTCCGCGATCGTATAAGTGCCACTGAACCGCTTCGAGCCATTGCGATCGACGATCAGCAGGCAGCCGAACCCGGCGACGCCGGGCAGAGGAAGATCGAACCCTCGTCCATACGAATCCGCCAATCCCAAGCTGTCGAGAACGTTCAATCCCTCGCAAGTGAGCGGGAAATTGATGCGGTTTGCGCCTAGGCGAAAGTTATTCACCAGTCTGGGATCGATGACCGAGGTCAGTTGCAGCGTGGCATTCTGTCTTCGCTGCGAAGTTCCGGTTCCGCCCAGGCCAGGTAGGAAATCGGTGTGATCGAAGTTGGGGTCAATGTACCGGTTGAAGGTGTAGCGCACCGCCAGGGTTTCTTTCTGCGAGAAGTTGTGGTCCACCCGGACGCTCACGTTATCGCCGGTCGCCTGCGATGGGCTGGGATAGAAAAGCAGCCCGCGCACGTCGTCAACCGCGGGACCGTTCGGCGCGGGATAGAGCGCCAGGATCTTCTGTATGGTCGGATCCAGCGGCAACCCGAAAACGTTAAACGGCGAAGTGGGTGTACTGACATCGATGGGTACGTTGTCGAATGTGAAGCTTCCGGCCTTGAACGCCTGGGTCGGCACATAGCTGGTGTTCGTCAGGGTCGTGGAGAATCGCTCGCCGTCGTAGCTCGCGAACCAGAAGGTCTTATCGTGCACCAGAGGACCTCCGCTCGAGACTCCAAACGTGTTCCGAGAGTATGAATCCTTGCGCGCCACTTGCCCCAACGTATCAATCTGGTGATTGAAATAGTCGCGGGCACCCAGCGCGTCGTAGCGTCCGAACCAGTAGACGTTAGAGTGGAGATCGTTGGTGCCGCGCTTGCTCACGATGTCAATCACCGCTCCCGTGTTGCGGCCAAACTCGGGAAGAAAATTGCTCGTGATGACACGAAACTCCTGGACAGAATCCGGATTCAGCGCAGTCAGTCCCGGCTGAGGCAGCGTCAGGCCAGGAATCTCGGCATCATTGTTGTCAGTGCCGTCCAGCAAAAAGTTGTTGTTGCGCTCCCGCGAACCATTTACCGAGAGGCCTTGCAAAATGGAATTGCCCTGAATTGCGCCTGGTGAGAGCAAAATCAGCTGATACGGGTCGCGCAGAATCATGGGCAGATTCTCGATCTGCTCGCTCTTGACCATGTTTCCGATCTGGGCATCGTCCAAATCCAGCGGTGCAACTTCGTCGCCGTGCACCGTGATCGTTTCGGGGGTCGCGCTCGGAACCAGCGTCGGGCTGAGGTCTTGGACCTGACCGACCGTGAGTTCCACCCGTGAATACTCCACGGTCTTGAAGCCCGCCCGCTCGACGAGCACATCATAGAGTCCTGGGACCAGGCTCGTGATCCGGTAGCTTCCAGACCCGTCCGTCGCCGTGCTGCGCAAGACGTTAGTCGAAAGGTTGCGGGCGGTGACTTTCACCTGAGGCACAACCGCCGCAGTCGAGTCCGTAACCGTACCGCTAATGGAAGAGGTCTGTGCCCCTGCGAGTGGAGGGAGACAGAAGGACAAGAGAAGCAAAGCTGAAGCGGAGAGATGCCTCATGATAGCCTTCTCTCTCGTAAGGATATCCCAAGCATATCCCAGCCATTAGAGTGGGGCGAAGTAAAAATGGTTGCCCAATTCTCCAGGCAATCCCTTCTACTTCAACATCGCCGCCACGTGCGGGGTCTGCGCGATTCCCAGCGACCAGTTCACGCTTCGAATGAAGGGCTCGGGATAGACTCCGATCACGAGGGTCGCGAGCGCGGTGACTCCGAGCGCGGCGCGCATTCCCAGGCTGATGGGCAACCGCTCCGCTTCCATCGCTTCGCGCATGAACATCGCATTCGCAATCTTCAAATAGTAATAAAGTCCGAACAGTGCGTAGAGAACGGCGGCACCGGCCAGCCAGTAATGCTGGCTCTCGATCAGGCTGAGGAAGATGTAGTACTTGCCGAGGAATCCGGCAGCGGGCGGGATGCCGGCGAGCGAAAGCAGAAAGAGCAACATCAGCACAGCTTCGACCGGCGCGCGCGAGTAGAGCCCGGCGATGTCGTCGAGTTCGTCGCCAATCACATTGCGGTTGCGCAGCGAGGTGATGACCGCGAACGCGCCCAGGTTCATGAACGTGTACACCAGCAGGTAAACCAGGATCCCCTTGAAGCCGTCGATAAAGGCCGGACTGTTGGGAGCGGAAGTCCCCATGGCCACGAAGGCAAGCAGCATGTACCCGACATGCGCGATCGAAGAGTAGGCGAGCAGGCGCTTGGTGTTCGTCTGCGTGAGCGCGGCGAAGTTCGCGCCCGTCATGGTGGCAATCGAGACGAACACGATCACCGGCGTGTAAACCGCGCGTAGCGGGAACAACCCAAACACCAGGATGCGCAGCAACATCGCCCACGCCGC
This sequence comes from Terriglobia bacterium, assembly GCA_020073015.1. GTDB lineage: Bacteria > Acidobacteriota > Terriglobia > Terriglobales > Acidobacteriaceae > Acidiflorens. The sequence goes on along the minus strand of JAIQFZ010000022.1, from coordinate 47,311 downwards.
CGCTTTCACTGCCACCGACATAAAGCCGGTGATGCAGGTGGGCGCGCCTTCGTAGGCGTCGGGCGCCCACTGGTGAAACGGAATCGCCGCGATCTTGAACAACAGACCGACCATGGTCGTGAGCATCGCGATGATCACCACCGGGTCATGCGGATTACGAGTCGAAACAGCTTGCGCAATGCTCCTGAGGTTGGTGCTGCCCGACAGCCCGTAAAACAGCGAGAGTCCGTAGGCAAAAATGCCGGACGAAAATGCTCCCAGCAACAGATACTTCAGGGCCGCTTCGTTCGAGCGCCGGTCGCGCCGCAGAAAGCCGACCAGCACGTAAGTCGAAATCGCCATCAGTTCCAGGCCGATGAAGATGAGTACGATATCGATCCCGGCGGCCATGCACATCATGCCGATCACGGAGAGCAGCAGCAGCGCGTAGTATTCGCCGTGATGTTCGTTTTCGACGTCGAGATAGCGCACCGACATCAGGATGGCGATCCCCGCTCCGGCCAGGAACAGATACCAGAAGTAAATGGCAAAGCGATCGACGAGCAGTGAATAAGAAAATCCAATCGCGCCGCGGGGAAACAGGGTCTGAATCTGGAACACGCACAAGGCCGAGAACAGCACGCCCACGAAGGCGCCCACCGCATTCATCCACTTCCACTCGCGCGGAATCATCAGGTCGATCATCAGAATGCCGAGCGCAAAAATGCCCAGCTCCACCATGGGCAGCATGAGCCGGTATTCGACGGACGAGAGACCGAGCACTAGAAGCTCCCTTTCGGTTTCGCGGCTGCGGCCGCGTGCGCTGGCTTGGCAACGGGCGCTGTCGGCGCGGTCACGGCCGTAGCGGGGATCTGCGCTGGCGTGGTTACAGGTGCGGCTTGCGCGTTTACCGCCGGAGTCGCATTCGGATATCCCGGAATCGGATAACCCGGGCGAACCGTCAGCACAATCTGATTGACCGGTTGCTCGAGAATCTGGAAGAACGGCTTCGGATACAGGCCGATCCAGAACGCAGCAATGATCAGCGGAACGAACGTGAGAATCTCGCGCAGCGTCAGGTCATGCAGCTTTTCGTTCTTCGGATTCGTAACCGTGCCGAAGAACACACGCTGGTAGAGCCACAGCAGATACGCGGCCGCCAGCACCACGCCCGGCGCGGCCCACGCCGCCCACTTCCAGCTCTCGGTGAACGTTCCCTGCAGGATGGTGAACTCGCCGACGAAGCCGTTCAGCAGAGGCAGCCCCATCGAAGAGAGAAACATAATCATGGTGATCGTCGCGTACACCGGCATGACGTTCGAAATGCCGCCGTACTCCGCGATCTCGCGCGTGTGCCGCCGCTCATAGAGAATGCCGACGATCAAGAAGAGCGCGCCAGTCGAGATGCCGTGGTTGATCTGCTGCAGCACCGATCCGCTCAGCCCCGCCGGGTTCAGCGCGAAGATGCCCAGCGTGCAGAAGCCCAGGTGGCTGACCGATGAATACGCCACCAGCTTCTTCATGTCCTTCTGCATGAGTGAGACGAGCGCGCCATAAATAATGCCGACCAGCGAAATGCCGATCATCCAGCCGCGAGTCGTCACGTTCAGGAATGTAGCGGTACTGGAGAGCACCTGCGGGAAGAACGGCAGCGAGAAGCGGACGAATCCGTACGTCCCCATCTTCAGCAGAACGCCCGCCAGAATCACCGAGCCCGCCGTGGGCGCCTCGACGTGTGCGTCCGGCAGCCAGGTGTGGAACGGGAACATCGGGACTTTGATTGCGAATCCGAGGAAGAAGGCAAGGAATAGCCAGATCGCGGCATGGAACGGAATTTGCGGCGCCGTTTTGTACAGCTCGGGAATGCTGAACGTATAGATGCCCGTGACCGCGTGGTGATGGAAGTACAGGAACAAGATGCCCAGCAACATCATCACCGAGCCCAGCAACGTGTACAGGAAAAACTTGATCGCGGCGTAAAGCTTGTTGGGCCCGCCCCAGATGCCGATCAGCAAGTACATCGGCACCAGCATCGCTTCCCAGAACACGAAAAAGAGGAAGAAATCGAGCGCCATGAAGACGCCGAGCATGCCCGTCTGCAACACCAGGAACCAGACATAGTATTCCTTCACGCGGCTCTCGATCGCGGTCCACGACGAGAGGATCGAGACCCATCCCAGCAGCGTGGTCAGCATGATCAGCAGGAACGAGATGCCGTCGATGCCGAGCACGTAACCCGCGCCAATCGAGGGGATCCAGTTGTTCGCCGAGCCTTCCATGAACTTGAACTGCTGCGTGGCATCGAAGCGCTGCGCCCAGAACATCGGCACCAGCGGGATCGAAATCAGGAAGCCGCCGAGCGCGAAGATGTTTGCAATCCAGCGGATCGCGTCCTTGTTCTCCTTGGGGACAAACAGGAGCACGAACGCGCCCACCAGCGGCGTGAAGAGGATGATCGAAAGTATGTGACTCTGCATAATGAATCGCTTCTAGCTTCTGGCTACTAGCTTCTAGCAAACGCTACTGGCTTTCGCTTCTAACTGGCTCTGCTCGCTAGAAGCCAGTAGCTAGAAGCCGTTCATTTCCACACGTAATACACGGCAAAACCTAGCAACCCGGCCACCATCACCAGCGCGTACCACTGCACCAGGCCCCATTCCAGCAGGCGCGTGGGATACGAGATCATGCGCGCCAGAATCGCCGGCCCATTCACTCCGACGCCGTCGATGATCCACTTATCCCACCACGTCGAAAGGGTGGCCACGGCGCGCGTACTCCAGCCTGCGCCGTTTACGGTTCCGTCAATAATCTTCGCGTCAAACCATGACGACGCTTCCCCCGCGCCCATGGCGCCCAGGCGGATGTCGCCGAGTTTGCGCCGTCCGGTGAAGGCGTAGTCGTAAGCTTCGTCGACGAACCACTTGTTGTAGAGCACGGTGTAAAGCGGCGGAGCCTTGACAGCAATGGGCTCAGGATAGTCTTTTCCGGCGAGCGCGTAGTGGCGATAGGCCCACCCTCCACCCACGACCGCCGCTCCGACGGAGAGCACCATCAGCAACCATTCCAGTTTGCGATGTTCTTCGCCGGCGGGGTGATGGGGCTCCTCCGTCGCGGCAATAGCGGCTTCCGTCCCACGCTCGAACACGGGTGCGAGGAACTTCTCAAAACCATTCGAACCGCCGAGACTATGCGGCACTCCAAGGAAACCGGCCAGCGCTGAGCAGACTGCCAGCACCACCAACGGGCCGGTCATGGACTTGGGCGATTCATGAATGTGGTGCTCCACTTCCTGGCTCATGCGTGGCTGTCCATAGAACGTCAAGAAAATCAGTCGCGCCATGTAGAACGCGGTCATCAGCGCCGTGCCGAAGCCGATCAGCCAGAGATACGGGAACCCGCCGTCAGCAGAACGCCAAGCCTGCCAGAGGATTTCGTCTTTCGAAAAGAAACCTGCCAGCGGCGGGATACCGGCGATCGCCAGTGTCGCGATGAACATTGTTTTGAACGTGGTCGGAATGCGCCCGCGCAGGTCGCCCATGTTGCGCATGTCCTGCTCGCCTGAGACTGCGTGGATCACCGAGCCCGATCCGAGGAAGAGCAGAGCCTTGAAGAACGCGTGCGTGAAGACGTGGAACACGCCCGCTGCAAATGCTCCCACTCCGAGCGCCAGGAACATGTATCCCAGTTGCGACACGGTGGAATAAGCCAGCACCCGCTTGATGTCGTTCTGGACAAGGCCGATGGACGCCGCAAAGATCGCGGTGAGCGCGCCGATGATCGCGACCGTCTTCATCGCCGTGGGCGCCAACACGAAGATGGCGTTCGAGCGCGCCACCATGTACACGCCTGCCGTCACCATGGTGGCCGCGTGGATCAACGCGGACACGGGCGTGGGGCCCTCCATCGCGTCGGGCAGCCAGACATAGAGAGGAATCTGCGCCGACTTCCCGCAGGCGCCCACGAACAGCAGCAGCGCGGCGGCGGTCAGAACGGTGTCGCCGATCAGATAGTGTCCACTGCGGGCAGCGGCATTGATATCAAGGAAGCGGAAAGAACCGAGATACCACGCCAGGGTAAACGCGCCGAGGATGAATCCAGCGTCCCCAATGCGGTTCACGATGAACGCCTTGTTGGCGGCGTCGTTCGCCGACTTGCGATGGAAATAGAAACCGATCAGCAGGTACGAGCACAGGCCCACGCCTTCCCATCCGACGAACAGGAGCACGTAATTGTTCGCCAGCACCAGCGTGAGCATCGAGAACATGAACAGGTTCAGGTATCCGAAGAAGCGGTAGTAGCCGCCTTCGTGCGCCATGTAGCCGATCGAGTAGATATGGATCAGCATGCCCACGCCGGTAACGAAGAGCAGCCAGATGACCGAGAGCGGATCAAGCAGGAAGCCGAAGTCAGCGTTGAACTGAGCGGGCGTGCCGTCGCGCTTGAGGAAGCTGAGGTGCGCATCACCCGAACCGAGCCACGTGTAAACGATCTTCTCGAAGGGCTGCCCGGTGCCGTGCGCGAAGTGCGTGTACTCGACCACCGTGACGCAGGCGAACACGAACGCAACCACCACCACGCCGACACAGACCGTGCTGACGGCGGCTTTCTGCATCCGCCGTCCAAAGAAAAACATCATCGCGGCTCCAAAGGCCGGGAACAGCGGAATGAGCCAGATGTGGTCTAGAAACATGTAGTTTGCAACTCGTAGTTCGTAGTTCGCGATTCGCTATTTGCCATTCCCTGTTCGCCCATGGTTGCTAGCAGCCAGAAGCTAGTAGCTAGAAGCACTTCACTCGCGACTCGCTTCTCGCCACTCGCGACTTCCTCACCACTTCAACAAATCGATCTCATCCACATTGATCGTCTCCTTATTCCGGAAGAAGGCGATCAGAATGCCGAGGCCGACCGCAGCCTCGGCGGCGGCGTCGACCACGATGAAGACCGAGAACACCTGCCCATGCAAGTTCCCCCACATGCGCGAGAACGCCACCAGGTTCAGGTTCACCGCGTTTAGGATCAGCTCAATCGACATCAGCACGATCACGACATTGCGCCGCGTAAGCACACCGATCACGCCCAGCACAAACAGTGCCGCCGCGACGACGAGATAGTGAAGCGTGGTGATCTCTGCCATAGTTCAGCTTCTGGCTGCTGGCTACTAGCTAGTAGCCAGTAGCGGGTTTCAGATTCTCTTCTTCGCCATAATCACCGCCCCCAGGATCGCGACCAGCAACAGCAACGACGCGATTTCGAAGGCGAACATGTAATTGCCGTACAGCATCACACCAATCTGTTGCGTGTTCGACGAGTCTGGCAGCGATATCGTGGGATCCGGCCACAGGGGCTTGCCGGTCACGGGATCGCTAAGCAGCGTCTTGCCCTTCACGTACACCGAAACGAACAATCCCAGCAGCGCCGCCGCGGCCAGCACTCCGGCGGGCCAGATGCGGTTGAACTGGCGCTCTTTCACCGTGCGCTCGATGTTCACCAGCATGATCACGAACAGGAACAACACCATGATGCCGCCGGCGTAGACGATGATTTGCACGCCGGCGACGAAGGGCGCGTAAAGCATCAGGTAGAGTCCGGAAACGGCCAGCAGCGTCACGATCAGCGCGAGCGCGGAATGCACGGCGTTGCGGCGCGTGATCACCAGCACGCCGCCAATGATGGCCAAGCCCGACAGCAGATAAAAGAAGAATGGCGTCGCGACGGGAGTCATTTCCGGGGTCATTTAACGAGCACCCCCACGATCGCGGTCACGATCAGCACACCGAGTGAGATCGGCAGCATCACTTTCCACCCAACTTTCATCAGCTGGTCGAAACGGTAGCGCGGCCACGTCGCGCGATACCAGATGAACAGATACATGAAGACCGCCACTTTCAGCACGAACCAGTACACGTAGTCGATGCCTTCGCGGAAGCGGGCGGCGATGCTGGTGTCGGCATGGCGTCCGGCAATCGCAACGACGAGCAGGAGCAGGGCAAGCACCCCCAGTAGAGCCGCAAACACAGCGAGGCCGGCGCGTTGAATCTTGAAGAACGAATGTCCGGGCATGCGCGCTGCGCCTAGAAAGGCGATCGCCGCAAGGCCTCCGAAGGTGAGCGCCGGGAACAGGGAGAAGATGAACTCCCATGCCGGCGCGCTCAGCAGGTTCGGAAATGGATGCATCCATCCGCCCAGCCAGAGCGTTACGGCGATCGACGAGACGGCGATCATCGCCGCGTATTCGGCCAGCATGAACAGCGACCAGCGCAGGCCGCTGTACTCGGTGTGAAATCCAGCGGTCAGTTCCGACTCGGCCTCGGCCAGGTCGAAGGGTGCCCGGTTCGTTTCCGCCACCATCGCGATGGCGAAGATCACGAACGCAATCAGGCCGAGCGGAAAGAACTTGAAGATGAACCAGATGCCTTGCTGCTGCTGCGCTTGCACGATGCCGATCATGCTTAGCGTTCCCGTGCCGCTCTCGTTGAGGCTCGTCATCAGGATCGCCGAGACCACCGCCAGTCCCATGGCGACTTCATACGAAACCATCTGGGCGCTCGAACGCAGCGCGCCGATCAACGGGTAGTGCGAGTTCGACGCCCATCCGGCCGTCACAATGCCGAGCACGCCGAGCGATGACACACCGAGCATGAACAGGATGCCAATGTTCATGTCGCTGACCGCCTGCGAGGGCCCGAAGGGTACGACCGTGTAGACGGTGAAGGCGGCCAGCAGTCCGATCAGCGGCGCGACCCAGAAGACGACCTGGTCGGCTTCGGCGGGGATGATGTCTTCCTTCAGCAGCAGTTTGAGCGCATCGGCGATGGGCTGCAGCAATCCGTGCGGGCCCACGCGCATCGGCCCCAACCGCACCTGGAAATGTGCCAGCGCCTTGCGCTCCAGCCAGTTCATCGCGATCACGGCGACCGATACGCCCGCAAAAATAATGAGAATGTAGATCAGGGCCCAGAGCTGATTGCCCGCCACTCCCGGACTGAACTGGCTGCCCAGATACGACATGAAGGAAGTCAGCATCAGCGGTCCACCTCACCGAGCACGATGTCGAGCGTGCCAATGACGGCGACCACGTCGGCGACCAGCATGCCGCGAACCATGATGTCGAGCGCCTGCAGATTGACGAACGAGGGTGGGCGCACGCGCAAGCGGTAGGGCTGGGTTGAGCCGTCACTCACGATGAAATATCCAAGTTCACCCTTGGGCGCCTCGATCGAGTGATAGATCTCGCCGACCGCAGGCTTGATCACCTTCGGCACTTTGGCCATGATCGGGCCTTCAGGAATGCCGTTGACGGCCTGCTCGATGATGCGCAGCGATTGCCGCATCTCGACCATGCGCACCATGTATCGGTCGAACGTGTCGCCGTTCTCGCCGGTGGGAATTTCAAAGTCGAAGTCAGCATAGTTAGCATAGGGCTGCGCCTTGCGGATATCCCACTTCACGCCGCTGGCGCGCAGCACAGGCCCCGTCACGCCCAGCGCGATGGCATCGGCGGCGGAAATCACGCCGACCTTCTTTGTGCGCTCCAGCCAGATGCGATTGCCAGTCAGCAGAGCTTCGTACTCGACAATCTTTGGAGGGAAGAAGGCCAGGAAGTTCTTGACGTCTTTTTCGAAACCGGCGTAGGTCTCGTATTGGCACCCGCCGATGCGGAACGCATGCGTAGTCAGGCGCGCGCCACAATACTTTTCGAAAATCTTGAGAATCTCCTCGCGATCCCGGAAGGTATAGAAGAGCGGCGTCATCGCGCCGATATCGAGCGCGTGCGTGCCCAGCCAGAGCTGGTGGCTGGCAATGCGGTTCAGTTCGGTCAGGATGACGCGAATGTAGTTCGCGCGCGGCGGCGCTTCCACATTCAGTAGCTTCTCGACCGCCTGGCAGTAGCCCAGCCCGTTGGAAACCGCAGCCACGTAGTCCATGCGGTCCACGTATGGATTGAACATCGTGTAAGTGCGGTTCTCGGCGATCTTCTCGACCCCGCGATGCAGGTACCCGATCACACACTCGGTGCCCAGAACTTTTTCGCCATCGAGCTTCAGGATGACGCGCAGCACGCCATGCGTCGCCGGATGCTGCGGCCCCATGTTGATAATGAGTTCGTTCGAATCGAGATACGGCTTCTCGCAAGTCTCGAGGTCGAGCGGCGACAGTGAGCGCGGATCGGTCATTGATTACTTGGTGTTCCAATTCCACGTATCGTTCCACAGATCAGGACGCACGGCGAGATCTCGGCTGCACAGTGGAATACTTTCTTAAACAAAGAAGCCCCGGATGAACGGGCGCCCTCCGGGACTAAAGATCCTGTCACCGGAGTCCCAAAAGGGTTCTCGAACTTCGCGGTTGCCGGCAAGATCTTCGGGGTCCGACTGAATTCCTCGGGCGCACTAATCTTCGAGAATAGATTTACCTCTTTCATGAAAACGCATCCCCGTGGTGCAACGTCGCCCCGAGATGCGACAGCTTCCATACTCTGGGGCTGAGCGCAAGGCAGGCACATCGCCCAGAAATTCACAACCAACACAGCTCTGGTTCGCACCCTCATTGTCCGCTCTCGATCCCCAGGTTGATCTGCACCCACTCCTGATCTTGCTGGAGGATGCCGTAGTCTTTGCGCAACGGGAAACCCTTCCATCCATCGGGCAGCAGGATGCGCTTCAGGTCCGGATGGCCGTCGAACTTGATGCCGAACATGTCGAAGACTTCGCGTTCCAGCCAGTTCGCGGTCGCCCAGATGGGAACGGCAGAAGGCAATGACTCGCCGTCGGCAATTTGTGTTTTCACCCGCACGCGCTCATTACGCGGAAATGAATAGAGAATCCACACAACATCGAATTGCTTTTCGCGCTTCGGATAGTGAACGGCAGTGATGTCGACGCAGTAGTCGAACTGCTCCTCGTCGCGCAACAGGCGCAGAATGTCCGGAATGAGCGACCGGTCGACGCTGAAGTAGTTCTGCCCCAGGTACGTTTGCGCATCGAGGCCCGATCCGTACTGACGCTTGTATTTCTCAACCATCGGCGAAGACCACGGTACCGGCACGGGACCGGCAGGCTTCGCGGGAGCCGCGGGCTTGGGTGGAGCGGAAGCGGGAGCGGTAGGCGTTTTCGGAGCGGCAGGTGCGGCGGCCTGCGCGGGAGGAGTTGCTTTCTCCGCCACCGGCTTCTTCTCACCTTCCGGTGGCGGTGGTGGTGCAGGCGTTTTGGTTTCCTCGGCCATCTTTCCTGGGCCAACTTTCCTTGCCAGTTTCTTCGCCGGCTTCCGCTTGCGAAGGCCGGTTTCTTGTACCGCGATAGCCGCGGAGCGATTGGGAGACCATCACTTCTAACAGTTGGTTCCCTTCACCGTCAATGACCGTCATCACAACGACCGTCATCACTTTGACCAGTGCCGTTTACCCTAGCGCCGGGCTGCCTGAAAGCCTTCCACCAGGTCGCGGATGCGCAACGCGTCGGCTTTGCGATGGCCGTGACTGGTGATCGGATCGGTGCCTCCCGTGGACTCAATCAGAATGTCAGACCAAAAGACTCCCGTCGAAATCTTCACCGAGGCTACTTGGGAAATCGAAATGCTTTCTTCGTTGCTGCCGAACAGACGCCGCTTCACCCGGCTCACACGCAGCGGGCTGACCACGATGCGCGTCGGGAACCACAGGTTCCCTTTCGTCCAACGGCTCGCACTGAAGGTTTCATCGGGAACAGCCGGATTGGGACCCGCCGAGGTTACACCCACTCCAGCGCGCCCTTCTTCCAGATCCATATGTACCCCACCACCAGGATGCCCAGAAAAACCAGCATCTCGACCAGTCCGAACATGCCGAGCGCCTTGAACTTCACCGCCCAGGGAAACAGGAAAATGGTTTCGACATCGAACACCACGAACAAAATAGCAATGATGTAGTAACGAACGGTGTAGCGGCCGCGGGCGCTGTCGTAGGGATCGATGCCGCACTCGTAGGGCATGAGCTTCGTACGGTGGGGATTCTGCGTGCGCACGATCCTCGCCACAACCAGCGTGACCGGAATCAGGATGCCGACCACCGCGAGAAAGATAAAAATAGGAACGTAGTTCTGCGGCATGAGTCCTCGAAAAATCGCTGTGCAGGCGAAAGACGAATACTACCGCCGAAGCGCTCGCGCTTCAAGGAGGAGTAAACATCCCATGTCTCAGGTGGCAGGTCGCAGGTCTAAGGAAATCCGAAATCACCGGCCCTGATCGGGGAGGATGAAGGTGTGGCGGGCCAGTTCGGAGTCGAGCGTCTCCTGGCGATAGAGGGTTGCCAGCAACCCGCCTCTCCAGACCAGCAGGTCGGGGTTGCGCTCGGCGAATTCTTCCCAGGTCTGGGTGCGGCCGGCACGGGCGATGCGCTCGCGTATCAGAAACAGGTAGGCCCAGGTAATGCTCTCGTGGTAGAGATTCGGTTTGCCTTTGGAGAGGGCAAAGCGCTTCAAGACGGCGGAAAATTTCTCCAGGGCTTCGAGGACGGTGTACTGACATAGGTACTCAAACGCCACCCGGACGTGGTCGGCGTGATGGAAAGTGTCAGCAGGAGTAGCGCCGCATTCGAATTGTCTGATCAGTTCATCGCCCGTCATGTTCGCTTCTCTGCGTTCGCTGACTTCCCCGCCATGACCGCCCACGTCGCCGCCGCATAAACCACCAGCGCTCCTACGTCGAGCCATCCGTGCAGAAGATGGAGGACAATCGCTACGGCGAGCACGACGATCAGAAACCATCCGCCAGCTACCGTGGCGCGCGGGACGAGGAACAGAATGGCAGCGCCGATCTCTGCCCACGCCAGGGCAAGGCGAACGAAGTCGGGCAGCCCGGTTCTGGCGAACGCGTGTGCGGCTCCTGGGGAGTACGCGAAACGTGCCGACTCCGCCAGGATCACCAGACCCAGCGTCCACTGCAGGATGCGCAACGCCGCAGGTAAACGGTCTTGTGTCATCTTTTCTTCTCCGAGGCAGTCTTTTTGCTCGAGCGCCGCTTGATTTCGGTCAGGTGGTGGCGTCGAAGGCGTGGAGCACGATGCCTTCCAGCAGGTCGCCGAGCGACATGTCGTGGTATTCGGCGAATCCTTTCAGGACTTTCAGGATGCGCTTTTCCATGCGGACGCCGGTCTGGACGCGTTCAATGAGCAGCTTGGATTCGTCGATCATGGTACCAATGTACCACGGTACATTCACGAAGTCCAGCGGATGGACACAAATCGCGGCGGCCCGCCTCAGGCGCTAGACCGCGGACAAGTTCTCGAAGCGTGGCGGTACGGGCTAAACTTGGGCTCTTCCCTTCTCGTTTCAGCGGTGGGTGGGTTCGAGGATCAGGACTTTCCTTCCCCGGTCGCCGCCGCTGGTCGACTTGATTCTCATCGTGCCGTGGGGGCTGTCCATCTTCTCGCCGTCCTTGATCTGGTGATGCGAAGTCAAAACGTACTGTGCGACCTGGAACAGGTATTCGACCATCAACGGCGCGGGATCGGGTTGCCGAGCCAAGTAGATCTCAGGCGCTTCAAACTGCGCCATGCCTTTGGTTTGGAGAGCGCCGGCTTCGGTGTCGAAACGCGCCGCGACCCACAGTGTGAGCGGGTAGAGTCCGGTATCAAACATTTCGCGGGCGGTCGCGGTGAATTTCTTAGCCGGGTTCAGGGCGGACCCGTTGAGCCAGCAAACGGCCAGCGCGTCGGTAACGGAAGCAAGAGCGGCGATAGCCCGGGTGAGATCGCAGGCCAGCGTGAGGAAGCCACCACGTTCCACGGAGCCGGCGACCACCAGGTGGGCTGGGTGAAGAGCAAGCGTCGCGCCGGCGGTTGGCCAGTGCAGCGTCGAATGGACGACTGAATCGGTGATGGGTTGCGGAACAGGCGCGTGATGCAGTTCGAGAGCGAAGTTGGATTGGCCCGCTCGGAAGAAGGCGCGGTGAAGCTCCTTGCCGGTTTTCTCCAGCAGTCCCTGGGGCCAGTGTCGATGGAATTCGCTGAGAAAGTCCGGAACGTGCAAAGGACGGTTGGAGGAAAGGTAGATGACGGCTCCGATCTTTGAAGTCTCGGGCTGGGCGTCGGCGGCCATGGTTCGGCGGAGTGGTCCTGATTCAAACTATCGCCCAGAACCGGCCGAGGCTGCAGGCGGAATACGCCTTCGGTAAGGTACGAAAGGTCCGCTCCATTCGCTGGGGTGGCAAGTCGGCGGCCTTACTGGCTGCTGGAAAGGGCGCGCTTCACTCAAGTTGTCCCCAAAAGAAAAAGGCGCGGCCCGGAGGCCACGCTTTAAACTTACTCTCCGCATATCGCCTCACTGAGGGATAAGCTGCCGCGCTGCAACCAGCAGCATCGACGGGATCATTTCTCCTGGAACTCCAGCCAACTTCCGGTCTTCCCGAAGTACGCGCGCAGGCTGCACACCTTCGGTGAAAGATGTCCAAACAGCACTCGAAACTGTTTTTCTGGTCGATCGACCTGTCCGATTTGCATCGGAACGCGCAACAGGTCTTGATGCTCATCGTATTTGCTTCCAGCGGTAACATTCTTGTTCAAGACCAGGGTCCAACTGTCCTTTTGCCGAATCACGTACATACTGTAGGCCCCGATGGGGATCTCTGAGTTGCCCACCGCGAGTGCGGCCTGCGTGAACAAGAGCATCGGTGTCTTACCGGGTGTCCACAACTGCCCCGCGGGTAACTCCTGCCGGCCTCCGGTTGCTTCATCGGTGTACAGAACGTTCATTTGCTTTCCATCTTGAAAGGTACACGTTGCGGAATCGTTGTTCACCGAAGGTGGTTGTGCAAAGGCAAAGTTGACCATGCCGCATAGGAGCGCTGCGCACATCACAACACGATTCATCGTTTCCCTCCGTTCGTGGTTGTTTCTTCAGGCCACACGGACCTCGCGCCCCGGCTGTTCACATGAGCAGTATAGCTCCGGAGAGCCAGTCGTAGCTTGACGTGCCCAGGTTTCGCGAGACGTGGGACGCGGCACCGGACAATGACGGGCAAGGGATCGGGAGGCGCTGCGGATCACAACGCATGTTTATAATCAGGATTCGCCCGCTGTCTGCGCGCAATTTGAATTCTTACGACGTTTAAGGACACTCATTGGCCCTCGACGACAACATCTATGACATCCGGCGCGAGAAGCTCAAGAAGATTGAGGCTCTCGGGCAGCCGGCGTATCCGCGGAAGTACAGCTTCAGCCACACGGTGCCGCAGATTCTGGCCGAGTACAGCGGGCAGACGGCGGAGGAACTGGAAGCGCCGCGCGTGATGGTGCGCGTCGCCGGCCGTATCATGGCGATCCGGCTGATGGGCAAAGCCGGTTTTGCCCATCTGCAGCAAGACGGGAAGCGGCTACAGATCTACGTCAAAAAAGACGCGGTCGGCGACGCGGGCTTTGAGCTCTGGAAGCTGCTCGATCTGGGCGACCACATCGGGGTGCGCGGATATCTGTTTCGCACTCGCACCGGCGAACTCAGCATTCATGCCGAGGAACTGACGTTCCTCTCGAAAGACCTGCTCCCTCTGCCGGAAAAGTGGCACGGGCTAACCGACGTCGAGTTGCGCTACCGGCAGCGCTATGTCGATCTGGTCATGAATCCGGAAGTGCGCGAGGTCTTCTTGAAGCGCAGCAAGCTGGTGCAGTCGCTGCGGCGGTACTTCGACGGGCACGGATTCGTCGAAGTTGAGACGCCGATGATGCATCCGATTGCGGGCGGAGCCGTGGCGCGTCCGTTCAAGACGCACCACAACACGCTCGACATGGAATTGTTCCTGCGCATCGCGCCCGAGCTTTATCTGAAGCGGCTGACGGTGGGCGGATTCGATCGCGTGTATGAGATCAACCGCAACTTCCGCAATGAGGGGCTGGGATGGAGGTGGAATCCTGAGTTCACCATGCTCGAGGCTTATCAGGCATACACCGATTATCTCGGCATTCTGGACACCACGCAGGGCGCAATCGAGCAGGCAGTGAAGGAAGTCACGGGCGGCACGAAGACGAAGTGGGGCGAGCACGAGATTGACTGGTCGCACGCGAACTGGCGCCGGATGACGATGCGGGAAGCGATCTCGAAGTTCTGGCCGGAAAAGGCCGGGGCCGCGCCGTCGCGGAACGATTTCGCTTTGCACGATTCGGTGCGGGAGTTGGTCAACCGCGTGCGCGCGGCAGGAGTCAACCTCGCTTACGATGCAGCGGAACCGGTCGGCAAGACGGTTGCTGGTTTGTTCGAAGCGGTCGCCGAGGAACACCTGCTGCAGCCGACGATTATCTACGAATTTCCGACCGCAGTTTCTCCGCTGTCAAAGCAGAAGCCGGATGAGCCGGACTGGACCGAGCGCTTCGAGATGTTTGCGGGGCTGATGGAGATCGCCAACGGCTTCAGCGAACTCAACGATCCCGAAGATCAGCGTCGGCGCTTTGAGGCGCAACTGAAAGAACGCGAGCGCGGGGATGAAGAAGCCCACCAGATGGACGAGGATTACATCCGGGCGCTGTCGTATGGCATGCCTCCAGCGGGAGGCGTGGGCGTGGGACTGGACCGGCTGGCGATGCTATTCACTAATTCGCACACGATTCGGGATGTGATCCTGTTTCCGTTGCTGCGGCCGGAAAAGCAGTTAACCGCAGAGGACGCCGAGAACGCAGAGAAAGAATAGGGTTCTGTGTGGCGCGGACACTCCTGTCCGCGTCTGCCTGCGCCAGCAGGAACGGCGAATGCAAGCACCTAAACAATCACTTGAACTCTTGAGGTGGTCCGTTCATGTTGGGGCCAGTTTGAGCTTGGTCGCGGCACTCTCTGCCGGGCGATGCAACCCGGCACTCCATTGACCTAGCCGCTCCCCTAGATTTCTCGCGGTGAGGACTTTTCGCGGACAAGAGTGTCCGCGCCACACACTTTAGTTGGCTGCACTGGCTTTCTTCACTGCGGTTTTTCCGCCGCCCTTGCCGGGACCGAAATTCTTGGTCAGATAAGCCAGAAACTCGTTGCGGTCGGATTCGGGAACAACCGCGCCCAGACCTTCCATTTTGTCGAGTTGGTCGGACCACTGCTTGCGCGTCAGGTGCTGCTCGGTAATGCGGGTCGCGTTGTGACACTGCGTGCAGGCCGCTTTCACCTTGGCCTGCATCGGTCCGGGCGGCAAAGGCTTGCCGGGAGCAGACGGCGCTTGCGCGCTCACCAGAGGAACGGAAGCGAACAGAAACACAGAGACAACAAAGCGTTGCAACAAGCAAGATCCCCACGCACTCACGGCCCGAAGCCGATTAGAGTCACCCCCCACGGGTGCTAAGAAATTTTAGCACCAGTCTCCGGCTAACGTCGGTCGAGCCGGCGGATGGTTTCGAGCGTAGTGTTGCCTACGATTTCGAAGCTTTTGGGACTCAGCTTGTCCATGGTGTCTTGCGGCGTATGGTGGAAGACGTTGTTGTAGCCGTAGTCGAGATCGATCACGTCGGCGCAGGGGACGCCCAGTTTCAGGAACGGAAGGTGGTCGTCTTCGATGCCGCCTTCCTGGGCGTAGAAGTGCGACTGGTAGCCGCCGCGCTCCGCCGCGGAATAAATCAGGTCCATCAGCCAGGGGGTGCCGTACGTGTTGCGTTGAATGTCGAGGTCGGCATCGCCGATCATGTCCATCACCATGAGGGCTTTGATTTTTTTCAGCGTGCCGTCCTTGTCCCATTTTTCGGCGAGGTGGCGGGTGCCATAGAGGCTGTCGGTCGCGGACCACTGGCGGACGGCTTCTTCGCCGTCGGTCCAGACGAGCCAGACGCTGTAGCCGTCGCGCTTCTTCCCGCGCAGGTGGTTGGCATATTCCAGCAGGATGGCGGTCGAGGAGCCGCCGTCGTTGGCGCCGACGAAGCCGGTGTTACGCAGGGGGTAGTTCGTATCGTAGTGGCCGAGGATGACGATGATGCCGTCCTTTGCGCCGGGATATTTCGCGATGATGTTGCGGACGGGAAACTTCCCTTCTACAGTGTCGGCGGTGAAGGCATCGTCTTCGACCTGGTCCCCTTTGAGGTGGTCAAGGATGTAATGCTCGAGTTTCTTGTGATTCTCGCTGCCCATGTAGCGGGCGCCGAAGGCGGTAACTTCGCGGGTGTACTGGAAGGCGCGCTTGGCGTCGATCTGCGGGAGCGGGCCAGGATCTGGGGACGGAGCTTCGGGCGGAGCTGGCGTCGCAGCGGAAAATTCGGATTTTGTGGCGGTGGCTGGGCTGGTGGAGCCGGCGGAGGTTCCTTTGCTGCAGGCCACGGTGTTTGCAAAAACGATGGTCAGCAGCAACCAACAAATTCTTAACCACAGGGGGCACAGAGGGGCACAGGGGAAGGCTTGAAGAACTCCCGTTGTGGTTGCGTGTGATTTCATGGTTCTCCCTGTGATCCTCTGTGCCCTCTGCGGTTAGTCTTTGTCTTTCTTCTCCGCCCGTTTCTTACGCTGTTTAGGGTGCACGAGCCAGGCGATGGCGATGCTCAGGACGTAGAGCGCCACCATGGGCGCGGCGAAGATGCACATGTTCAGGATGTCGGTGGTCGGCGTCAGGATGGCGGCAATGACGAAGATGACCAGGATCGAATAGCGCAGGTTGCGCCACATCCAGCCGGCATTCACGATGCCCATGAGCGCCAGGAAAAAAACCAGGATCGGCATTTCGAAAATCACGCCCATACCGACGATGATCGTCAGAAACAGCTGGCTGTACTCTTCGATGGTGATCATCGGCGTGAACTGCTTGCTGAAGTCGATGAGAAACCGCAGCGCCTGGGGATAGACCAGCCTGTATCCGAAGAATCCGCCAGCCAGGAAAAGGCTCACGGTCGAAACCATGAAGGGCAGGACGTACCGCTTTTCATTGCGGTAGAGGCCGGGCGCGACGAACAGCCACAGCTGATAGAGCACGAACGGCGAGGCCACAAACAGACCGGCGACTCCCGCCACTTTGAGATACAGATTAAAAGGGTCGACCGGGTTCAGATAAACGAGCTTTTCGGGCAACCCATTGGCGCGCAACGCATCCACGATTGGACGCTGCATGAGATCGACGAGACGCACGACGTAAGTCCAGCAAAGGAGGCAACCCACCGCGACCGCGACGATCGAGTAGATGATCCTGCGCCGCAGTTCCTCGAGGTGATCGAGGAAGCCCATGGTAGGCATTTCTTCTTTGGGAGAATCGTTCACCGGGGACGAGGCGGTCGCTTCAGGCATCAGGCGCTACTTTCGGCGCAGGCGGCGGCTCGGGCACAGGCGCGGACGCGGGCTCAGCGACGGGTGCGGCCGCGGCCTCGATCTTTTCGGACGAGGGCGGATTGAAGATGCGGCTGGCGAGTGAATTCAGAGGCGCTTGAAGGGGCGGGAGAATCTGCGGCTTGACGTCGACTTCGAGAGCATTGATTTCCGATTCGATCTGCGAACGGAACTCGTTCGAGGCGCGCTTGAACTCGTTCATGAAGCGGCCGACTTGGCGACCGATTTCGGGCAGTTTTTTGGGGCCGAAGATGAGCAGCGCCAGGATGAACAGAAACACCATCTCTGAGAAGCCGAGATTCATACGGCTATGATAATGCGGGACGGGCAGAACAGGCCACTCGCAGGTTGGGATGTGCGACAAAAAGGCGCGGCTCGAAGCATTCTGTAGCGCCGCCCCGGCGGCTAGCCTGCCCTGAGCGAAGCCGAAGGGTGGGGCGTCCCGCCCCCACCTGCGAAGGCAAGGTTGCCCTCGCGACAGCCGGCAAGGTGCCGGCGTTACATCGCTTCAGTTCTACCTGCCTAAAACGTATACCCGACCGAGAGGCCGTAGCGCGTGACGCGTGGGGAGCTGAAGTAAATGTTGTTATTGACAAGGTAGACTTTCCCCTCGGGCCGGATGAAAAAGCCGCCCTTCGGGTAGAACTTGATGCCGGCCCCGAAGTCTGCCATGAAGTGTTTGTCGGACACGTAGTTGGTGATGCCGTTGTAGCACGTGGAACAGTAGAAGCGGGTGGCCAATGCACCGATGCCGCCGGAAAGTTCCAGGTAGGTGTGGCTGGCGAGTTTGGGCGAGTAAATGGCGTTGAAGTCGAAGAATACTGGACGAAACGGAAGGGTGGGGTCGCCGCCGTAGTCGCGCTGGTTTGCCTTCCAGTAGATTTCGCCCCCGATGCCCAGATTGTGGTAGAAGAGCACGTCCGCGCTAAAGCCGGGATAGGTGCCGCCGGTGAGAGAAACGGGCTGGTGACTCCCGCTCGCCGCGCTGGCCCCCGGGGCATCCACCGTGCTGATGCCGAAAGCAAAGTCGATTTTCTGAGCCTGCGCGAGATTCGAGAACGCCGCCAGGGCAGCGCAGGCAAAAGCCGAGAGGACGACAACACGCAGTGTCTGTTTCAATCGAAACCTCCGGTGCAGGATTGAGTTTAACTAAGTTGGATGCAGGAAGGGCATCCGGCGCTGCCGGGAAGATGGGCTCTGCACGAATTTGCCCACCGCGGGAGGACATGAACGATCGGTCAATGGTCGGTACCTTGGAAGGACGGGCCGGGACGCCGGGCGCTCCAACCGGCCCTGTCAGTAGGCTAACAGGATCCGCAGATCGCGAAGGTTGTTGCCCGTGGCACCGGTCACAACGGCATCTCCCAGGGAGGCAAAGATTGGATAGGCGTTGAAGGCGGAGAGGGCGGCGCGCACCGCCTCCGGCCCTCCGGCGCGCGCCAGCGTGCTGCCGTCGACTACGGCGCCCGCCGCCGGGCTGTTGCCATCGATGCCATCGGTGCCGCCGCTGAGCACGGTAATGTCGTCCCCCGCGATTTTCTCGGCGCAGGCGAGAGCGAACTGCTGGTTGCGTCCACCAACCCCGCCGTCGCGAACGCTAACCGTCACTTCGCCGCCCGAGATGAGGCAGACCCGCGACACAGCGCGGCGTAATTCTCGCAGACGACCGACTAAGTAGTCGGCGGCCTTTTCGTAGTCCCAATCGTCGCAGGAGTTATCGACTTCAACCGCAAAGCCGGCGCGGGTAGCGGCGACGGTGGCTTCCTCGACGGCGACCTGGTTTGAAAGCACGGTCCACCAGCGGGCGCGCACAAAAGCCGGGTCGTCGGACTTGGGCGTTTCGTCGAGCGCGTGCTGGCGGAAGAGATCGGCGACCGAGGATGGAAATTGCTCGATCAATGCGTACTTCGCGGCGATGCGCTCGCAGTCGTGGATCGACGTGGAATCGGGCATGGTGGGGCCGGAGGCGAGCGCGTCGGGCGTGGAGTCAGGCACGTCGGAGACGAAAATGGAGGCCTGCTGCGCGGGATAGGCGACCTGTGCGAGGCGTCCGCCTTTGACCGCGGAGAGGTGCTTGCGGATCGCGTTGATTTCGGCGATGGGTGCGCCAGAATGTACGAGCGCGCGATAGGTGGCGACCAGATCGGGCAGAGAGATTTCGTCGTCCACCGGCTTTTCCACAATGGAAGACCCCCCGCCCGAGAGCAGGAAGATCACCAGCGACGCGGCGTTGAGCGAGTTCAGCGATTTCAGGATGGCTTCGGCGGCGTGGATCGATTCGGCGGTGGGCGTGGGATGGCCCCCGTGGAAATAGCGGAAACCGTGGACCTGGCTGGTGGGTTCGACGGACGAAGCCACGATGCCTTCGAAGCGGCCGCCAACCTGGGCAGCGAGCGCTTCGGTCATGGTGTGACCCGCTTTTCCGATGGCGACCACAAACAGGCGATGGTAGGAGTGGAGGCCGTACAGGTCCCCGCAAATTCGCAGCACGCCGCGCTCGCAGTGCACGTGGCGGGCGAAGGCGCTTTCGATGGAAGCGTTCTTGAGCGCGGCACTGAAAATGTCGCGGGCGACGTCGCGCATGTGGCGGAATTGCTGGTCCCGCGCGGGGGAGAGATCGGGCATGTTGGGGATTATAGAGAAACGCCATCGCACCGCTGCCATGGCGAGGCGAGGGCGCCCACCCGACTGCCGGCGAGGCGCCGGCGCTACGAGTCCGGCAAGGTCAGTCGCGTCCACTCTTCGATGGCCGCCCGCAACTCCTTCAGTCTGCCTTCGAAAAAATGATCGCCCGCTTCGATCCGGACCAGCTTCTTCGGATCGGCGAAGGTTTGGACAAGGGCTTCGAGTTTTCCGGTTGGGCCAAACTGATCGCGCGATCCGCTGACGAAGAGTTTTGGCTTGGGGCAGGCGCGCAGGAAATCAAAATCATAGACCCGGTCTTCAACGGGCACGGCGGGCAGACCGAGCGCGACGAGGAGGCGGACCCGGTCGTCGGCACAGGCAGCCCGTAATCCCACCGCGGCACCGAAAGAAAATCCAGCGAAGATTACGGGCAGAGTAAATTCACGCTCGAGCCAGTCGAGGGCAGCGCGCACGTCGTCGCCTTCCCCGATGCCGTTCGCGTGCTCGCCTTCGCTCAGTCCGGTGCCGCGAAAGTTAAAACGCAGCACGGGGAATCCGAAGTTGTTGAGCGCTTTCATCGTGTGGAAGACAACCTTGTTGTGCAGCGTGCCGCCGAAGAGCGGGTGGGGATGACAGACGACCGCTGCATGGGTCGCGTTGGGCGATCCGGCATTCAGCAGCGCTTCAAGCCGCCCGGCAGGGCCGGGCAGGGAGAGCGAGCGGATACTCGCGTTTTCGGAGTTCACCGTTCCAGATTACATCCTGCGGCGCCAGCGGCAATTGTGGGCAAAGACCGTATCCTGTGTACGCCGGTTTCGCCAGAAATCGGGCGTACCACTTGTCGTGGAACGAATTCGGATGGTCCCCGGAGCAGAAAAAGAGGCCGGCCCAGAAATGCAGACCGGCCTTAGGAACAGTTTCAGCCTACTGCAGCGCCCATGTCGTGACCAAAGCCACGGGATGAGTCCCCGTACTGAAGGTCGACGGCGACGTCGGCGTCAGCGCACCGGTGCTCTGGTCAATCGTGAAGCCCGACACGGTGTTGGAATCGCGGTTGACCACGTAGAGGAATCGGCCGGTCGCATCCTCCGCAGCGGCGACGGGAAACGTGCCCGCGCCCCAAGGCGAACCCGGCACTTGTGTGAGAGTGCCGGTAGCGGGGTCGATCATGTAAGCCCGGATGTTGTTTGCCGAGGAATTTGCCGCGTATGCAAAGCGGTTCAGCGGATCCAGGGTCATGCCCTGATTGACTCCCGTCGGGCCTGCACTCACGAAGTAGAGGTCACCGACGTTGCCCACCAGGAACTGGTTGATGGCTTGATCCGCTGGGATGACCTGGTAGGCATAGCTGTGCCAGTACGTCGGGTACGGAGAAGCTGCTCCGTACGGGCTCAGGTTGAATGAGATCCCGCCGTGAGCAAATGGCTGAGGCGTGCTCAGCAAGCCGGTCGCCGCATCAATCGCGCGCTGCAGCGTCTTGTTAGAAGCGGCGCACACCTCGTATAGATCGCGGCCTTTCCAGTCCACGGTAAGCGAGCGCGCTCCCGTGCATTGGCCGACTCCCAAGGCCATGCCGGACTGCGTGAGTCCTCCCGTTGTGGGATCAATCGAGTAGATGGTGAGGCTTTCATCTCCGGAATTCGCCACGTACACGAAGCGGCCCGAAGTTTCCACCGCCACTCCCGTAGGCGCGGGTCCGGTGGCATAAGGCGAGCCCGAAACCACGCTCAGCGCTCCGGTCGTGGGATTGACCTTGAAGGCAGAGACGGTGCTTGAGTCCTGGTTCACTACGTAGAGAAACTTTCCGAACCAGTCGGTGGCCATCGCCTGAGGATTGTTTCCGCCCGTGGCTACTGCCGAACCCACCTGGGTCAGGGCTCCGCTGGTGGCGTTGATGGTATAGGCCGAGACACTGTTGGCCGTGTTATTGAGCACGTAGGCAAACTTCGGCGTGTAGCCGAGTGCGGTTGGACCGGTACTGATCTGGAAGCGAGACCAGCGCCCCGAACCGGAAGTGCTGCGCGTTTTGACAGTGTTGAGGACGGTCAGCGTGTCGGCCGAGCGGTCCACCGCGACGGCGGTCATCGCCCAGTTATGGTCGATGTACAGGAATTTTCCGGTGGGATCGGGAGCGATGCTGCCCAGTTCTCCCAGGCTGGTCAGGAAAGGAGAACCTTCAATTTCTGTGAGTGCGCCGGTCGAGCTGTTGATGGCGTACATAGTTACTCCGCCGCGGTTGCCTGCGTACACGTATTTGCCCAGCGGATCCACCGAGAGTGACTCCCCGGGATAGCCTCCGATGAAGGGCGAGCCGGCGATGAGCGTCAGTTCGCCCGTGGCCGAATTAATCGTGAAGGCGTCCACCGCCCCATGGTCGAAGCCGGTGGCGTAAAGAAACTTTCCCGAAGGATCGACGGCCATTCCACTCGAACGGCCGGTGCCGGGAGCCAGAATACTTTGCACACTCGTCAGAACACCCGTCCCACTGTCGATGGCGAAGACCAGGATGGTCGTGTCTTCGTACCCTCCGTCGACCTGCGCGTAGAGGAACTTGCTCGCGGGATCAAACGTCATCGCTCTACCGCTGAAGGTGATCGAAGGCATCCCGGAGATTGGGGTCAAGGACCCCGACGTTGGGTTGACGGTGAAGCCCCGCAGGGTTGCAGAGTCCAGCATGTAGAAGAACTTGCCATTCGGTGCGATCGCCAGGTTTGCGGGTCGCGATGCGCTAAACGGCGAACCCGGGACCGGGCTCAACGAGCCATCCGCGTTGACGGTGTATCCGTAAATGCCGATGAAGCCAGCCTCTGTGTACACGAACTTGCCCGACGGATGAACCACCGCCAATGCTGGGTTGGTGTAAAGGTCGGGTCCGACCAGGCGTTGGCCGTTCGGGCGCATCTTTCCGGTGCCGGCATCAATGCTGTACACGGAGAGAGTTTTGTAATCGTTGTCAGGGAAGATTGCAAAACGGGCCACGGTCGAGGGCGCCTTGCCCGTGCCGGTGAGTTTGATCTCCTGTGGGCTGAAAAGAGCGCCGTGCGAAATGGTGACCACACCCTTGATGGTGGCCGCCGAGACCGGGGTGAAGGCGACACCGATCGTGCAGCTCCCCTTGGCTGGGACACTGTTTCCGCAGGGATTGCTCCCCGCCGAGACTATGCCGTACTGCCCGCTGGTCACGATGCTGGTGAGGGCAAGGGCGGCGCTCTGATTGTTGGTCAGAGTAACGGTCTTGGGCGGGCTGGGCACGCCTACCGGCTGCGCCGAGAACGTCAGACTGGTTGGAGAGAAGGTGACGGGCATGAGGCTCTTGCCGCTCAGCTTGAGCATTTGCGGGCTGGTGCTTCCCGTGTAGCTGATGGTGACAGCGCCTGTGTCTGTTCCGGGCACCGTAGGGGTGTAGGTGACCGCGAGCGTGCACTTGGCGCCGGCGGCCAGAGTTCCGGGCGCACAGGGAGTTCCTCCACTTCCCGTCCATGTGTACACGCTGCTGGCGGAAATACTGTTGATGGTGACGGGCGAGGCCCTGGTGTTGGTGATGGTGGCAGTCTTCGCTGCGCTGGCCGCGCCCACGACACTCGTGAAACTCAAACTGACGGGCGCGATTTTCAGCGGGGCGGTGACGCTGCCGGAGCCGGTTCCGGTCAGGCCGACTTCTTGCGGGCTGAAGGCGGCACTATGGATCAGGGTTAACGCTCCTTTGATAGTTCCCGCTGTGGTTGGAGAGAAGGTCACGCCAATGGTGCAGCTGGTCTTGGACGCCAAGCTGGCTCCGCAAGGGGTGCCACTTCCTGCGACCGCAAAATTCCCGCTGGCAATGAAGCTGAGACTGAGGGCGGAACTCCGATTGTTCGTAAGAGTGATGGTCTGCGCGGTGGAGGTGTTACCGACAGAGACCGTACCGAAACTTAACGAGGTCGGCTTGAAAGACAGAGGATAAATGCCGGTGCCGGACAGGTTGACCATTTGCGGACTGTTGGCGGCGTTGTCCTGGAAGGTGATTTCGCCGGTGATCGCTCCCGGCAAAAGGGGGGTGAAGGTCACGCTGATGGTGCACTTTGCCCCGGGCGCCAGAGCGCTGCCGCAGTTGTTGGTCTGCGCATAGTTGCCGCTGGCTTCGATGTCGTCGATGGTCAGCGAGTTCACTTTATCGCTGTTGGTTAGCGTCGCACTCTTGGTGGCACTAGTACCAGAGATCACCTGGTTGCCGAACGACAGACTGGCGGGGCTGAGCTTAACGGTTTGTGCGAGCACCGGGACGCAGAGTAGGGCCAAAATCACGAGATGAAAGGGTCGGATCGGGAGTCTTGGAGCGTTCATGGATGCCTCCTGTTGGGCAGGAAAGAGACGCGCAAACTTGCGAACGCGGTGGATAGTGCAGTTTCGGGCCGCGGCGGGGGAGAGTCTTCAGAATGCAGCGCAATCTGGAGCCAGAGCCATGAACAGATCTCTCGGCAGAATCGCTACGAACCCATCCTAGTTCGGCGGGGCCATGAATTTCTTCTAATTCTGTGATTCGAGCAAGAGCTGCGCTCCGAAATGGGAAGGTCTTCGGGCAATTCCCAGATCAGAACTGTCTTTGGATCCTGTTCTGATCGGGGTGAGGCCACCCATCGCTGATAAGATTCCGTCAATGGATCTCTTCGCGCTGACGCGCCGGCTGATTGATATTGAATCCACGACTCCGAACGAAGGTGTGGTCGGAGACTTCCTCTACGAAGAGCTGCGGCGGCGCGGATTCGACGCGCAGAAGATGCCGGTCGAAGGTACGCGCGCCAACGTGTTGGCGACCTGGCCTGGACATGCGCGACCCGAGATAGTTTTCTCCACCCACATGGACACCGTGCCTCCCTTCATCGCGTCGTCGGAGGACGACGCGTGCATCTACGGGCGTGGGTCTTGTGACGCGAAAGGGATCCTTGCTGCGCAGATCATTGCGGCTGAGAAGTTGCGCGCGGCCGGCGTCTTCGTTGGATTGCTGTTTCTGGTGGGCGAGGAACGCGACTCGATCGGCGCGAAGAAGGCGAACGAGCAGCCAATCGGGGCACGCTTCATGATGAACGGTGAGCCTACGGATAACCGCCTGGCGCTGGCCAGCAAAGGCTCCCTGCACGTGGAACTGACGGCGCGAGGAAAGATGGCGCATTCGGCCTATCCGGAATTGGGCGAGTCGGCAATCGACAAGCTGGTGGAGGCTCTGCACCGTTTGCGCACCATGAAGCTTCCCGAGAGCCCCGACGTTGGACCCTGCACGAGAAACGTGGGCACGATTGAAGGAGGACGGGCGAGGAACGTGATTTCCGACTTCGCCAAGGCCGACGTTTTCTATCGCCTGGTGGGTCCGTCGGATGAACTGCGGCGGCAGATTACCGACGCGGTCAGCGAACTCGTGGAGGTCCACTTCACGCGCGAGGCTCCGTTCATGCGCCTGCGGACCCTGGACGGCCTGCCGACGATGGTCGCGGCTTTCACCACCGATATCCCGTCGCTGGGGAACTGGGGCGAGCCGCTGCTGCTGGGGCCGGGCTCGATCCACGTCGCCCACACCGAGGGCGAATACGTTACCAAGAAGCAACTGCTGGAGGCGGTGGAGTTGTATTGCTTGGTGGCGAAGCGGCTTGGCACCTAGCGGCTCGTTGCGGCGAACTGCAGATCCGTCCTCTTCGGCTTCACTCAGGGTGTCGGGACGACAAAACCAATCGGCAGATTGAGAGTTGCGGAGCGCGCTCAGGAAGCGCGCTTATCCTTGATTTGTTGCAGGCGGACGTGGTTCTGTTCCCGTACCTCACTGATCGACACCACGGATCGGCCGAGGGCGGCCAGACGACCGAGTTCCTTCTGGATTTCCTGGAGCCGTTCATGCCTCTGCCCGTGAGCGACCTGGTCCGCGGTTCCATTGCCCTTTCGCTGCCGATACTGCTGGTTCAGCTCATGGATTTCAGCAATCTCAGCCCGCAGGCTCACGATCTTTTTCTGAAGAACTCCTAGATGATCCATAGACTTAGGATATACCAATAACCTCGAAGCCGGGCTCAGAATGCCTCGGGTAACGGACGATCATGGGTTGGCGACCGTGGCTACAGCGGCCTTAACCTTGGCCACCCGGAGTTGTTCGCTGCTAAAAGTGGATCCGCAGGTACTGCATCGCCATCCCGTCATCGGGGTCCGCGCAGCGTTCACCACGTTCATCCGCGAGGGGTTGAAGGATAGAGCCAGCTCACCACCACACTGCAAACACAAATGCTTGGGCAAACGCCCTCTTTTCTGGGGTCAACGGTGACGGTAACAGGAACCCCCACCCTGGGCAAAAGCCGCAGGGTGGGGTGTCCCATTTACAGTCTACAGGACTTGTACGTTCTCGGCTTGCCAACCTTTCGGGCCTTTGACGACCTCGAACTGCACGGCCTGACCTTCCGAGAGGCTCCTAAAGCCGCTCGACTGGACAGCGGAGAAATGGACGAATACGTCCTCCCCGGTGGGACGGCTCAGAAAGCCGTACCCTTTCGCGTCGTTGAACCACTTCACGGTTCCTTGTTCCATTGGGTATTACCTTGTTCCTTTGTGAATTTCCTGCTGAGAAGATTGCTGGCTACTGTGAGGTGGCGACGCAGAGAGTTTCGGCGGGTCCAGCCCAAAATGGGGCAAATCAAACTAAGCCTGATAGTGATGAGATGCAGGGGGATGGGGAGGGGCTCTTTTATTTTTTCGGGTGCAGGAAATGTCCCCAAAGGTCGCCCGGCACCTGCCGTATCGGTGCAACCCTTTCGACCGGATTCGCCATCTCCTGCGAGATTGCCGTCCGAGTTCGGCTACCGCGGCAGTCCGGGCACCAGTTTCCGGGAGCCGCCGGGAGTCTGACGGTAATATCCGGGCCCGTCCGGGCCGGTCTCCATCCAGTCGTCCGCATGTTTCATCAAGAAAACTTCTCCCGTCTCCGGATCGTAGGCATACTCGGTTCCAAGCTGCACATTGTACGTCGAGTCTCCCGACGATCCCCCGCGTGACCCGACATCCACAGCCGGGGAAGGCCTGTACTGCGCCTGGCAGCGGATCGATCCGGCGACCAGAATCGCGTTTGTTCCATAGGACTGCCAGCGGTCTTTCAGTCCCACGGCGGAACGGAATACAAGGACATAACCGCCCATCGACATCGGGTAAGCAGAATACATCGCAACCGTGTGGCGGGATGCGGTATCGAATTCCTGGACAAACATATCGCCATACTGTTGGATCTGGGACGCCTGCAGGATCGGTCCCTGCCCGCTCATCTGGGCAATCTCCGCGACCTTGCTCTGCACGCAAACGCGTGGATCAGCGCAAGCGGGCCGCCCCATCTGTATAAATTCCGCAGTGAGGCCCTCGATGGTATAGGCCGCTGAAAAATCGCCGTTGCTCAGGGAGAAGCCCTTGCCATCGGGCAGGACGCCGGTCACCTTCCAATCGGCGGGCGCCATCGCGTTGCAATACCCCGCTCGTACGGGATGAACAGGAACTCCGCCTCGTGGAATCTTCGCGGCTTGCTGAACAGGGGGCTTGGACCCCAGCCGGGGCGCGGTCACTTGTGCCGGACCAGCGCTCACCGCGCCGCCTGTCTTAGCTACCGAGAAGCTTCGCTCGATGCGGTCGAGAGCCGGCTTCAGGGCATCAAAACGATCCACCGGGACGGAAAACATCAGCGCGTACCCGTCATTGCCCAGTGTCAATCCGATGATTCGCAGGGCGGACCGGACGCCCTTCGGGTTCGCTCCGCTATACACCACGCTGTAGGCTGGCCGGTCGCTTACCGTGGTCTGATCGGCGCGCACCTGCTCCAGATCTTGCCATTGCGGCCCGATCTGCGCCATCAACTGCGAGACGATGGCTTGCGCATCGGCACCGGTTCGCAGAGCGAAAATGGTGACATAAGCGGGCGGGGATGCGACTTGGACCGTGTTGTCATCCAGCGGCGCGGCGGTCCAACCCTGCGGTACGCTTACCGTGAAACGGTTCTGCTTGTCGCGGAAGAGGTTGGAGCGCGACTGGGAGTGAGCGCTCATCCCTACCGATGCCGTGATGACGCCCAATAGGAAGCAAAAGACAAGCTTGCGAGGCATGACTTCCTCCATCCATGCGGGCGGAGGTACCCGACGGCCTGCTCAAAGCAGCCTTCTGCCGCCACCAACGATCAAGAAGCCGCAGTGGAAGGCGCTCGGAACGGCTTGCGGTCGTGGGTCGACCGCTTCGCGGCTAGCAAAGAATATCTCGACGCGGTCTATTGTCCTTCCGTGCCCGGGGAACAGCAATGATGCCGGTCACCGCGCACGGTGATGCACAGAAACCAGCCAACTCGCGGAAAAAGTGTTTTTCTGGCGGCGGCCTGACCGCAGTGGCTAAAGCCTCGGCAAGATAAGCCTCTATCGCGGGGCTAAAACACTGCGCCACCCAAAATCAAGTGCCAGATCGAGTTTTTCCGCAAGTTGTGAAGGGCCCAAGACGGAGTAGCCCGCCCCATGCGTTACTTGACCCGCTGGCCGGTCGCAGGGTCGAAGACGGCGTTGCGCAGGAATTGTTCCGAGGACCAGGGTGGTGGGTCTCCTCCCAGATACTGATGAAACCACTCGAGGTGTGCGGTGTAGTACAGAGCCATTTCATACCAACTGGGCCAGTGCCCGGCGTTGGAATAGATGATCAATTTGGAAGGCACCTTCATCTTTTGCAGTGAGGTGAACATCTGAAGTGACTGCGTGTAGGGGACGCGATAGTCGCGCTCGCCGGAGATGACGAGGCAGGGTGTCTTGAAATTTTTCGCGTAGTAAGAGGGAGAAAACTTTTCGTATTGCTCGGAATTCCACGGCTGGCCTTTGAGGTCCCACTCGGGAAACCACAACTCCTCGGTGGAACCGTAAAAAGAACGCAAGTCGAAGAGCCCCATCATCGAGGCGATGGCCTTGAAGCGGTTGGTGTGGCCTTCGAACCAGTCCATCATGTAGCCGCCGTAGGACCAGCCCATGGCACCGACGCGGTCGGGGTCGACGTAAGGCAGCTTGACCAGTTCGTCGGTAACCTTCATCAGGTCTTCAAACACCTTGCCACCATGGTCTCCGGAAATCTCGGCGGTGAAATCCTGGCCGTAGCCGGTCGATCCATGAGGATTGGCGAAAGCCACGACGTAGCCGGCTCCGGGATACACCTGCCAGTCACCGCGAAACGCGTCCTGCCATTGCATCTGCGGCCCACCGTGCACGTTGAGAATCAGCGGATATTTCCTGGACGGATCGAAGTTGTGAGGCTTGACGATAAAAACTTCGATCTTCGCTCCGTCGGCTCCTTTCACCCACATTCGCTCGGCTGGACGGAGGTCCACCTCATTGGCGACTTCGTCGTTGAAGTGAGAGAGGCGTTGCGGCGCCGGGGATTTGCCGCCGGCCAAGTCCACCGCGAAAACTTCGACGGGTTCGCCGGTCGAACGCCTCGTGTAGAAGATGCGGCGGTTGTCATGGGAAAGTTCGAAGGAGTCGATCGTGCGGTCCACCAACACTTGCTGAATGGAGCCGGGATCCAGAGCCACCCGAAAGATGGGGTTATCGCCTTCCACCGGAGCGCTGAAGTAAAGCGACTTCGAGTCTGCGGCCCATTGGAAGCTGTCGACCCAGTTGCGGAAGGACTCGGTCAGCACGCGGGATACGCCGGTGGAGCGATCGTAGATGGCCAGACGAAACAGATCGGATTCATAGCCGGGCTGTTCTTGCAGCTGATAGGCGATGTACTTTCCGTCCGGCGAGTATTTTGGATGCCCATCGAAGGCGGGATTGGCAGCGGTGAGGTTGCGCGGCGGCTGATTGCCCGCGAGCGGGACAATCCACACGTCACTGTTGGTGGACGAAGCCTGATCGCGGTCATGATTGGAGTCGAAGGCGAGTTCGGCGCTGTCCGGCGAAAAATCGTAGCGTAAGGATCCGCCGAGTTGGAAAGGAGGGGAATCGAAGTCGCCGGGCGTCAGGTCGCGCACGGCGCCGCTGGAAACCTCGGCCAGCATGATGTGTGTGCGCTGTCCATCCTTCCATTGCGTCCAGTGGCGGTAGAGGAGGGCATCGGCCAGATGGGCGTGGAGCGGGCCCTTGCTCCAGCGCTCGTTGATCTTCTTGTTGCAGGCGTCGTCGGCGCCACATTCGGGATAGACGTCGCTCGAAAACGCGATCCATTTGCCATCCGGGGACCAGAGCGGATCAGAGACTCCCGTAGAAATGTTAGTGAGTTTCCGGGCCTCGCCGCCGCCGGTGGAAATGACATAGAGATTGTCGTCGCCATCGCGGGAACTGACGAAGGCGATCCACTTGCCGTCGGGTGAGAAGATGGGCGACGATTCACCCTTTTCGCCAAAGGTAAACTGGCGCGCGTTCTTGCCGTCGGCGTCCATCAACCAGATGTGGCGGATGCTCTTTGCCTTCGCCAGGTCGTTCGTGCGCAGCGTGAACAGGACCGATTTGCCGTCGGGAGATATGTGCAGGTCGTCGATTCCGCGAATGCGGTATAAGTCTTCGATGGTGAACGCGCGTTTGTCAGCACGGCTGGCGATGGCCAGCAACAGTAAGCAGACTAGGTACGAGAACAGTCTCCTGTGCATGAAGCCCCTCGTCTTGAAATGAACTGCGTGGATAACTCGCGAATTTAAGCACAGTCCGACCGTGTCGCGCCAGCGTTCTTGGGCCGGTCGATCGCCCCGCGCGAATCTCTCGCACCCTTCTTCATCGTTGATCGTTGGATAGGCGGCTGGACGGCGTGAATCTGCTCTAGTGAGTGGTCATCATGCGCCAGCCGTTGCTGTAGTCCGGCGGCGTGTCGGTCATGGTGCCCGCGATAGAGCCATCGGGGCGGGTCCAGTTCCGCGGTTTATCGGCAGCCACCTATAATCAACGACTTGCAATTTTATATCTTATAGATATAACATGTTCCCAGCGGGAATCGGCGCACCACCCTCCGATTGTTGGTTCGCCCGTCGCGTAGCATGCCGCTCAAACGCTGTAGGAGGACCGTACGCGAGTGTTTGGTCCGCCCGGCAACCCACAGGTCGTCCCGGAGCCCAAACGCGCCAGGATCGCCTCCTGTGCGTTTCCCTATTGCTCCGGGTTATTGCCGGAACGCGCTCCGCCGGTCCGACTCAGTTTATTTCGGCGGTTTCTTCTTCCCGAAGAGTCCCGTCAGTCCGCCAAGAGGATTGTTCTTGTCCCCTCCCTGCAGCAATCCTTTCAGTTGGCTTCCCGCCATCCCCTTGATGTCGGGTCGGAAGCTCGGGTCCGAGGTGGTGCCTTGAATCGTGAATGGAATCGCGCCCGTTCCTTTCCCGCCCAAGCCTGCGAGTTGCGTCAGGCCGGTGACCGCGCCTCCGCTCAGGCTCGCAGACATCTTGAAATCGAGCGCTCCGGCAGGACTGATCGTGCCTGCGCCGGTTAGTGCTCCGAGCGCGGGGATGACCAGGCTGATTTTGTCGAGCCGCGTGCCCTCGGGCGCCACCCGCACGTCGGAACTCAGGTTCTGGATGCTGGTGTCATTGCCCGTCTGCTTGCCCGAAAGCGCCGCGATCGCCGAAAGCTTTGAGCCCAGATTGAAGCCGGAGAGTTCCGTGTTGTTCAGCTTCACCGCGCCCGTGGTGACGAGCCGGTCGAGCGGCCCCACGGAGTCGAGATCAAGCGAGAGCGTTCCACCTTTCAGCTTTGAGCCAGAAGGAAGCACGACGCCGACTGCCGGCAGCGCCGCTACCAGATCGTCCACCGGCAGCGCTTGTCCGTTAAGCCGGGTACGAATGGAGGTCATCTCCCCCTTCATGTCGTAGGTGCCGGTGAGTCTGGCCAGCGCCTTGCCCATGGAGACGTCTCCCTGCAACAGCTTGCCCGATTCGCTCTGCAGGTTGTGCTCGAGCGTGTAGACCAGCTGGATGGGCTGGGCCGCCGGAGAGCCCTTGGGAACCAGCTTCAGCGCAGTGGCTTTCAACGTGCCGTTGGTCCTGGCGATGTGGCCGTCGGAAGTGAGTGAGCCGTCGAAATCCGCGGAACCGGTGATGCCCAGCGTCGGATCGACGAGCGCCGACTGCGAAAGATCGAGCTTGTTGATGTTCAGCTTGGCCTGGAGTGGCGTCAGCGAGGCGTCGGTCGAATTGATCGGACCCGCGGTGCCATCCAGCTTCAGGCTGCCGCCGCCCGGCAGACCGGCGGATGCGGTCACGGGAAAGGCGCTGATGAAAGAAAAATTGCGCACCGCGATGTTGACCTTGTCGTACACCACCGGCTTGCGCTTGGCGGGAATGGAGCCGACCGAGAGCTTTCCATCCGTCAGTTCCAGCTTGGCCACATTCACGTTGCCGGGTGCGCCCGATGATGTCGCAGCGGAGGATTTCGCAGGAACTGAGGGTGCCGCGGGCTGATTTTTCGCCGCTTCGTTTCCGCCCCCGAGGGAGGAAAAGTTCCAGACACCCTCCCGGTTGCGGAGCAGCGTGATTTCCGGCTGATCGATGAGGATGTGGGTGACGTTGAGCTGTTTGCTGAAGATCAGCGGCATCAGTTCCACGCCGACTTTGAGAGACTTTGCCTGAATGAACGGGGCCTGGCTGAATTTCGGATCGTCGGCGATGGAGAGCTGGTCGGCGCCCACGCTGCCGGAAAGGATACTCAGGCTCAAGTTGCCGACTTTAACCGGCCGTCCGAGGGCTGAGCTCAGGTTCGACTCGATCTGCGGCCGGAACGCGTTCACATTTATCAGAAACGGGACCGCGATGGCGGCCACGATAAGCACTGCAATCACAATGCCGATTACTTTGAGAGCGGTTTTCACGGGAGCACCTCCTCTAGGATGGAATGCAAGAAAGCGAGGTGGTACGGCAGTCAAGGACAGTCTACCAAAAAGCCCAGTTCCCAGTTCTCCGTTCTCAGTTCTCGTCAAACTGCTATCGGCTGTTACTGAGAACTGGGAACTGCGAACTTTTCCACCGTAAAAATACACTGAAGGAGAGAAAGTACGTGGAGAAAGGGTGGCGATGATCAAGCTTGTTTATTGCATCACCAAGAAGGCGGACCTGACGGACGAGGAGTTCTTTCGCTACTGGGAAAATGTCCACGGCCCGATCGGCGCTCGAATTCCTCGACTCCGCAGGTTGGTACAGAGCCACCGCCTGACCGTGCCCGGAGACCGACACCGGCCCGATTACGACGGCATGGCGGAACTCTGGTTTGACGACCGGGAGGCTTTGCGGGCGGCGCGTCAATCGCCGGAATGGAAAACCTCAACGGAGGACGAAGAGAACTTCATCGACCACAACAAAGTTGCTTACTTCGTCGCAGAGGAGCACGTCATTCGACGAGCCGAAGCAAAACTAGTAGGAGACAGAGGCTGGGGTGTTCCGCCTCAGCTGGAAATGGAGAGAGCGTTCGTCCGGTAAGATAGCGGAGCGAACGTATGAGAAAAGAGCGCAAGCACTACACAGCTGAAGAGAAGGTGGCCATCCTACGACGCCATCTTTTAGAGCACGTTCCGGTTTCCGATCTGTGTGAAGAACTGGGACTACAGCCGACGGTGTTCTACCGCTGGCAAAAAGAGTTTTTCGAGAACGGAGCGGCCGCCTTCCAAACGCCGGAACGTCCTCGCCGCCAGGCGGAGGAGAAACAGAAACGGATTGAGTTCTTGGAGAAGAAGTTCCAAGGCACCCGCAATTGCTAGGAGATCAACAGGATCAAACGGCTCAAGTTTCGTCCGCAGGTCGACGAGAGAATCGTGGGCGTTTTCTTCGAAATCTGGTTCCTCGAAAGCGGGCAAGTGTACTTCTCAGGACAACCTCTTCCCCCGAGGTATTTTACTGTACATTTGCTGCAGATTGTCGGATAAGCAGGGTCCTGAGTCTTCGCAAATTCTCTACCTTGCTCAGACTGGTATTCGACAATGCACCTTCCCAGCTCCCGTCGCTCCCTCCCGCCCCGCTCACTCCCCCGCTAGCGCGCGTGCCCAGGCCCAACCCCCAGCAGTCTGTGTGGTGGGGGTGTGGCAGTTTCGCCGTCCTCTCCTTCAACCCCAATTCCCATTTGACAAGGCTCTAAACGAGCGGTATCGTAGGCGAACAAATAGCGAACATGAGCGCATCTATGGCCTCCCTTCCACTGCTCCCCGATTCCGAGTCCCGACCAAAGCTGGTCGGCATTGCGCGGATTGCGGCTGCCGGTGAGTCGCTGCGCGAAGGGCACAATGTGGAGTACTTCACGCTCGGGACGCGGTCGCTCCTCAACCGGGTCGTGAGCCGCCGCAATCTGCCGTTCACCTGGGCGATCAATCCGTATCGCGGCTGCGAGTTCGCGTGCAAGTACTGCTACGCGCGCTACACCCACGAGTTCATGGAATTGCGGGACGGAATCGAATTCGAACAGAAGATTTTCGTCAAGCAGCATGCGGCGGATTGGCTGCGCCAGGAACTAAGGAAGGTCAAGCCCAGGGAAGAGATTGCTATTGGGACAGCAACGGATCCGTACCAGCCGGCGGAGCGGCGGTTCGAGGTGACGCGGGGGATCTTACAGGAACTGGTGCGCCACGCCGGGTTGGAGATCGGAATCGTCACGAAGTCGAACCTGATCACGCGGGACGTGGAGCTTCTCCGCCGCGTCGCCGAGAACAACCGGCTCTTCGTCAATCTGACGGTGACCACCGTTAACACGGAGCTGGCGCGCAAGCTGGAACCGCGGGCGTCCCGTCCCGATCTGCGGCTGGAAACGGTGCGCCAGTTGAATCTGGCGGGCGTGGATGCGGGGGTGATCTGCGCTCCGGTGCTGCCCGAGATCACCGATGCTCCGCGTGATCTGGAGGCGCTGGTGAAAGCGGCGAGCGAAGCGGGCGCGAAATACATCTTTGCGAATCCGCTGTTTCTGAAGCCGTGCTCGGCGGCGGTGTTTTTGCCGTTTCTGGAGGAACACTTCCCTGCTCTGGTCGACAACTACAGAAAGCGTTATGAGAGCCGCGCGTTTCTGCCCAAAGGGTACGCGCAGCGGCTCTCGCAGATGATGATGCGATTGCGGCAGAAGTACGGAATCGGTGGAGTGCATGGCAGCAGAAGCCGCAGGGCGCACGGCAACGTCGGCGCAGTACAGCAATTTAGTCTTTTCTGAGCGAGCTGAGATTTCTCAGCCGGTGAACGCTGGGTGATCTCCCTGGCGAGGTTTTCAGCCTGTCCGGCCGAGCCGGCCATGCCTTCTCGGCGTCGGCTCACGGACTCCGGCCACCTGCCCTATAATGTTCCCTTCCCATGCAACCTGCCGCGCAATCGACCCGTCCGAAATCCAGCGTCAGGGCGGGGGCCCAACGCTTCTGGCAGCGGGTCACCGAGGGGCTGGAAGTCCACCAGCTCTGGTCGCAGTTTGAAAAAGACGCGCGTTCGAGTTACCGCCTATATTCGACGGGGCTGGCGGAGCGGACGGAGGGGGAAAAAGGGGTCCACCGCGGGTGGGCGGTTGCCAAGGCCCTGTTCTGGGCGATCATCGAAAAGCTTTCCCCGGCACGGCGCGTGCTTTTGCTGCTGGCGCTGATCCTGCTTTTTTTCCCCGCCGGCGGATTCAACTACGAAGGCAAAGCGGGCCGTGTCAGCTTCCAACTGAACCTCCAGATTTGGGGCGGGCTGCTGATGTTTATCGTGCTGCTGCTGGAGTTGGCCGACCGCGTGGTCATGAAGCGCGATTTGGAGATTGCCAAGGACATCCAGACCTGGCTCTTGCCGGGCGCGCCGTTGCAGATTCCGGGATACCAGATCGCCTATGCCACGCGCCCCGCGAATACGGTGGCGGGCGATTATTACGATGTGATTTTGCGTCCGGGGCAGGCGCCGGGTGACGACCGCGTTCTGTTCGTGGTGGCGGATGTGGCGGGAAAGAGCATTCCAGCCGCCATGCTGATGGCCACGTTTCAGGCGAGTTTGCGCACTCTGTCGAGCAGCCGCGCGTCGCTCGCGGATCTGATCGCCGGCTTGAACCGCTATGCCTGCTCGAACAGTCTGGGGGGCGGTCGATTCACGACGGCGTTCCTGGCGGAACTGGATCCGGCGACGGGCAGCATGGCTTGTATCAACGCCGGGCATAACGCGCCGATTCTGCGCAGGGCCTCGGGGGCGGTCGAGAGGCTTGAGGCGGGAGGCATCCCGATGGGAATTTTTGAGGATGCTTCTTACCCCGTAGAGACGATTCGATTGGGCGACGGGGACAATCTGGTTATCTTCACCGACGGCGTCGTTGAGGCGATCAACTCCAAGGGAGATGAGTTTGGAGAGCCGGAGCTGATTCAACTGCTGAACCGCCGGGCGTCGTCAGCGCCCTCCGAACTTCTGCGTGGTCTGCTTCAAGAACTGGATGCTTTCGTGGGCAACACCCCGCAGCACGACGACATGACGTGCCTGCTGCTGAAGCGCGGGTAGTATTCACCGCCGAGAAGGTGGCCTCGCGACAGCCGGCAAGGTACCGGCGCTACTGTAGCTGCAGGCCGACAAAACCGAGGAATTGTCCCGCAGCGATTTGAGCCTGGCTCAAATCCGGGGAAATCTTCTGGGCTTGCGCCGAGGCCGCATCAGCCTCGGCGGCACGACCAGCCCGCCGCAGAGCTTGTGCGAGCAGCAAGAAATTCAGATCGCTGGGATCCACTTTGGCCGCATGCGCTAACTGGGTAACCGCCACGTCAGGCTGTCCCTGACCGAGCGCCAGCACACCTGAGCCCATCAGCGCCATGCCATTCTCCGGACTCAGGCGGAGAGCATTCTGGTAGCTCTCGGCGGCCTGATCATAGTGACGCAACTGCAGGTGAGCTTGGCCAAGTTCGCTCCACGCGGCGGCTTGAACCTTGGGATCGGCGGAAGTGCGCAGGACCGTATTGCATTCCTCGATCGCCTCCTGGGGATGCCCGACACGCAGTTCGTAGAAGGCGAGGGCGAGAATCTGGTCGGCCGGATATTGGTGCAGTGCCTTGGCCGCTCGGAATTGGAAGACTGCCTCGTCGGACCGGCCCTGCTTGGCCAATGCGAGGGCAAGATTGTTGTGCGCCATGTAATTCCGCTCGGTGACGCTCAAGGTGTAGCGCCAGAGGGTTTCATCGTCGCGCCAGTGACCAAGTTGGCGATAGGTGAGGCATCCCAGGATGCAGACCACGAGAACAGCGGCACTGGCGCGCCACGCACTGGGGATCCGGCACTCCGAGGCCACCGCGCCCAGCGCCCACACGACCGCGACAAACAAACCAATAAAGGGAAGATACGCGTACCGGTCCGCCATCGCCTGCTCGCCCACCGTGATGACCCCGATCATCGGGACTAGTGTCCCCAAGAACCAGAACCAGCCGACGGCCAAATAGCGGCGGTCGCGCCAGCGCAGCACCAGCACCGACAGCAGAAGCAGCAGCGCCGCCGCGCCCACCACCTGCCAGGCCCGCAGCAAATTGCCCTGGTGCGGATACATGGGAGCAAGCCGGGACGGCCAGCACGCCTTCCCCAGATAACGCACGTACGAAACAAAGACATTCTCGAGGCGCGCCGAACCGGAAACTTCCAAAAAGGTTCGAACCGTATTTCCGGCGCGCTGCGCAATCACGGTGATGACCGAATCCGCGGCGGCAAGAACGAACAGAGGCCACTTTTCCCAAACCAGAAAAGAGAACGAGCGGGGAGTGAGAGCAGCATTCGAGCCGCCACCCCAGGAACCAGTGTCCATTCGCTGCAGGGGCCAGTAGTCCCAAAGCAGCAGCACAAACGGCAGCGTGACAATCTGCGGCTTCGCCATCAGGCCCAGAGCAAAACAAACGGTGACCAGCCAGTAAAGATGACGCCCGCCCGTGCGTGCATACCGGTCGTAAGCATGCAGGGCGAGCAAGAAAAAGAACATGCTAAGCACATTCTTGCGCTCGGCGGCCCAGGCTACCGACTCCACATTGACCGGGTGCAGGGCAAACAAAGCAGCCACTACCAAGCTGGGCCAGGTGAATCCGGTGGCCCGCCGCAATAGCAGGAACAGCAGCACAGCGTTCACCGCGTGCAGCAGAAGATTCGTGTAATGGTGGCCCACGGGATTAAGGCGAAAGAGTTGGCAGTCCAGGGCATGCGACAACCACGTCAGCGGATGCCAGTTTCCGTCGCGGAAGGTGGTGAACGACCACTTCACCGTGTCCCAGGTCAGGCCACGTTGAACCTGGGAATTTTTCAGGATATAGGACGAGTCGTCGAAGTCGATGAACTGGTTATGGATGATGGGATTGTAGAAAGCGAGCGCGGCCGCCACCAGCAGGAGACAGAAGATGACGACGTGCGTTTCGCGGGACGCGGACATGTAGGTAGGTGGAGGCGGCTCCGTTGGCCGAAGGTTCGCTCCTCCTCAACAATATCGCGCTCCTCCCTGCCGGAGACGATTCTAACGCGATGCCGTGTTGACTTAGACGATTCTGTGCTGTTCGCTACCAGTCCGCGGTACTAGCTCTACCGTCACTGCTTATCCGGGCATGAGCTCGCGGTACATGCGGTGGAACGCGTGGACGCCTTTTTCCTGCTTCACGCTGTAGCGCCCGCTGTGATAGCTGCGGGAATGCAGATTTTTCTGGACGATCTCACAGATGGCAATGTCTTCCATCTGGATTTCATCGCTGAACGCGACCGCCTTGCGTGCAGCTTCACTGCCCAGGTCCTTTTCCGGCACATACCACTCGAAGATCGCGAGCGTGCGCTCCGGCTCGAGCGGCAAAATGATATTCATCGAAACGTTGTCGGGATAGCAGTTCAGCATCCAGTTGGGAAAAATCCAGAAATAATCGGCGGTCAGATCGTCGCCGGCCGAGTAGCGGCGCGGCGTGGCGTCGCCCGATTGGGCGCCTCGAATCGGGCTCCATTGGCGCACGTGATGCGGAGAGGCCTCGACGGTGTACTCGTTGTAGTTGAGTTCCCGGTTCAGACCCGGGTGGACGCTGGGCAGGTGGTACCCCTCGAGGTAGTTGTCAAGGTAGGTCTTCCAGTTGCACTTCATGTCGTAGGTACGCCGTTCGGAGAATTGCATGCTGGAGAAGTCGAACTTCCCGGCTTGCGCGGGAAGCTCACCCAGGCATTCGTCGAGCGGTGGGGCCTCGGGATCGAGATTGACAAAGATCAGGTTGAACCATTCTTCGGTGCGCACCGGGGCGAGACCGAACTCCCCGGGATCGAAGTCTTGCACGCCGTCGAACTCCGGGGTGACGAGCAGGGCGCCGTCGAGGCGGTAGGTCCAGCCGTGATAGCCGCAGCGGAAAAGTTTGCGGTTGCCGCATCCGGAGGCGGGGTAACCGGCACGATGGCGGCAGACATTGTAGAAGCCGCGCAGGATGCCGTCCTCGCCACGGACAATGAGCAGCGGCTCTCCGATGAGATCGAAGGTGAAGTAATCGCCGGGATGCGCGGCCTGACGGACGTGGCCGACGAGTTGCCAGGTGCTGGAGAAGATCTTCGCCTTCTCGTCTTCGAACGTCTGGTGACTGTAGTAAAGAGGAGCCTGCAAAGTTGACGCGCGGGCAATATCACGATCCGGATCCATCTCACGGTTGATCATCGAGGGAATCCATTCTAGCGCGGAAGGCGAGTCCCGCAACGGCCTCGGAGGATCGGGGCAAAAGGGCGGTAGCCTTGGCAGAGTAAATCGGCTGAAGTGTCCGAGGCGCCATGGCCGAGCCGGCCGCAACTGGCAAATTTTGTCAATTCGGTCTCCGAAAGTGTCATTGCGACGCAACGCGCGGTATTGAGGAGTAACTGGGGAGAGGTGACTACTACGCGGAAGGCTGCTGAAAATGCAGGCTATTCACCCGAAAGGACATCTGACTTCCGTTACCTAGGCCTCTGGCATTCCGAGTGCGATAGTACAGGCGAGTTGGTCATCCAACGAGAACAGTCAAACGGAGACGAGGGAAAATTTCACATGCGTAAACAGAAGGGCTTCTCACTGATTGAATTGCTGATTGTGGTGGCGATCATCCTGATCATCGCCGCGATTGCCATCCCGAACCTGCTGCGCGCGCGTATTGCGGCGAATGAGTCGTCCGCCGTGGCCGCGATTCGCACACTCAATACAGCTCAGATTTCGTACAACTCCACCTATCCGACAGTGGGCTACGCCAGCACCATGGGTGCCCTGGCCGGAACCAGCTGCGCTCCGCCGACTTCGGCCGGTGCGTGCTTGATTGACACGGCTCTGGCGGCTGGCACCAAGAGCGGTTATTCGTTCACGTTGTCGGGCACCACCGGAACCCCGGTCTCGACCTATCAGGTCGCTGCCGATCCGATTGCCCCGAACCAGAGCGGCGTCCGTTACTTCTGCTCGTTCGCCGATGGCGTACTGCGCTCCGGCACGGCTTCGCTGTCGACCTGCGACGCTACCGTCCAGCCGCTGAACTAGTTTTTAAGTTGGCAAAGTACCTGGGGGAGGGTACAAGCCGGAAGAAGCAGAGGAGAAATCCTCTGCTTCTTTTTTTGTCTTGGATCTTGTCTCCTCGTTCTGCCTCGGGTTGCCGGGCAACTTCCTGGTTCTTCTTCTCTTCCTTGCCCCGCAATTTCCGCAACCAAGTGACAAAAAAT
Organism: Terriglobia bacterium; assembly: GCA_020073015.1. GTDB lineage: Bacteria > Acidobacteriota > Terriglobia > Terriglobales > Acidobacteriaceae > Acidiflorens. The sequence continues at coordinate 6,901 of JAIQFZ010000022.1, read as the reverse complement.
GTCAGGCCGCGCGGTCCGAGTCATTCGCGGGACCGCCGTACCGCACCTATGCAGGCGGTCGCATTGAATCCTCAATAACATACAGCGATCGGAATCAGCGAAGCACGGTATCAAAAATGCAACAGTGAAATTGTGCCCGAGACTTGGCGTCCTCATCGGGGCTTGGGGGAGATATGATGCGGCGGCAAAAAGGTTTTTCGCTCATTGAATTGCTGATTGTGGTGGCCATCATCCTGATCATCGCGGCCATTGCGATCCCCAGTTATCTGCGGTCTCGCATGGCAGCCAACGAATCGTCGGCGGTCGCGTCGATCCGGACTCTGAACACGGCGCAAATCTCATACAATTCGGCGTACCCCACGGTGGGCTATGCCTCCACCCTGGCGGCCATGGGGGGAAGCAGTTGCACTCCGCCGAGTTCGGCCGGCGCCTGCCTCATCGATACCGCCCTGGCCGGTGGCCTTAGGAATGGCTACACGTTCTCGCTCAGCAACGTAACCGGCACACCGAGCGCGACCTACACAGTCATCGGCGCGCCCGTCTTGTGGAACTACTCCGGAATGAACTACTACTGTTCGTTTGCCGACGCGGTGGTACGTACCAGCCCGAATAGCATTTCGACCTGCGACACGTCGGTCGCTCCACAGCAGTAAGCCGCTTCAGCCGTGGGGATCTTCTCGACGGCTGAAATCTGCTGGAGTGCGGTTTCCAGAAGACAGCACGCCTTGCTCATGTCCACGACTTCCCCCTGATTCCTGGCCGAGACCGCCGCTCACTTTCGTAATCCTCGCCCCCATCCCACCGGCTTGCCGCCAGGCAAATGTTTCATATAATTCACACATCGAAACGGATTGGGCGCCGGTTGATCTCACCCATGGCTGCGATCGAAATTCTGGGACTCGAAAAGAACTACCTGGTCGGTTTCTGGCGCAAGCGCACGAAGCAGGCGCTGCGCCCGCTCCATTTGACGATCGAAGAGGGCGAAGTCTTCGGCTTCCTGGGGCCGAACGGCGCCGGGAAGACAACCACGCTCAAGCTCCTGATGGGTCTGGTTCTCCCAACCGCAGGAACGGCGCGCATTCTCGGTATGGAGGTGGACGATCCGCGAGTCAAAGCGCAAATCGGGTTTCTGCCCGAGCAGCCCTATTTCTACGACTACCTGACCGCCCAGGAACTGCTCGAATATTACGGACAACTCTCCGGCGTACCGGCAAAAGAGCGTGCGGCGCGCGTGGAGAAGATGCTGGCGCGGGTGGGGCTGCAAGACGCCGCGCGCGTGCAACTCCGCAAATTCTCGAAGGGCATGCTGCAGCGGGTGGGGCTGGCGCAGGCCATCCTGCATGACCCCAAGCTGGTGTTTCTGGATGAACCGATGTCGGGACTGGACCCGATGGGACGGCGGGAAGTGCGCGATCTGATCCAGCAACTGCGGCAGGAAGGAAAGACGGTGTTCTTTTCCACCCACATTCTGTCGGATGCAGAAGCACTTTGCGATCGCGTGGCAGTGATCAACCACGGCGAACTGCGCGGCGTGGGTGCGGTGGCGGAATTGACGTCGCGGATGCATGGCAAGGTCGAAGTTATTTTTTACGGGCAGAGCGTACCCGCTGCCTTGGCCAGCCTGGGCGCGGAGGCGCGGGTGAGCGGCGACATGGTGAACGCCGTACTGCCAGAGGAACAGCAGGAAGCGGCCCTGGAAGTGCTGCGGCGCGAGCACCTCAAATTGATCTCGCTGACCCCGGTTCGCAGCTCGCTCGAAGACTTCTACATCCAGAAACTGCAGCCTGCAGAAAGCAAGGGGGCAAGCGCATGAGCTCGCGCATCGCATCGGTAGCGTTCAATACGTTTCGCGAGGCAGTGCGCGACCGGGTGCTGTACAACCTGATCGCGTTCGCCCTGCTGCTGTCGGGCGCGGCCATTCTGGTCGGTCAGGTCTCGATCGATATCGAACGACTGGTGGTGGTGAACCTGGGACTGACCGCGGTGTCGCTTTTCGGCGTCGTGATCGCGATCTTTATCGGGATCGGCCTGGTCTCGAAGGAGATCGAGAAGCGCACGCTGTACACCGTGCTGTCGCGGCCCGTGCGCAGATGGGAGTTCGTGGTCGGGAAGTTCTTCGGGCTCACCGGCACGCTGGTCGTAAATACGTTCTTCATGGCCATCGGCGTGTTCCTCGCCTTGCTGTATGTGGCCCACAAGTTCGAGAAGATGGACGCCTGGGTGCTGGTCGCTTTGTACTTCATCGTGCTGCAATTTCTGATGGTGTGTGCGCTGGCGCTGTTCTTCTCGTCGTTTTCAACGCCGTTGATGTCGGCCGTCTTTACATTTGCGCTCTTTGTGATCGGAAGTCTCTCGGAGGATCTGCGTGGGTTTGCACGGATCGCCCAGGGACTGGGAGGCTGGATCGCGACCTCGATCGCCTACCTGGTCCCGAATTTCTCTGCGCTCAATGTGATTAATCAGGTCGCGCACGGAGACGCCGTCCCGGGCCGCCTCATTCTCTACAACAGCATTTACGCGCTCCTGTATTCGGCGATGGCCATCTCGGGCGCGGTCCTGATCTTCCAGCGCCGGAACCTGAAATGAGCGCTACACGCCGAGTGAACTGGGTTGCAAGCGTTGTGCTGCTGGTTTCCATGGCGGGGGCAATAACGACGCTCTATGCCATTGATCGCATCCGGCGAGGCGCCACGCTGCAGGATGCGCTTTATATTCGTTCTTCCAAAACACTGCGACGGATAAGCCTCGGGTATACCGGCCTGCTGGCCGACATCTACTGGACGCGCGCCGTGCAATATTTCGGGTACCAGCATCACGCCGCTTCCGCGGACTTCCGACTGTTGGGGCCGCTGCTGGAGATCACGACCGAACTGGATCCGAAACTGCTCCCGGCCTATCAGTTCGGCGTTAATTTCGTCGCCCCCAAGCCGCCCAACGGCGCCGGCATGCCGAAGGAAGCCCTGGCGCTGATCCAATACGGGATCGCGCACAATCCCGATCAGTGGCGGCTCTACTACAACCTGGGCTTCCTCTACTACACGGAGTTCAACGACTACGCTAAGGCGGCGGATGCGTTTACGCGTGGAGCGCAAGTTCCCGTCACCAATGAATTCATGCCCATCCTGGCGGCCCGCATGGCGCAGCATGCCGGAGAATTCGACACCGCGCGCATGTTGTGGTTCACGACCTACCAGAGCACCACCGAAGCGCAGATCCGCCAGAATGCCATCGAGCACCTGCGGGCGTTGCGAGTGGATGAAGACGTCACGCGTCTGGAAGAAGTGGTCACCAAGTACCGCCAGCAGACCGGAAAGTTGCCCGCCACCATGAGCGATCTGGAGCGCGCCGGGTTGATCCGCGGAACCCCCCTGGATCCGACGGACCGGCCGTACAATCTGATGTCCGACGGGCGCATCGAAGTGCAGGATCCGGACCGCATTCTCTTCATCACCAAGGGCCTACCACCGGGGATGGCATCGCCCCAGCCGAAGGTGGCGACGAAAGACTAGAAGCCGTCAGCCATCTCTGAATATCGGGACCAACGATTTGTTAGCATGCAGGCGTGTCCTCGAAGTTCTCCCAACAATTCCTGACCGCATTCCGGCGCTGGTGGAAGGAGCAGGCCAGCGAGAAGGGCGTCTCGGCCGCCGGTTCCCTGCTGGCGCGTGAGCTTTGGGACTTCCTGCGCGATTCGACTCCCGCGCGCCGGCGGCAGCGCTATGGCGACATGGAGTACGACTGGGAGCATCGCGTCAACACCACCAGCGGCACGGTGGGATGGCGCGAGCGCTTGCTGGGTGTATTTCATTCTGCGTATCAGCCCACCGATCCCGCAATGTTCCGGGAGATGATGACGGAGTTGCCGATCCAGTTCGACCAGTTCAGTTTTGTGGATCTGGGCTCGGGCAAAGGGCGGACCTTGCTGCTGGCATCCGAGTATCCCTTTCAGAGAATTGTGGGCATCGAGATTCTGCCAGCACTTCATCGGGAAGCGGAAGAGAACATCCGCGCCTACCGGGACTCGACGGGGCGCGGCGGACAGATTGAGTCAGTCCTGGCCGATGCAGGCGAGTACGTCTTCCCGGAAACGCCGCTCGTCGTGTATCTATTTAACCCCCTGCCGGAAGCGGGGCTGCGGCGTGTCATTGGGCGACTGGAGGAATCGCTGCTGAAGGTGTGGCGTCCGGTTTGGATCGTGTATCACAACCCGGTGCTCGAACATGTGGTCTCCGCATAGCAGATGCTGGAGCGCGTGAGCAGGGCCGGGCATCACTCTGTCTACCGAACCAGGGCAGAGAAAGTCTGTGCGCCTGCCTGCTGAATCCCGGCCGGCGCTGAGCTAACTCCTCAAACATTCACACCACTTTGATCCAAGACAAAGTAAAACGAAGGTAGAATCATAAAGATTGGGAAAGCTGAACTTGAAGAATCTCCCCTTTACCTGGGTAGCAGTACTGGCATTCGCTTTGCCCACACATGCCCAGGACATTCACCAACTAGCGCGTGCGGTGGACGAGCATTACAACCACCTGCGCAGCCTGCAGGCCGACTTCACCGAAATCTACCGGGGAGCGGGCGCCGAGAGGGTCGAATCGGGCACCTTGTGGCTGAAAAAGCCGCGCAAGATGCGATGGGAATATCGTTCTCCGAAAGAGAAGTTGTTTGTCAGCGACGGCAAGCTGGTTTGGTTTTACTTGCCGGGGGAGCGGCAGGCCCGGAAGACGCAACTGAAGAAGCTGGAGGACTTACGCTCCCCGCTGGCGTTTCTACTAGGTAAAACCAAGCTGGAGAACGAATTGCGGGGACTTTCGAAAGTTGTCGATCAGGCCCCCATGGGAACCGGAAACACGCTGTTGCGTGGGGTGCCGCAGGCCATGGGGGAACGGGTAAGCGAAGTGCAGTTGGAGATCACACCTTCGCATCAGATCGTTCGCATCCTACTGACGGAGGTGGACGGGGCCACGACCGAGTTCCGCTTTGCCGGCCTGAAGGAGAATATGAGCCTCAGCGACGGACGATTCGAGTTCACGCCTCCCCCAGGCGTGGAGACGGTCGAAGGAGAGTTGGGTCCCTGACGCGCAGTGGTTACCTGAGTACCAGAGGAAAATAGTTGCAGCAACGCTTCGCTGAATAGAATGTTACACTTGCGCTAAGTGGCAGGTTCCGGGCGGTCAACCGATGGCAGAATTCCTGGTCAAAGTCGCCGACGAGCAGGGCAACCTGCGGCAGCAGGTCGAGCAGGGGTATTCGGAAGCAGAGGTCCACGACCGGTTCACCCAGCAAGGGTACCTAGTGTACTGGGTGAAGCCGCGGACGCTGCTGTCCCCCGCCGGAATGCGCATGGGGCGGCGCGGCAAGCTCAGGCAGGGAACCTTCCTGATCTTCAACCAGCAGTTTCTGACGCTCATCAAGGCCGGACTGCCCATCCTGACCGCGCTCGATTTGCTGATCAAACGCCAGCGCGACAAGTTCCTGCTGCAGATGCTCGAAAACGTTCGGGAACGGGTTAAAGGAGGCGAACTGCTTTCGGACGCGTTCGCCGCCCAGCAGGTGTTTCCGAAAATGTACACCACCACGCTGCTGGCGGGCGAGAAGAGCGGCAACATGGAAGAAGTACTGAGCCGCTACATCTCCTATCAGCGCCTGGTGCAGACGTTCCGCAAGAAGCTGCTGGTTTCGCTGGTGTATCCGGCACTGCTGGTGTCTGTAGTTACCGTGATGCTGATTTTTCTGATCACCTACGTGGTGCCGAAGTTTGCCGACCTTTTCAATAATCTTGGGGCGGAACTTCCCGCGATCACCGTGTTCATGCTGGCGGTGGGCTTGAACGCGCAGAAGTATGCGTGGGTGGCGGTCATCGTGTTGGTGGTGGGTGGCCTCTTGCTCTGGCGCTGGAAGCAAAGCGATCGCGGGGCGGAGCAAATCGACCGATTTCTGCTGTCCCTGCCGCTAATCGGAGAAATCCGCCTGAAGTACCAGGTGGCAAATTTTTCGCGCATTCTGGCCACACTGCTGCAGGGCGGCTTGCCGCTGGTACCGGCGATGGAAACGGCGGGCGCGTCGATGACGAGCCGGCAGATGTTGAACGGGATCATCCATGCAGCCGAGCGCGTGCGCGAGGGGCAGGGGCTGGCGAAGAGCCTGGAAACCCAGAAGCTGTTTCCCGATCTGGCGGTGGAAATGCTGGAAGTGGGCGAATCAACCGGAGCGTTGCCTGCCATGCTAGGTTCGGTGGCGGAGTTCTACGAGGAAGATGTGCAAACGGCGCTCGGGGCAGCCATGGCGCTGATTGAGCCGATGATTTTGATCATCATGGCAGTGTTTGTCGGCGGCATCCTGATCTCGTTGTATATGCCGATTTTTACTTTGGGAGCCGGTGTGCACTAAAGCATCGGGTGCCGGATAAGGCTGTAGACTGGAATGGGCATGGCGGATAAGAAAACAGCATTCGTGAACGGCGGGAACGGCGGCAAGCTGGTGCCGGAACCGGTGGCAGCATCCGACGAATTGGAGCGCGCGCGGGATATTGCGCGCCGTTACCGTTGCGAATTCGTCGACTTGAGCGATTTCCAGCTCCACCATGACCTGTTCGAGAAGATCCCGGTCCACCTGATGTTCCGGTATAACTTCGTGCCGCTGGATGAAACGCCGGACGGTCGGCTGGCGATTGCGATTGCCGATCCCAGCCAGTTGATGATGATCGACGAGATCAGCCTGCTGCTGGGCAAGCGGATCTTGACCAAGGTTTCCACGCTCAAGCAAATCTCCGACATTCTCAAGAAGACCGAGCAGTCCAAGCGCGTGCTGGAAGACGCCAGCGAAGGGTTCACGCTCGACGTGATCCGCGAGGACGAAGCCGGTAACGACGAGACCATCTCGATCGACAAGTTGACGGCGGGCG
>JAIQFZ010000137.1 GCA_020073015.1 Terriglobia bacterium | reverse complement strand
GCCACTTCTCACCGGACCGCTCTGCGCTTGGTCGCAACTCCTGTGGACAACGCGCGGGCAGCAGCAATAGACTCATAAGGTTCGTGACCGCCTTCTGCGAATCCTTCTTCCATGAGACTCGTGACATTTGAGAATCCTGTCCGGCAGCCGCGTATTGGGGCCATGACGCGCGATGGCCGGATCGTCGACCTGAACTCCGCCGCCGCTCTCTACTTGCGTGACGTCCGCCAGGAGGGAGCATATGCGAGATTGGCGGACGCTCTCGTACCCGCCAACATGCGCGCCCTGTTTGAGGGCGGTGATTCGAGTCTGGACGCTGCCCGCCTGGCTTTCGAGCACGTGTTGGACCAGCGGGACAACCTGGTCGGAGTGAACGGGGAGCCTGTGTTCTACGCCGCCTCCGAGGTCAGGTTGAAAGCGCCCCTCATCCCCAAGAAGTTTTTTCATACCGCAGGCAATTTTCGAGAACATCACGAAGAGGCGACCAAGGCAGGATTCTCCCACCCGGTGATGCCCTGGATTGTCTTCTTTCAGAATGTGGATGCGATCATTGGTCATGAAGAAGCCGTCGTTTATCCGGAGCAGCTTACCCAGGAACTCGACTATGAGTTGGAATTGGCCGTGGTGTTGAAAAGAGCCGGCAAGCACTTCACACCGGAGGAAGCCAACGGCTACGTAGGCGGCTATGTCATTTTCAATGACATCACGGCGCGGGATATCCAGCGGCGGGAGATGAAATCCGGCGTCTTCAGCTTCTGCAAAGGTATCGACACGTTCTGCCCTCTAGGGCCCTGGATCGTGACCGCCGACGAAATACCCGATGCGCACAACCTGGCCATGGAGCTGCGCGTGAATGGCGAATCGCGTCAGCGGTCGCACTCGAGCAAGATGTCGGTGAAGATCCCCGAAATTCTGTCCCATTACTCGCCGATGGGATATAGCGCAGGAGACGTAGTATCGACCGGCACCGTGTCAGGCGTGGCCGCTTTCAGCGGTGATCCGAAGGCGTGGTATCTGAAGGTAGGGGACGTGATGGAATGCGAGATTGAGAAGATCGGGGTCCTGCGCAATCGGGTCATTTCCTGGGAAGAGGCCTACGGTTATAAGCCCAAAGCGATGGCGACGCAGGAGACCCTGAGGTAAGGAACTTTAAGATGGCGAGCACTGGTAAGGATCAAATCTGGGTCAGCGAACTGAATGCACGGCCGGAAATTCGCTCTGCTTTTCCGGGTGGCACCGTGCGCTTCTATGACACGACTCTACGGGACGGAGAGCAGACGGTCGGAGTCGTGCTTTCCCCGCAGCAGAAGCTGGAAATCGCCCGCCAACTGGACCGCTTGGGCGTGAGCCGCATCGAAGCTGGCTTTCCCAAGGTCTCTCCGGACGATGTCGAAGCCATTCAACTGATGCAGGCGGCGGGACTCAAGGCCGAGCTTTGGGGCTTCTCGCGGGCGGTCAGGGCCGATGTTGAAGAATTGGTTCGGCTTGGGTTGCGCGCCTCGGTGATCGAAGCGCCGACCAGCGACATCAAGCTCAAGGCGTATGGGATCACTCGCGACGAGGTCGTCCGTCGTGTCTCGGAAGCGGTATCCTTCGCCAAGCGGAACGCAATTACGGTGGCCTTCTTCGCGGTTGACGGTACACGGACGGAACTCGATTTCCTGAAGAAGATCTATCTGACTGCCTTGGAAGCGGGGGCGACTGAGATCGTTGTCGTAGACACGATTGGTGCGTGCGGGCCGGAAGCGGTGGAGTTCCTGGTTCGTCAAACTCTCGAGTGGGTTGGACCCACGGTTCCTGTGCACTTTCACGGGCACAACGACTTTGGAATGGCGACCGCATGCGCGGTGGCAGCCGTGCGCGCTGGCGCTTCGTGGATTCAGGGCACGATCAACGGGATGGGCGAACGCGCCGGCAACGCGGACATCTGTGAGATTGCATTGGCACTTCGATGCCTCTACGATGTGCCCGTCGCTTTGGACCTTACCAAGGTTCGTGAAGTATCCGAGGTTGTCCAGAAGGCGGGTGGTTACCGGCTCGAAGCCTGGAAACCCCTGGTCGGCGAGAATCTCTTCACGCGCGAGAGTGGCGCCGTGGCGAGCCAGTTTCACATTCCCGAAGCGATTGAACCGTATTCCTCCGAACTCGTCGGCGCGGATCGACGCATTGTGCTTGGGAAGAAAAGCGGTCTTGACAGTATCGATCTCAAGGCGAAAGAACTGGGGGTGGCGATTGCCCAGGAGCAGCGCGGACCAATCCTGGCCGCGGTGAAAAAGCGGGCAATCGCGAAGCGAGGCCTCATCTCCGACGAGGAATTCCTTCAGATCGTCAAAGAATCCGCGAGCGCGCCGGCTATTTCCTGAAATGCGGGAGTACTGCTTCGCCGAATAGCTTGGCCTGCCCGGTGCGGTCATCGCCCCAAATTTCCAGCATGATGTGCGTACAGCCGGCGGCGCGATAGTCTTCAATCTGCTGAATGCATTCGTCCGGCGTGCCAGCGATGGCGCACACTTTGCGCAAGATCTCGTCCGTGACGGCTTTGGCAGCGGCTTTTCGGCCGCCCTTTTCCATCGCGTCCGCGACCGGCTGAAGTTCCTCGAAGGTCAGGCCTGCACTTTGGAGCAGAACGTCCGCGGCACCTTTGATGTTCTGTACCTTGTTGGCCAGGTACATTGCAGCCTGTTCGCGAGCGCCTTCTTTGCCCTTCGCCGAGTCCCGGCCAATACTGCCCACGATTACCGAGCCTAAGATCAGCTTGCTCGGATCCTTCCCGGCCTTGCGAGCCCCCTCTTCCATGTTCTTTCGCGAATAGCGCACAAACGCAGGCGTTGTAATGCTTGCGGTCAGCAGACCGTCGCTGATCGAGCCGGACATCTTCTGCAGGACCGGGCCAGTCCCGGCAACGTAAATGGGGGGAATACCACGCGGCGTGTGCGCTTCCGGCTTGAGGGGTGGAACGCTCGCCTGAAACACTTTGCCTTCGTACTGAAATGCCTCCCCTTGCAGAACGCCCTTCACGATCTCGATGCTTTCCCGCATAACCGTCGCGGGGCCCACCTTCTCGCCTTCGCCCTCGCCGATTTCCTTCATGAAGATCTTGGAGGCCCCCAGGCCCAGCATGAAGCGTTCGCCGGCCAGATCCTGCATCACCCGCGCCTCCATCGCGATCTGTACCGGGTGGCGGGTGTAGGGCGAGATAATCCCCCAGCCCAACTGGATGCGATGCGTCTCCGCCGCGATCACGGCCAGCACAGCCGTGGAGGAGCGCGCTTCGAACGAGTGTTTACGCCACCACGGGTAGGCCTCCGCAATCCAGAAAGCGTCGAAGCCTGCTTGCTCACAGGCCCTCGCCATGGCAACCGTCTCTCGTACCGGTTCCATGCTCAGTTGCAACACACCGATGTTGAAGGGATTGGTCATGTCCGTACCACTAGCTCCTATGTGTATGTGAAGATCGACAGCTCAGTCTGGATCGGTCCAGGAGTGCTCCAGTCCTTTGACGAGCTCCCACAGCGCGCGATTGAGGGGCGTGGGGACGCCGAGTTGATCACCCCAGCGAACAATCGCTCCGTTCATGAAATCGACCTCGGTCGGGCGCTTGGCCAAGACATCCTGCAGCATGCTGGCGCGATGTTTGCCTGGTGCATTAGCGCCTTTTTGAACCATGTGCCGAGGATCTCCATGCAGCTCGATGCTCATCGCTCTCGCCACTGCTTCGCCTTCCGCGATCAAGTCCTCAAACAGTTTTGCAGTTGCCGAGAAACGCGTTGCCGCGCCGTGATGCAGCTGGGTCAGCGCACCCACCGGGTTGGTTGAGGCATTGAAGATGAGCTTGGTCCACTGCGCGCCGCGGGCATCTGCCAAGGCGATCGTGTTCATGCCCGCCCGCGACATCAGGCCGGCAAGTTCTTCCACTTTGTTCATCGGCGTCTGAGTCGGCTCGAACGGCCCAATCCACGTATCACCCTTGATGTCGTATCCGATGTGCCCGGGAGCAATCGGATGACCCGCCGGAAATGTCGTGCCTCGAATCACGTACTTCACATGCTCCGCGAGAATCTCTTCATTCCCCACGCCGTTCTGGACCGAACACACCGCCGAAGTGTCCCCGAAGGCGTGAGCCGTTTGCTCAATGGCATGGCGTGTGTGAATGGCTTTGGTAGCCACAATTCCATAGTCGCACCGCGGCAACTCCTTGGGATCGCTGGTTGCATTGACCTTGGCCGTAAATTCAGCAGCGCCAGAGAGCTTCAGCCCATTCGTGCGAATCGCATCGGTATGATCTTTCCAGACATCGTAGGCCCAGATCTCGGCCTCTCCCGCCTTTGCCAAGTGCGCTGCGAACAGACTTCCCACCGCTCCGCAGCCCACAATGCAAATTCTCATTCGAAAAGCTCCTCCGCGTACCCTTTTACACACCTACGGTCTCCGGGGTCTCCTGCCCGGCAAAGAAACGCCACGGGACATCCGCCAGGCACTCGCCTTCCGTTTTGCCAACGCGATACGTGTCCTGCGTGTACAGACAGACTTTGCCGTCCAGATCCACGACCTGCGGATGCAGGGAGAAGATCATGTTTTCTTCCAGCGGGACCTCGCTGTGGGCACCGATCGCGGGATATTCGAGCATGGTCGTGCCGATGGAGTGCCCCGACAAGTGTCCCAACGCGAAGCCGTGTTTCACAAAAGTGTCGGCTACCGCGCGATGCACACTGCTGGCCAATTCGCCAGCCCTCATCCGCTTGCGAGCAGCTTCGAGAGCCAGCGGGTAGGCGTCCGCCATTTTTTGGGTGGTCGCACTTGGCTTGCCCCGCAGCAAGGGACGAGAAAACTCCACCCAGTATCCGCCGGCACCAGTCACTTCCAGGGAGTACAGCAAGAGGTCGTTCGCTTCGACTACTCGATGACCCGGGACCTTGAAGAATGCCTCGGCTTGGCCGTGCTGACCTGAGAGGAGAATGTTCATCATGCGCGGACCTGCGCCTCGGGCGAAAAAGCGTTCGACCGCTGGCGCCATGATTTGCGCCTCGGTCTTACCGGCCTCGTATGCCCCAACCAACGCCCAGAAACCGTCGAGAATAATGTCCATCGCGTCGCGCACTTCGGCGAGTTCTTCTGCGCTCTTCACGGCGCGGGCCATGTCGAACTGCGTGTCGAAAGGAACCAGTTCCAAAGAACTGCTTGAGAGTTCCCGGTAGTCCCGCACCGCCATCACAAAATTCATGCCATAGACACCCAGACGTTTCCATCGCCGTTCGATGGCGATGTCCCGAATCCATTGGCCGGGAACCTCGGGCCAAACGTGGTCCTTCACCCACGGCTTGCCTTTGTCGCCAATCCAGCGGGCCTCTCGAGGGAACACCAGAGTTGGTTCACCCTCCAGCGGTAAGAGGACGTACACATATCGATGGACGATCTCAAACCCCGACATGTAGAGAACTGCGCCCTCGAAACCGGCATATTGGTTTCCGCAGACGAGCAGCGCGTCCACGCCCTCCTTCTCCATGCGCGACCGGACGTTCTTGTACCGACGTTCAATTTCCTGCTTGCTTGGCAAATGCGACCTCGGGGGCCAATCGCCCGTCACGAATCGATTCCGCAAAGTTCTGCGGCAGTCAATGCATAAATTCTGGTGATGTCGACCAGGGTCTGAATTTTTACCTTTTCGCCTTCTTTGTCCCGGGGACCGCTGGAAGGCCCGTAGTTCACGGTTTCAACGCCGTAACGACTGAGCACGCTGGCATCCGAGCACCACGTGACCACCTCGCGCTCGGGAAGCTTGCCCATGATGCGCTCGTGATTCGCATCGATAGCCCGGATCATTTCGTGCCCCTCGTCGATACGGGCACCAGGGACGGACACGTAGGTTTCAAACTCCAGCCCCCAATCCGGATGTTGCTTTTCCATTTCCAGGAACAGACTTTGTACTTCACGGCGCGCTTTGTTCATGGGAATCGTCGGCGGGACGCGCACATCCAGGAACAGGTCCGTCTTTTCCGGAGTGCGACTCGCGCGCCAGGCGTGGCCGCCGCGAATCCCGCCCAGGTTGACGATCGCCTTCTTCCCTCCATAGGACGCTTTGCTTTCCCAGCCAGCGATCCACTTCAGAATCGGGTCCATCAGTGCATGCATCCGGCGAATGGAGTTCATCTCTTCCCGGCCTTCGCAGAATGCGGTGTGGACGTAGATGCCGGTACACGAGATACGCACCCACATGGATCCGAAGTGCTCGAGGACGAGGTGCATGTCCGTGGGCTCTCCCAGGATGCACATGTCCGGCAAGACTCCATGATTCACCAGATAGTGGGTGCCGAAACCGTAGCCGCGGTATTCCTTACCCTTGAACTCGCCCCACTGCGTCTTTTCTATCTCGCCGGCGACTGCGGCAATCACTACATCGCCCTTCAGCCGGACGCCTGCTCGCTGCAACGCTTTCACGGCCTGCGTGTAGCAGACCAGGGCTCCCTTCATGTTGTAGATTCCAAGTCCGTAAATGAATCCGTTCTTGACGACGGCGTTCGGCTTGTAGCCCAGGCCCGTCAGGAATTCCTCGCGCCCCGTGTTCGATGTATCCATGTGGCCGTTGAACATGAGGTTCTTGCCGCCGCCACTGCCGAGCCAACGTCCCACCACATTCGCGCGGCCTTCTTCCACTTCTTGCCACGTAACATTCAAGCCGATCTGCTCGAGAGCGCTCTGCATGTACTGCGCCATCTGAAGTTCTTCGCCGGTGGGTCCTTCACTTCGGCAAGAATCTTCTTGACCAGGTTCGCGTCCAGGCTCGAGCTTCGTTCTTTGTTCGCTTTGGGCAAGACTCTACCTTCACTTTTCCTGATGCTCAATGGCTGTAGGCCAGTCGAAAATCGTCCGGATCGGAGCAAAGTTTCTCGTTGCCGTTGTCGGTGATATGGAAGTTGTCTTCCAAACGCAACCCTCCTCCGCCGGGCCAGTAGATTCCGGGCTCGATCGCCAGCACCATCCCTTTCTTCATCGTGCCCGTGCCCGCCTGGTGCGCGAATGGAGGTTCATGGGCCCGTGCGCCAACGCCATGACAGATCGGATGGGACGGCTGTCCGGGATAGCCGCCTTCCGCAATACGCGCGCGGACCAGCCGGTCCAACTCCGGAAAGCTGGCTCCATCTCGCGAGAACACTACCGCCTCGTTGAACACCTTCAACAACAACTCCAACAACTTCTGATACTCCGGAGTCAGTTCGCCCGGACAAGCATTCTTGGTCAGGTCGGTCCAGTAACCGTCGGCGCACACCCATATTTCAAACAGAGTCGGCTCGTTCTTCTGGATCGGGCGATCCCTGGTCGCGGTGAAGGTGGCAATCCCCTTGCCCGACCATACGAGCGTGAAGGCGCGCGCCATCTCGACCTTTCCTTTGTAGCCCACGCCCAGACCGTGGACGAAGCCCTCATACATGCCGCCGACCTCACTCTCCTTCATGCCCGGCTTCATGTGTTCGCGCGTATAGTCCATCGCCAGCGCAGCCAGTTCGTTTGCCAAACGCATGCGCTCAATTTCCTGCGGAGTCTTGATGGCCCGGGCTTCGCTGAGCAGAGGGGTGGCGTCCACCACCTGCCCGGAGACCTTTCGGAAGGCGTCGAAAAAGAACTGCGTCGGGGTGGTTGGCTCGCCTACCATCCGATCGGTACTCTGAGTTCCCATGTTGAGTTCGATCGCTACCTTATCCGTGAGACCCCGCTGCTTCAGCACCTCGAGAGCGAGATCCAGCGACCGGTAGGGTGCTGGACGGGGATCTCGTTCGTCATATCCTTTAAAGAGGCGCAAGTCTTGTGTCCAGGAATTTCGCTGGGCATCCGCCAGTTGGGGTTCCAGCACGATGAGCGTGGGGTCTCCCTCGCTCGGGAACACTACGGCGTCGTAGCCCTTCATACACCAGTAGTTCGTGAGATAGAGGACGTTGTCGGGCGCGCGGACGACGAGCGCGCTGACGTCCTGGTCCTTCATCATGCTACGTACCCGGTTCAGCTTCGACTTATCGATTGGCCAAGCCATGACTGTTCCCTGAATCAGTTCTTCTCGGCGCTCTTGTGCGCGACCACGGGACGGTTCTCGTCCTTGAATGCCCAACCAGCCTCTTTCCCTCGAATCAGGCGATAAATCGCCGCGTGCAAGGGAGCGGGTACGCCGGCACGCTGTGCCTCACGTGCAATCGCGCCGCTGAGGAAGTCCGCTTCCGTTGGCGATTGTTGGCGCACATCGCTCAGCATCGACGGAGGATGATTCGTCATTGCGCCAATCTTGTTCATCTCCCAAGGGTCCTCGTGGAGTTCGATTCCCGCCGCTGCGGCCACGCGCTTTCCTTCCTCAATCAATGCGTGCAGCAAGTGTCCCAGGTCGGCGAACTCTTTCTCGGCCGCAAAATGGGGGGAATGCGGAAGCCCAGTCAGCGCCGACACGCCGTTGACCGACGCGTTGAAAATGAGTTTCGACCACTGCGCCGGACGTGCGTCCTTGAGCGCCTCCGCTTTGAGTCCACTCTTCACAAGCAAGTCTGCAGCTTCCTGCACAACGGCGAACGGTGTCTGTCGAGGTTCAAATGGTCCAAGCCATGTGGCCGTGTCCAGTTCGTGTTGGACGTGCGTGTCGCTGTGCCGCGTCCCACTCATGAACGTGGTTCCGCGGATCACGTAGCCCCGGGTATGTACGGCGAGAATCTCTTCGCTCCCCAAGCCGTTCTGCGCCGAAACCAAGGCGCCCCGATCGAACCGGTTACCGACCTTCGCCATCGACTCCTCGACCTGCGTTGCCTTAGTCGCCACGATGCCCAGATCAAAATCGGGAAGGTCCGCAGGATCCGTAGTCGCCCGCAGCGACACGGAGAAGTTGTGCGTTCCTGACACGCGCAAACCCTCGCGATTCAAGGCATCCGCATGGTCCCGGCGTCGAACCAGAGCCCAAACCTCGGCGACCCGCGCCAGATGCGCGGCGTACAGACTCCCGATGGCCCCGCACCCGACGATACAGACGCGCTTCATTCCTCGAGCTACGCTCGCCGCTCTACTTTCACTATGTCGTCCGCCCGGCCAATCTCTCCCTTGAGCGCTCGAAACAGGCTGTCGGGATTGTTGAACGAGTCATCAATAAAGATTCGCTTGTCGAACAGCGCATCCTGCAGGGCGGCGGAGATCGTGTGAATGGGCGCGGCCCCGCCCTCTCCCATTCCCTTGGCGCCACTGTAGCTATGCGGCGACGGCGTTTCGATATGGCCGTATTTCACCGTCGGCATATTCATCGCCGTGATGGGAATGTAATCGCTGAAGGTGCTGGTCAACATGTTCCCCACGGAGTCGTAAACACAATTCTCCAGCAGCGCGGCCCCGATCCCATGGGCCGTCGCACCGTACACCTGACCTTCCACAATCGGCGGGTTAATGACGGTTCCGCAGTCGTCCACCGCCACGTAGTCCAGGATCTTCGGGATAAAGGTTTCCCGATCGATCTCCACGACCGCGATGTGCAGTTGCGACGCATAGGTCATCGTCAGATTGCCATATTTCCTTTTTATGTCGGGAACCTTAAACGGTGCCCGCCAGATGTACCGGCAATTCAGCGTCACGTCGTGCATTTCGACTGGGAGCACTGCGCTGTTGACGTTCACGATGTTCGCCATGCCCCAGTAGTTGATCGACTTGCCGTTGCTTTTCGAGCGAACTTCTGGTCCCTGCCCTCCAACGCCGAACTCGAGGTCTTCCTCTTTACTTTTGAGCACGAAGGCCGCGAGGCGCTTCATCTCGGCCTTCAGCTTTTGCGCGGCGCCGTGAACCGCCGATAGGCCCGAAACCGCAAATTGGCTGGCGTAGGTGCCGGAGAATCCCGTGTGCACGTTGCGTTCGGTGTCAAAACCGGTACGCACAGTGATGAGATCGGGATTGATATTGAGTACGTCAGCCACCACCTGGGCCGCCGTAGTCTCGTGCCCCTGTCCCTGCGGACATGACCCGACCGCCACCACCACTTCTCCGTAGATGTCGAGCTTGCAGTTCGCTCCTTGTGAGTTGCCCGAGAAGGGAGCTCCCGGATTCACGATCTGCGCCTGTCCAAAGTTGTTCGTGCCGGAGTCGAGCGTGGTCCCGATGCCGATCCCGAGCATTCGCCCTTCTTTGCGAGCCTCAGCCTGCTTTTTCTTCCAGGCATCCCATCCGATCAGCTGCTTGGCAACTTCCAACATCTTCGGGTAATTGCCCGAGTCGTAGATGCAGCCGTTCGGTGTGGTGTAAGGAAATTCTTCCGGCCGGATGTAATTGCGCAGCCGCATCTCGTCGGCTGGAATTCCCAGTTCGTGCGCACAAATATCGACCACCCGCTCCAGGAACCACAGGTGCTGCATGCGCGAGTAGCCTCGGTTGGGGCCGACCGGGCACTTGTTCGTCACCGCCTGGCTGAAGTCGATTCGCGCGTTCTTGAACCGATATACGCCCGGGAACACCTGAGACCAGATCACACAACCCAAGGGCTCGTAGCGCGGATACGCACCGCAATCGTCGATGTGACGCGAGGTGATGGCAGTGATCACGCCGTCTTTGTCCAGCGCCACACGCGTGTCACGAAAAGTACGTTCGTTCCCGTGGGCGCTCGAAATCATGTGCTCGGAGCGCGTTTCAACCCACTTGATAGGACGTCCGCCAGCTTTCTTCGAAGCGAGCGCACACACGGCCATCTGCGGATAGCTGGTGATCTTGATGCCGAAACTCCCGCCGATATCGGAAGTCTGCACGCGGATCCGGTCGATGTGAACATTCAGATGGGCGGCCAGGAACTGGATGGCAAACGAAGGAAAAGAATTGTTGCACGAATAATAGATGCGCTCGTCTTTCGGATCCCACTGAGCAATGACTACATTGTTTTCGAGCGGCGTGCTGGAAAAGCGGTGGAAGTGCATCCGGTCGATCTCAATCACGGAGGCAGCTTCTCGAAACGCCTGCTCGACATCTCCATACTCGAACACTCCGCCCCACACCTTGTTGGTACCGGCTTCCTCATGCAGGATGCTGGCATCGGTCAGTGCCTGTTCTGCATCCACGACCGGGTCGAGGGCCGCATATTCGACTTGGACGGCTTCCGCCCCATCGTCGGCAATACCCGGAGAAATTGCCATCACCGCCGCTACCGGCTCACCCTGATATCGGACCTTGGAGATGGCCAGGGGATAATCCTGGATTTTGCCACCGGGATCCGGGGCCATCTCAATGAACGGCTGGGTTTGTGAGGCAATCTCCGAACCGGTCAGCGTACAGATCACGCCCGGAATCTTTTCCGCGTCTGAGGTATCGATGCTTACAATGTTCGCGTGCGCGTAGGAAGACCGCACAAACCGCAAATAGAGCATTTCACGCAGCTTGATGTCGTCGGCAAACTTGCCGCGTCCACGCAGGAGGCGGTCCTCCTCTTTGCGCGGCACTGCCTTGCCTACCCAGCCTTTTCCGTCGACGCTCACACTGTGCCCCCACTCGCGGCGTGCAGGGCGGCCTGCAACCCGTCAATGAGCTTCTGAACCTGTTTCTTGCCGAGGGGTTCCAGCAATCCTCCAGACACAGATGTGAGGCGGCCGAAGACCTGCGCCTCTCCCTGCCACGCAACCTTGGTGCCGCTTTCCACGGACATCAGGTCAAAGGTCGCGACCATGCTGACATTGCCGCCCGCCACACTGCCTTGTCCCTTGAACTGCGCACGGCTGGGACGCTGCGACTCGGCTAGATGCAACTTCACGTTGGCTACACCTTTGATATAGGAGACGCCTACATTTACCTGGACTGTGAAGTGCTCCGCATCCTCCACCGTGACGCCGCGGAACTCCGGCAGCAGGGGGCAAAACTTGTTGGGGTCCGTGAGGAAGGCATAGACGTCCTCCGGTCCGCGCTGCACTTCAAATTCGCCGGCAAACTTGATCGGCACTTTCTATACCCCCTTCATATTTCGGCTGGCCTGCCGAATCGCCTTGAAGATGTTCTGGTATCCGGTACAGCGGCAGGTGTTTCCCGCGATGGCTTTGCGGATATCGTTTTCGCTCGGCTCGGGATTCTTTGTGACCAACTGGAGAGTTGAGAGCATCAGGCCCGGCGTGCAGTAGCCGCATTGCAGACCATATGAGTCTCCAAAGGCCTTCTGGATGGGATGGAGTTGGCCGTCTTTTTCAAGCCCTTCTACGGTTAAGATCTCAGCGCCGTCCGCCTGCAACGCGAACATGGTGCACGACTTCACCGCCTCGCCGTTCATCAGGACCGTGCACGCTCCGCAATACGTCGTGTCACACCCAACGTGCGTGCCGGTGAGATCAAGTTCTTCGCGCAGCAGTTGCACCAGCAACATTCGCGGTTCAACCGTCACCGAATGCGGCTTGCCGTTCACCTTCAGTTGGATCGCGACCTTTTCAACCGTTTCAGGCATAAATGTGACTGACCTCAACGCGCTGGCCACGCGCTCGCTGCACGGCCACTTCAATCGCTCGCTTCACCAGGGCAGCGACCAGCGACCGCTTGTATTCCGCTGACCCGCGCATATCCGGCTGCGGATCTGCCGCTGCATGGGCGGCTTCCATGGCTCCGGCAAGAGCCTTGCCGTCGATGCTGCGCCCGCGCAGCGCCGCTTCCGCCTCCTTAGCTCGCACCGGCATCAACCCCACACAGCCCAGGACGATCGCGGCGTCTTTGCAGACTTCCCCTTCCATAGTCAGTTGGACAGCCGCGCTGGCAGTCGGATACACGGGGGCCGAACGCTTGAATGCCAGGTAGGCACCGCCGCTTCCTTTCTCGGGAACCTTGACCACTACCTCGCGCACTAGTTCGTCATGATCGAGCGCGGTCGTGTACGCATCCGTGATGAATTCCGGGAGAGGAATCATGCGCTCACCTCTGGGACTCAGACAGTGGAGTTCCGTCTTTTGAGTCAACAGAACCGTGGCCCAATCTCCGCTCGGGTCTGCTTCCGCCAGAGAGCCCCCGATGGTGCCGCGATTGCGGATCTGCACATCCGCAATTCCTGCTGCACAATCATGAATAATCGGGACTCCAGCAGCGATGGCAGATTTCTCGATCTCGGTGTGCCGGGTGAGGGCTCCAAAGCGCAACGCCCCGTTCTCTTCCTTTATATAGGTGGTCCCCGGAACGAAGTTCAAATCCACCAGATGGCTGGGGTTCGCAAAGCGCAATTTCATGAGCGGAATCAAGCTCTGGCCGCCGGCGAGCAGCTTGGCCTCTTCGCCTAACTGGGCAAGCATCGTTGCCGCCTCAGGCAGCGAACTCGCTCGATGATAGTGGAATGATCGGGGGTACATCAGTACTCTCAGACCTCAATTCCGAATCTCAATCTAAACCAGGGACTCACGCCCTCTGACGAATAAATCCCCATGCTAAAACTGCCAGGGAGACGGTGACCAGTCCCGAACCGAGAATGGCCAGCATCGACGCCCAAACGGCGCCGTGCCTCACCGTCTGCAATACCACTCCCAACGGGAAAACAAGCGACCCCGTTAACAGGGCTACGGCCATCCATACCTGTAAACGCTCTGCGAGAGCGACGCCATCCAGAGCGACACCCAGCACAATCATCAGCATGGCAAGTCCAATCCAGTGCGAGTGGACGTCTACCTGCCGAACATAGTTGTACTTGGTGGAAGCGTATACATCGACGGCGCGATCCACCTCAAGCACATTTCCCTCGGCTGCTCCCATGAATGCCTCGGCCAGCGAGCCACCCATGCGATCGAGCGTTTGATGTTCCACGAAGACCGCATAGTGTAAACCGTAAAGCATGCCGAACACGGCCAGCGAGATACCGCCGAACACCAGCAACTTGCGGGCCCTGCTCATTGGGAGACTCCCGAAACCGCATCCAGGCGGCCGCCATAACGGAGCACACCCACCAGCATTCCCGTAAGACCCACAATCACCAGCAAGCCGCCGATGTCGGCAATGCCACCCGCCAGAAGACCCAGATTCAACTCGAGCAACACGAAAACCGGAAGTACGATCGAGCCGGTCAGCAACACGATCACCCAGCGTCGCTTCCAGGTATCGCTCAACTGAACGTACGGCTGCACGAACGACAGTAGCATGGCCAGAAGGCCGAACTCGATCAGGTGGGAATGCGCTGCGATTTTGACCGCTTTCTCCGCTGCCAGCGACCCGTAATTTGCGACTGCCATAACGGTACCGCCCTGCGCCACGGTTGCACGATCGAGCATCGTCTTCAAGATTCCAACTTCGCGCGCTTCGTGCCGATATAGATCGAAGCCGGCATACCAGGCGCCGTAAAGAAACCCAAGGAGCACCAGAACAACTCCGCCGCCCATCAGCGTGCGACGCTCCCACGTCCGATCTACGGGCAGTGCTGGCTCGCTTGCGTTGCTGTTGTCGCGAAGAAACCTCCACAGGCCCCAGGCCTCCGCAATCAGCACGACGATCAACACCGCGCCGGCGGTGTCCGCCAGGACACTAGCCCAACCGATCGAGGCGAAAGGACTGTAAGCAAGCCCGACATAGTGGATTAAGAAAATGCCTACTGGCAGGAACAGCCCGCCGCTGACGAACCATCCTGCCAGCAGCTTCTTACGCCGGTGGGGAAGCGCCACGTAAGGTTGTAGCAGTGCCAGAAGTATCGCCAGGTATCCAGCATCCGTCATGTGAACGTGCGCATCGAGCTTTGTTCCATGATCCTCAAGCAGCCCGCCAAGATGCTCGAAGATCTGCTTCACCGCGAGTGAATTCCCGGCCCTCACTGCCTCGGTCGCAGCAAGGAGGGTCTGGCCGGTTTGCCCGCCGTTCTGGTGCAAGACAAACACAGCGAAGATGTCCCCAAACAACATGCCGCCCGCGATCAAGGCGATGCCGCCGAAAATCAACAGCCGGCGCGCGCTCATGGGTGCGAACGTAGCAGCGATCTGAGTCGGCATCACCTGAGTTGACATCCCGATTTCAGTCCTGCAGGTGCCACCTTCACCGTTACCAAGTGATCCTCAGCGCCAACTGAATCTGACGCGGATTGAAGATGGAACGCGGAGTTCCATACGAGGGATTCGGGGATCCCTCCGTGAAGAAGGGCCCGCTTCCACAGTAGGTCACGCCGCCCGCCGGGCAAAAGTCGGAGGCTCCATAGGCCGTGTTGTAGTAGTTCACATTCAGCGTGTTCAGCAGGTTGAATGCCTCCGCCATGGCCTGCAGGTGCAGCTTTTCGCGGAGTGCGAAGCTGCGGGAGATCCTGAGGTCTACGCTCTGATAGGTATCGCCCTTGAAAGTGTTCCGACCCTCAATGCCGACGCGGTCGTTGTTTCCGAAGATGTCTCCATTCGAATCAAAGCCCGCAAACTTGGTGAAATAGTGCGGCGTCTGCAGGCTCACGATCATGCCCAACTCCCAGTTGTCCACGAGCGCATTTTTATGGGTCGGCCCGGCCAGGGTCGCGTTGCCCACAAACCGATGCGCGACATGATCGGCGGAGATGGCTCGCTCCTTGTCAAAGCAGCAGGTGTCTTGCGGGATCAGCACGAAACTCGGATTCGGTCCATCGTCGATGCCTTTGGACCACGTGTAGCTCAAACCCCACCCCACGTGCTTTGTCATGCGCTTGTTGAACGTAACCAACAAGCCGTCCCACTGCGAATCCCATTTTGAGTCTGCTTCGAAGTCCACAGCAAAACCAAGGAATCCCTCAGGCACGGGGCAGCCGGTGAAGACCGCACAGCGTACTCCGGGCGCGATCACCGGCGGTGTACAGGGGAAATTCGCACAATACATATTCTTCATCCCCGTGTTTCCCCGGGAATCGTGGAATGGCAGTTGGCCACTGGGGTCGGGCTGGTTGACGTTATAGAAACTCCCCAAGTGAATACCCCGAACATGCAAACCGGTGATGTCGAGGACCGCGTCCTTGAATGGCTGCACCTCAACTCCGAAGCTCACCTGAGCGCCGTAGGCGGGCTTGTGGTCCTTGGCGAAGCGCACAATAACTGCATCCAGAGAGGGGTTAGGATAGGTGGCTGTCGTCAGATCGGGCCCCAGCATCCCAGCGAGTTCTCCCGCCATTGTGAAAGGATCCGAACCAAACGCTGAAAGACGCGTCTTGGCATTCAGGTCATCCTGTTTGTTCTCCCGGCCTGGA